>JAFAXQ010000126.1 GCA_019240835.1 Ktedonobacteraceae bacterium
CATTGACTGAAGTAGATCGTCCTTCACTCACGCTATCATCGTTGTTTGCACTGAAGCCGTCAGTTGCACTTCCACCTGAGTTAGAGATGACACCGGCACCAATGCCACGGTCATCATTGAACAATGAGAGCGGGAGCCATGAAATCAGGCGTCTGCGTCGCAGCGAATCGGTCGTTGTATTAGCTGCAATACGGTACAGCCATGCAGATAACGCTGCAGGTTGTACCACGGTTCCATTGAGTAGAGCCTTGTAAGCCTTCACAAACACGTCCTGTGCAAGATCAGCAGCCTGTTCGCGATTGCCTACGGTGTGATAGATGAAGTTAGTAATAGGAGCCTGAAAGCGCAGAAAAATTGTCTCAAACTCAGCTACATCTACTTTTTGGACTTGCTCTTGCGGCGCAACCGTAACCGACGAAATATCTGCGAGTGTCTCTTCATCACCTTCACAAGCTATCCCTGCTCCAGTGTTCTCGTCCTCCGACAATGGAACGCCAGCATGGCTTATATGCTCTTCGTCATATGACGAACGTAGCATGTTACTGTCATTATAAAGACGGATAGAGCTATCCATTGGTTACATCAACCTTATAATATAAAAGTTGGAATTGGCTCAGAGCAATAGATTGGACATTGGCAACCTCTTATTAGCATAACACATTTGTCGAGACAACGCTGTAATCTAGGACTCCCAATTTATGAGACCTGCCTTGCGAGTGGGCGCAGAAAAGGAGTATACTAGTGGTAGCTCAATACACAAGGGCCAACACGTTCATCCATTTCCGCACCGTACTAACCATACCAGAGAGGATGGGATGCAAATTTCTACTGAGCCATATTCTATTCTACAGTAGCAATCGACCAGCATTCATCTCCTCCTCTCCACACCATATCTACCTCGCTTCCTGGAGGAGCGTATGCTTGAGGATGGGACAGACTACGGTGCAGTCGTCAGGGACAGGAGAGAAGCTATGAACTGGACACGCAAGCGACTAGCGGAAGAGTATGGCCGTGCGCTCGGAGAGGACATTCAGGAAGAGACCATTCGCATCTATGAGCAGCGCAATACCCTGCCCACCAAGCACCTCAACCGCAGAGCGATTCTGGCGGGGCTGCTGGGACTGACCCCAATGACGCTCGGTGTCACTGTGCCCCCCAAAGTGGCACCACGGCTTGTGGTCCCAGCAGTCGACCTAGCAGCAGCCCTTGACGTGGCCGAGTATCGCTCGGCGCTGACGCACTACTGGCACCAGGGAGTCTATGGGGCACTTGAGGAGATAGCACGCCGTGTGGTATGCCTGCATAACAAGGTGCCCTATGTTCGTGGAGCAGAGCAGCAGCAGATGACTCGTCTGCTGTGTGGCTTCAATTCCCTGACAGCATGTGAGTTGAATAGGCTTGGTTTCTACGAGATTGCTGATAGCTATCATACCAAAGCCATCAGGCTGGCTATCGAGAAGAACCAGTATGATGTAGAGGGTTTTGCGCGTTGGCAGCAAGCAATCAATCTGGTAGATCGAGGACACTACGAGGCGGCACTGCGCACCCTCGAACGAGCCAAAGCACTGCAAAACAAGCTACCAGGCCCCCTCAATGGGTATGTGACGTGCATGTTAAGTGAGGCCCATGCTCGTACGGCACAGGATAAGGCAGAGGTTGCTGAAGCAATGGCTTTCGCTGATGAGGCAGAACAGGCTCTAGGAGAGCAGACCGAACTCAATTCCTACCTCTTGCGCTTTGATCGGGTCAGGTACGTGCTCCAGTTGTCTATGGTATTTGTTGGCCCTGCTCGTCAAGCCTTGCACCTGCCTGATGAGGCTCTCAACCTGATTGAGGCCGAAGTGCCCTTCTTTGGTGAAAGACGTTTTGAACAGATCCGGCAAATTTTCTGCAATCTCATTCAAGCGAGAGCCGCTATCGACAAGAAGGAATACGCCTATGGAGCAAACCTACTCATAGATATGGCTGCCATGATGGAGGAACTACACTCAACCGACCTGCTGCCAGATGTGGAGGCATTATACCAGCGGCTCAAGGAGACGAGCTACAAGCACTCGGTGGAGGTGGCACGGCTCGGTCTAGCGCTGACGCAGGTGAAGTATCCTGAATTGTTCTAGTAGCTCTCTGTTTGCTGATTGATGTGAACGTTGACTAGATGAAGGCAGTAAGCAACAAAAAGGGTATGTGGGAATTCCCACATACCCTGGGAAAGAAGATGCATTGAAATAGCCACCAGAATAGTTCTGTGTTATGATAACCTCACAGTTCAGCAAAACAAACACATATGGATCGTGAGCATGTACCCACAGCCTATCACACAGAACACCCTTTTCTACGGTGATAATCTGAAAATCCTACGCGAGTATATACCCAGTGAGAGC
>JAFAXQ010000193.1 GCA_019240835.1 Ktedonobacteraceae bacterium
GCGAGTAGGCAAGCAGGCTCTCTATGGCCTGATTGAGCAGGTAAGCATCAGCGGCAACGGGAGCAAGCTGTGGGCCGAGATGGGATGCACCTTGACTGAGCAGTTCTAGGGGGATGGCTTCAGGTGCGAGGAAAGCGCACAGACGCAGTAGGTCCGCTGCAGCAGCGTTGGCCTGCTCGACGCGCTCAAAGGAGAGTGACCACGTCGTGGCGACCGTGTGCCGATAGTCAGGCAAGACGTTGCTCTGTCGTCGAAGCAGCTCTTTGCGCCGTTGCTGATAGATGCGCTGGTAGTCAGCGAGACTATCGCCTGTCTCTTCAATGTAGGCTCCGACTTGATCGAGGGCGAGGGGTAAGGCTCCTAGCTCGTCGCAGATGGCAAGGGCAAGTGTTCGATTGGCCTCCGAAGCCTTTTCAAGAGCAGCATCGGGTGCGAGCATTTTAGCACGACGCAGCAGGAAAAGCGCTCCGTGTTCCCCTGACAGGACGTCAACTTCCAGGCGAAGGGCGAAGCGACCTGTGGCAGTAGCACGCGTAGTAAGCAGGAGGTGGCCACTGAACGCAGGAGGGACAAATTCCTTTGCCAGCGCCAAGTCATCGGCGTTATCCAGCACGAGTAACCACCCGCTCTGCTTTTGGAGCCAGCGCTTGACTGCCTCGATGATACGGTTCACTTCTTGCTCATTCTTCTCAGGCAGATTGAGTAGCTTTTCACCTGCCATCCTGATGAAAGACGAGGTGAGCTTTTCGCGGGTGTCGGCCTGCGCCCAGAGCACGACCTGATAGCGCTGGCGATGCCGATAGGCGTATTCGAGAGCTAGTTGTGTCTTGCCGATGCCGCCTAGGCCGCTAATGGCCTGTGGCTGGGAGAGGGCGGTGGGTTCGCCGGATTGCAAGGCGGTAGCAAGCTGAGCAAGCAACTCGTCACGTCCAATGAAGAGCATATTGCGTTGGTAGGGCACATCCCAAATGGGCGGGAGTGTGGGAGGAAACGGAGCGCGTTCGGCGCGCTCTGGGTGGGCTTGGTCAGGGGCGGGAAAGGGCACCGTGTCAGGCTTGGCACGTTCCTGATTCACGCCAGCCAGCAGTTTCTCGCGGGCCTGCTCTTCATTGAGGTCCACTAGGTCGATGTAGGCGATGGAACCGAGCAACCCTTCGACATCGCATGGTTGCACGCGAATGGGCAGGAGTAGTGCTTGCTCACCAGTCGGGTCACGTCGGAAGGCAGCATGCCACTCTGAAGGAGTGTAGCGAGAGTGGAAATAGTCGGGAGAGAGGACCGCGATAGTACGCTCGGCAATCTGGGTCGCTTTGTCCATCTCTTGCACAAAGTCCATGCCAGGCCGAATATCCCAAGCCTGGATGATGGTGCTGTAGCCAGCATCTTCGAGTTGCACGGCGATCCACTCGGCCCACGTGCCATCCTTGCGCGTGTAGCTGATGAAGAAGTCTTTGCGTGGTGTTGCTGGTTCTGTCATAGTTGTTGTCTTGCCTCTTCGCGCTCAATGTGAGGAACTACGTCAAACCTCAGGGGTAGTATATGCTAATTTGGAGGGATACACAAGGGTACGGGGATTTTGCCCTTTTCCTCCCTGCTTGACAGGGAGAGACGCGGGCACGAGCGGCTCGATAACCTCATAATTTCCTGTATACTGAGCAGTAGCACGTCTACACGTTCATCTCATGCAGGCAAAGCACGATGGGCTTGCTTTTTCACATTCCCGCGCTCACTTGACGCCGATGCGGACTCGGTAACTAAAATACCAGGGAATGGCTTCGGACCCGATATGTTGGAGCGCGGCCTGCCTGAGGCGATCAAAACCGATCTCTTGTTCGGTGAACTGGAACTGGTGGCTGAGCGCACTGCTCTGCATCATCTCAAGAAACCGTGCCGCATCTCCCTGCTCGATATGATGAAGCAACACCTCGCGGGTGAAGCGGAAGTGAGCGCTCTCGCGCAGGGGGTCGAGAGATTTGTTCTTCGGCCATATCTTGAGGCTCTGAGCCAGCCCGCGCTCCCGCACAAGCTCCATGAAGCGCGAATGTCCCTCCTGGGCGAGCCGATCAAGCTCCCAATGGATTGCTGGTGGCGAATCATAGTCATACGCCGCAAAGAGTCCTGCGGGTCGCAGAATCCGAGCGATCTCGGCCAAGGTTGCAGTCGGTTCCATCCAGTGGAACGATTGGGCAGCAGTGACGATATCAGCACACCCATCAGGCAGGCCCGTCCGATGAGCAACTCCCTCTCGATACTCGATATGTGCCGCGTAGGGATGGTCCTCGACTTTGTGTACGGCCTCTTTGCGCATGTCGGCATTGGGTTCGATCCCAATTACTCGCTCGGCCCGCTCACCCCAGATCGCGGTAGACAGTCCGGTCCCGCTGCCCAAATCGACCACCAGGGTGGGATGCGGTAGATGAATCAACTGCGTCAGCAGATCGAGCAAAGCCAGTGGCGGCGTAGGACGCGCCCGATCATAGCTGCTGGCTTTGCCCGTCCAAACATCACTGGTTTCTGTCATGCGGTTTTCTCCTTAGTGTCAAGGGGCATCGAGGATGCTCGGCCTTGTTGTCATTTCCTATCGGCAACAACAAGCTCTCCAGCATTCGATGCTGGAGAGTCTGAGTCAGTCGGGAATAAGGCACACAACCGCTGTACAGTTATGGAAGGCACTAAATTGTCCCTCGGCGCGTGCAATCTGCCCATGGGTGTTGCAGCCAACATAACGCGTTGGCCCCAGAACCCGTTGCACCCCCTCCAACTCAAGCTTAAACTCCTGCTCCAGCTTCAACCGCGTTGCTACACAATCAAAGAGCAGGGCAAGAGCTGGCTTATAGCCGCACAGCTTCTGTATAGCTCCCCGTGTTGCACTTTCAGCCGCCTCTACAGCGGAGTTCGTGCTTGAGCCCATAATATAAACGGTTGCTCCTTCTGGAATGTCTGCTGCACATAAAAGCGACCCGTCAGGATTTACTGACAAGGGCATGCGAAGTTTATAGCCTATTCCCAGCTCAATGCCAAGCAGGTTATGCAAGAAGAAGGGAAGAGGAGTAGCTGGATCGAAACGTTGTCTGATCTCGTGGGCGTACGCCTGAAAGGCTTCCACGGCCGGTCTGTCATCAAGGCTAATCAGACATGGGCCATTTGCCTTGGTGACGTACATGGCCTGACTGGCAGGTTGCCAGCCATGACGAACACCAATGCCTAATGGCTTGGCAGAGAGAATTTCAAGAGCAACCACGGCGTCAGAAACCACTTCCGTATCATAGAACACAGGCGTCTCGCGAAACTGCCCATTATCTCCGGATCCACCACCAAAGAACTGATGTGTTCCGCCAGTAAGCTGTGTGAGGTGCTCAACCAACTCTTCAGTACGACCAGCAAGCGCATCGACTAAGACCAGAGCTGAGCGGAACGGTAGCGTGTTCCGTAAGCAAGAATGAAAGGATGAGGCAATGTCTTGGGCCGCTTGCGCATGGTTCGAGCGCAGTCCTCGCCCGATCCCAGCCCGGAACTGCATCTCTGGTGAGCGTAGTGCGACTGCGCACGCTAAGCCTTCCCCGTGGACGTTGCTGGTGAACTCGCCGGCTGATGAGCTCCCTATGAGCAGCTTGGGATGGCAAGCCTTCTTGATCGCGTGCAAGAGCTGTGTATGGTCGTAAGCCGGCGAAGCAAAGAGAATAACGGCATCGGGAGACGCGGTCATCGCTTCAGAAATCTGCCATCCGAGCGCAAGACCGGCATCACGACTTACAGGTAGGTCTGTATGAACAACAACGGCTTCGGTCATCTCTTTCTCACTTCCTCTTTTTTATATGTCATCGCTAACAAGGGCAAATTCCTCGAACTCCAGTTCTATCTCTGCTTGTACCATGCTCTCCGCCTCACGGCGGCTCAGCCCTCGCTGACAAGCAGCAATGACTCGGTTGATGTATGACTTAGCAATCTCTTCTCGTTGCCAGGCGAGATTGGGGAGTAGCCTGAGCTTCAGCACCGAGAAAGGTTTGAACTCGTCATCGCGCAAAGCTAGTCCTAGTAGCTGTGCATACTCCACTAGCGCTTGGCGGACGATGGGGCTGCTAGAGAACCCAAGTTGTGTGCTGGAGATAACGAGCACGCCAGCAAGCAGACCTCCGCGCATAACAGGATAGGCGCAACTACTGCGTATATAGCTCTCGACATCAACTGGCACCCGCTCATTTTCATCGCCCTCGTCCCAGATAAACATGTGTTGGCTAATCGCGGCTATGCCAGCCGCTGTTGTACAACCTAAATACGCGTGGTTCTGAGGCAGAGGTAACCAGGGCGCACTACCGCATGTCATGATTTCGTAGAGCGAGTGAACGCCATCGGCCCGTTCTGGCATCAATTGAGCATATGTCATTACAACTCCTTGCCCTGCAACAGCTAACTGAAGCAGCGCATAGTCAAAAACCGTCTGCGTGATCTGCCATCGGCGTAGGTCAGCGTCTGCTACGGTCGCGACGAGATTCATAACACGTCGGTAGACATCTTTTTGTGTCTCTTCTAGATTGGCCATTGCGGACCACGGCAGAGCAGGGAAGCTCTGTTCTATCGCCGACAGCATCTCCTGGCGATGCTCTGGAAAGGCAACCAGCAGGTGCTGGAGATGGGCTGGCCGTGGATTGGAAGTGCCTTTCATCCATCGATAGATAGTGACTTGGGTGACTCCTAGTTCACAAGCAAGGTGCGTCATCCTCTCACGCTTCCCCTTCAAGAGAGAACACAACATCTTGCTGAACGCGGAGGGCGCTTCTTTTTTATGAATATAGGCAGAAGAAGTATCACCACGAGCAACCGACTCCTGAGGGAGATGCACTTGCACGCTCTTTGGCTCCGTGTGTGTTAGTACGGGATCAAGAGGCATGTTTGGCACAGGAGGATGCCTTCGTCGCTTGCTTTCTCTGACTAAATCTTTCTTACTACCCATAGGCTCATTCCTTCCTATGCTACTTACTCTAGTAGGGAGTACAACAACTTTGCCGAATGGAACAGTTGCCTAGAGTATACCATGAAGATCTACGATATGGAAGTGTCATGCACTTCGAGATGTGGAATAATTTCACACACTTCCATGTTCCTGTCTAGGACAATCTTTAAGAAAGCATCCCCTGGCCAAGGCTCATAGCAGATATTCTTCCTTGACAAATGAAATACGTTCAGGTACGCTTTTGTTAGTAACAATAGAGAGTAAATAGATTAACTTAGTCAACAATCGGAGGAGATTGAGTATGGGTGAAGCATCGCGTGAGATTCTGCGGCGAGCACGCCAGGAGATAGCGGAGTGGACAGCGGCCCAGGTACATGACGTGCTGGCACAACAGAGCAAGGCGGAGAAGCCGGACAGCCAAGATGTTGTCCTAGTAGATGTGCGTGAGAAGCACGAATGGAATGACGGCTATATTCCTAGCGCGATACATGTGCCACGTGGCTTTCTCGAATTGCAGATAGAAGAGGCTGTTCCTGATAAAGCCAAGACGGTGGTGCTCTACTGTGCTGGTGGCGTACGTTCACTTATGGCTGCAAAGACGCTACAAGAGATGGGTTACCGCGACGTGGTGTCTATGGCGGGCGGCTTTGGGCAGTGGAAGGGCAACGGGTATCAGTTCGTGCAGCCACGTACCCTTGATGAGGCACAGGCCAAACGCTACAGTCGCCACTTGCTCGTGCCAGAGGTTGGTGAGCAGGGCCAGTTAAAACTGCTCGACTCGCGTGTACTGCTCATCGGTGCTGGCGGTCTCGGCTCGCCTGCTGCCTATTACTTGGCCGCTGCCGGTGTAGGTACGCTCGGTATTATCGATGCTGATGTCGTCGACGAGAGCAATCTGCAGCGCCAGATTTTGCACAACGTTGAGCGTATCGGTCAATACAAAGCGGAGTCGGCCAAGAAAACCATCGAGGCTTTAAATCCTGATGTCAAGGTTGTGACCTATATCGAGCGCCTGGACGAAACCAACGTCGCACGCATCATTGCCGATTACGACGTTATCGTCGATGGGACCGATAACTTCCCCACGCGCTACCTGCTCAACGATGCAGCGCTACTAGCCAATAAGCCTGTCGTGCATGGCAGCGTGTTCCGCTTTGAAGGCCAGTTAACCGTCTTCAAGCCATACGATGGGCCATGTTATCGCTGCCTCTACCCCGAGCCACCACCACCCGCGCTCGCGCCAAGTTGTGCTGAGGCTGGTGTATTGGGCGTCTTACCGGGCGTTATTGGCCTGTTACAGGCAACCGAGACACTGAAACTACTGCTGGGCCTTGGCGATCCACTCGTAGGTCGCATGCTCACCTATGACGCACTCGCTGGTGAGTTCAGCGAACTTCGTCTCTATCGTGATCCCAACTGCGCCGCCTGTGGCGAAGATGGTCATCCCGAGAATCTGCCGACCTACGCCGACGTGTGCGCTATTCCTGCTTAATCGGGGTTCCAAGGGGCTGTATGCAGCCCCTTGGTGGGGTGAACCCCTTTTTTCTTTTTTACTCGCCGCTATGGCGGCGAAATATCTCTCGTGTTAAGGAGAACGCTATGGCCACTGTTCGTTTGGCTCCTGTCCTACGAACCTTTGTAGCTGGTGCAAAGACTGTCACTGCTGAAGGCAACACGCTTGCGGAGGTGCTATCTGACCTGTACCGACGCTATCCCGCCTTGAAGGAGCACCTTCAGCCGGAGCAAGAGCTGAGTCGCTTTGTCAATGTGTATGTCAACGATCAGGATGTACGCTATCTGCAAGGGTTAAAAACCACCATCGGTCCCAATGATACTATCAACCTCTTGCCTGCTATGGCAGGTGGCTGCCAGCAGAACTAGGAGGTAGCTCTATGCGCTACGGTAGCATACTGGACACAATTGGCAACACTCCACTGGTAGAATTGAAGAGTTTTAGCCCACATCCAGGCGTGCAGATTTTTGCCAAGCTGGAGGGTATGAATCCCTCTGGCAGCGTCAAAGACCGTATCGCTATAAAGATGGTTGAGCAGGCTGAGGCCGAAGGGCAACTCCAACCCGGTTCGATTCTCCTGGAGCCAACGAGTGGCAATACAGGCATTTCCCTGGCGATGATCTCACGTGTCAAGGGGTACAAATTCGTTGCGGTCATGCCAGATAATGTGACCAAGGAGCGCCAGCAACTGCTCGAACTATATGGGGCAAAGATTATCTTCTCGGATGGTTCGCGGGGAAGTAATGGAGCGGTGAAACTAGCCAACGAGCTGGTGCAAGAGGATAGGCGCTACGTGATGCTGTACCAGTACGGTAATAGTGCTAATCCTCTTGCCCACTATCAGGGTACTGCGCCAGAGATTATCACAGACCTGCCCGACCTAGATGTGTTCGTAGCCGGTCTCGGCACAGGTGGCACGCTCACGGGCAGCGCACGTCGTCTCCAAGAATACAATCCCGCCATAAAGGTCTTTGCTGCTGAGCCAATGCAAGGCGAAGGTGTGCAGGGCCTGCGCAGCCTCGACGACGGTTTTGTCCCGCCCGTCTTCGACTCCTCACTCCTGGATGGCAGAATATTAGTGTCGAGTCGCAATGCTATCCGCCGTACACGTCAGCTCAAGGACCAAGAAGCTATCTTCACTGGCCCCTCCGGTGGTGCTGCCCTGCACGTCGCCCTGCGCGTCGCTAACAGCATGGACCACGGCAAGGTCGTCATCATTCTAGCCGATGGCGGTTGGAAGTACCTGAGCGAGGATCTCTGGACCAGCGAACTCGATGAGCTGGAAGACACCTTAGAGGCAAAAGTATTATGGTGATCCGCATTCCTGAAACGATCTATGCCGCAATGGTAGCCCACGTCAGCGCGGGCTACCCTAACGAGGCTTGTGGTGCGTTGGGCAGCAAAGACAACTTCGTCGTGAAGCACTATCCCACTGCCAACGCTGCCCAACATCCCGACGACTTCTCCGAAATCGCCCCCCAAGACCTGCTACGCATCTCCTACGACATCGACGAATACAATGGCCAGACCATCTACTACCACTCGCACCCCCACTCCGAAGCCTACCCCTCCCCCCGCGACATCGAGTGGGCCAAGCGCAGCGGCTACCTCTACCTGATCTTCTCGCACCAGCACTACCCTGAACCACCCTACGCTAGGGTGTTTGCTATAGATAGCAGTGGACAGGTGACCGAAGGCTCGATAGAACGGGTATAGGAGACGCCGGTGCTCCTGCAAAGACAGCGCAATAATCCGTCTGCTAAAAGTCCTTCTTCTTCTCGTCTAGTATTAGTGACGGATTGGATAGCTCTCTCTTGAATGCCTCCTTGGTCTAAAGCGCTCTGGCTTACAGAGCCAGAGCTAAGCATGAAAATGGCGTTCCTTTCCAAGACAGAGAACCATTTTCATAAGAGAAACAGAATGTGGAGACAAACATGGACGATGTTAAAGAAACTAGACGCATCGAAGCTTTTAGCGATGGGGTCTTTGCCGTGGCCATTACCTTGCTCGTGCTGGCTTTCTTGCCTCCTCCTCCCTACCTCGCTGATAATGCTTTGC
>JAFAXQ010000222.1 GCA_019240835.1 Ktedonobacteraceae bacterium
TAGTATGTAGTGCGCGGCATCATCTTGTGCATCATTCGTTCGTTGACGGCCTGAACGAGTTGATTGCCCCACTTCTTAGTCTGGTAGGAGCGTTCCTGTTGCTGCAGAAGCGTGCGTGTATGCTCTAGGTCGAGGGACACACTGTCTGTTTGAAGCTGCATGCTCATTGCAAGCTCCTGTTTCTCAAGTTCTTCCAAGTCGTTTTCAAGGGTTTCATACTCGTTCTCCAGGTGGGCACGATCCTGAGCTGAGTACTGAGCAAGTAGCGGCCAAATAGCCACGATATCACACAGTGTGTAGGCTTTAGGTTTTGGGCGATTGTGTTGTACAAGCATAGTGGCAATGCGCTCGTGTGCTTCGTTGATTTCCTGGTGACACAATTCGACCTTCGCCTTACACGCTCCTTCCTGTGCTCGCAAGCTGTCAAGCTCTTTCAAGGTGTTTGGCTCGTCGGCTGCCTCTAGTTCGCTTTGACAGCGTGAACGCAAAGCCGCGAGAGCGTCAGGGAAAGGATTGGGTGGCATAATCCAACTGCCAAGCGAGTTGCTAAACTTCGCCAATTGTGCGTAATATTCGGCCAGCGACTCCTGGCGCTCTTTGATTAAAGTGATACAGGCTGCGTGTTGTTCCTGGAGCAACATCTTGCTGGCCAGAGCGATATGCAGTTCCTCTAGTTGCTCACGAGTCGCAGCCTCTGCACTGGCGATTGTAGTCTGGCCGAAGGCTACACCTAGTGGCTTCACGCGTTGACGCAAGGACTCTTGTAGATTCTGCAAAGTGTTGCGCAGAACCATTTGCTGGTCTCGCGCCAGCTCAAGTTGCTGCCTAGGGTTGTTCGCCTCATATTGCGCATTGAGTTGTTGAATCTGCCGTTCGCGGGTAAACAGATCATCCAGCTTATCCTGGTAAGTTTGCAGTTGGACTTTCAGATCCTCGGTCATGTCTAGCTTGCTAGCGAGTGCTGCGGTCTCGCGTCCAGTCGCTTCAAGCATACTGTCGACCAGCATATCCAGGTCCGGTACATTGACAACCTCCTCATCGCTCACAGGGCTGGTAGTGGCGCTCGAAAACTGGTTTTGCGTAACAGAGCGCTGCAGACGAGCGTTGATACTGGGTAACGGAAGTCCTTCCTGGTTGGCGAGCAGCATAATCTCCTGTTGCGTGCGTTTGAGCGCAGCCTGATCGGCATACAGAAGCTCTTCGACAGTATCCCATCCTTCACGCTTATGCTGCTCCTCCAATCGTATTTGTTCTTTGCGCAGAATTGTCACTGCCTCCATCTTGACATTGAGCTGATCTCGTGCCACATTAGCAGCGTGTTGCTTCTCCTGCATTTGTTTTTGTATATCTGCAAGACTCTCTACTGGTTCCTCAATTCGGGCTAGCAGATGCTCGACCTCCTCTAAAGAACGTGGCACATCACTACCGAGAGAACGAAGCGCATGCTCAGCTTGTGCAAGTGCCTCACTGTTGTTGCCCATGCGAACAGCCGCCTCGCGAGCTGCTACCGTCATCCTCACCCTGCTCATAGCATCCTGTAGCTGTCTATCAACCGCGCTTTCTCGCTCGCGTGCCTTGTGGTAGTATTGAAGCCCCCAACTCGCTCCAGCAGCGACAAACACGATGGCAACGCCAGCGAAAGCAACAAATGATGGCCCGTGTTGTATAGCCTCGAAGACGGTAGCGCCGACGCTAAGCAGAAAGAATAGAGCGCACGCAATAACTAACCCCAAGTACTTTGTTGTCGAGCGCCTCGCCGCAAAGGCTGCGAGAGTAAGCTGCTCCTGGTACTGATGTGCCATTCTGACATGCTGCTCTGCCTCAGCAATAGTTTGAGCCAAACCCTTCAGGCGCTGCCACTCTTGCAGTTGCTGGCGAATGCTCAATTGATGACAGTGTTTCTCAAGCGCTTCCGCCTGTTGCTGCGTCTCTTTAGCCTCTTGTTCGATCCGTGCTAACTCTTGCTGGGTCTCGTGTAGGTCTTTCTGTGTCTTGGAGATCCGAGCCTCGTTTTCCTCTGCCAGCCCTTTACTAGTAACATGGCGCATGTACTGTTCTTCCATCTCCTGCAATACCGCCAGTCGCTCTTTTAGAGTTTTTAAGTGTAGCAGACGGGCTTCCAGGAGTGGACTAGCAGCGTCGTGCTGTTCTTGCACCTCATGCAGCCTCTGTTGCACCTGGGTTATCTGGGCCTGAGTGTTGGCTATCTGCTCCCGAATATGTTTGAGATTATCAAGTGTCTCTTCATGCTGTTTGATGTCTTGTTCCAGATCCTTGATGGTATCGACCGAGGAGAGTAGATCACTTGAGATACGTTGTAACGTACTGAATAATTGCGTCAATTCCATGAGATCATTGACCCGCCTCTCTAATGCGGGTAACTCTTCATGTTCTCTGCGGTCTAAATCGCTAATCTGCCTCTCCAATTCAGGAGCTTTATACCTTGCCTCTGCCATATCATCGTAAGCAGTGATAATCTTGCTCAGCGTTGCATCAGCCTTTTTGAGCTGTTGTACGCGTCCTTGTACTCCCTTGAGTTCTGAACGCCTCGCCCGAATTTGCTCAAGAGCCAGCTTTTGTTCGGCTATCTCAGCCTCTTGCTGCTTCACTTCTTCCAAATCTTCGCATACGGTCACCGCATCGAGGGCCACTTCGACTGAGTTAAGCTCTCTGCTTAGATCAGGGATACGAGCCTGGATTTCTGCGAGACGTAAACGCTCAGTACATTCCTTGAGTAATTGCTCATCTTGGGGAGTGACTGTAAAGCTTTCTGTAAGACGGATTAGCTTTTCAAGACCTAGCACCCTACGTATCGCTGTCTCGCGCTCAACACCGCTCAGACTTTCTAGGCGATTTAACCCCTTCTGCTCGATAAGAGAAGTGTTGCGCAATGTCTCGCCATCGATACCACCCAGCTCGCCGGTGATACGGTCATGGGCCGTTCCCAGCCGTGTAATCAACTCTTCTTGACCTGTCCCCGGCCGTTGTACATGCAGTGTCACGCGTTGCCCTTTGCCGCGTTCAATTGTGCGTGTGATTGTCATGTCGCTACTGTCGATAGCAAGGGAGAGGGTAACTGTAGCACTGCTTGTGCCATACTGTATTAGGTCATCGAGCCAGTGTCTGCCAAAATCAGTGTTTAGCGGCTCGCCATAGAGCGCAAAATAGATGCTTTCCAACAGTGCTGACTTGCCTGACTCGTTGGGACCTTGGATTAAGATACTGCCGCGCCGTGGGAAGTGTAGGTTCAATGAGCGCAGGAGCCTGAAGTGTTCAACGAATAAATGCTTTAGGATTATCATCTCTTTCTTCCCCCATCCAAAGCCAGCAGCAGTTCTTCTCTTGTTGCCTGTAATGCTCGCTTTTCTTGCTCATCGCTGGCTGCAGCAATCCACTCGTCTGCCAGGTGTATCAGTTCCTCACGTGGTGAGATGCGCTCACCGATTTCTGCTGAAACGGCGTCTTGTTGCTCATGAGATGAGTCGGTTGTATTTTGTTTCAAGTTGTTTTGCACGCTCTGCTCTGTCATTGCTCATTACTCTCGTTTCCCTAGTCAAGAAATGCCTAATGATTTGTTCTTAATTAAAAGTCTATCATAAATGGTTGCGATTAAAAGCAAAATCCACAAGAAACAAGGACTATTTGGGGGATGCTGACCCAAAAGGCAGGATGTAAAACACTGCTTTATATACAAAAGTACTGCTTAGTTAGGCAAGATAGACAGAAGAGAATGACAGAGATTACTATGTAAGAGACAAGGATGAGGAGAAATATCAAATTTGTAGATATAAGTAGTTTGACATGTAGTTTCTATTCAGTGTAGTTAGTATGGTTGCCCAAAAAGTGAGGGGGGAGCAAAACGTGGAGGACGTAACGAAATTTGATCGCGAGCAAGAAACAAGAAGAGTGCTTCTCTCGTTCGCAAAAAGCATTCAAGAACGTGATCTTGTCACCTACGAGCATTCACGTAGAGTGGCGACCTATTCTCAGCGATTAGCGCGCTACATCGGCTGGAGCAGGCAACAGGCACGTGATCTTGCCTTGGCTGCACTGATACATGATCTTGGTAAGACATGGATCGCCAATGATATTCTGAACAAAGCAGCAGCCCTTTCTGAAGAGGAACGGCGTAAAATGCAGCGTCATCCGGTAATCGGGGCACGCATTCTGATTGGATGTGATGTCCATCCCTTCTACGTCCAGCCTGTCCTCTATCACCATGAAGCTTGGGATGGACATGGTTATCCTCTTGGACTACGTGGAGAGCAGATTCCGCTTAGTGCGCGCATTCTGACTGTAGTCGATGTCTATGATGCGCTGACATCACAACGTCCTTATAACGTTCCTCTCTCTAAAGAAGAGGCGTGCAAACGTCTCCAGGAAGGGTCGGCTAGGAGCTTTGATCCGATAACCCTGCACGCTTTTCTGCATCTTATAAAGATCACACCGAAATTTACGTTGTCTACTACTCCATCCTCGGCACTCTATGACCGTGACCTGAAGAGTCACCGATTTTGATGCTTCACGCCGAGCAAGGAGTTGCTTTTTTTGCCCATGTGGATTATAGTAGAGTGAGGAAAGCATGTAGAAAGGTACATTGCGGAAGCACTAGATGAGCTGACCGCCGATGAAGAGGAGTTGGAACCACGCCTCTCCAGGCAGAGCTTCGCTATCTTCGTGCTCTTATTTGGAACGGCGTAGGAGAATGGCTGCACTTGAATTGGATAAAGTCGAGAAAGCGCTATTTGGAAAGGTGCGAGCAGAGCGTCGACACGGCAGAGAGATGCAGGAAGGCTAACGCTTACCGTGCATTGGCAATTACGCTGACTAGTCTGCTC
>JAFAXQ010000309.1 GCA_019240835.1 Ktedonobacteraceae bacterium
TGGGTCATATAGCCAGTACCCCACCGACGGCAGTTCCGACCAAAGGGAGAACATCCACTGCCACTCCCATAGCCAATGTCACACCGCCGCCAGTTCCGACCGGGGGGGGAACATCCACTGCCACTGCTATACCCGGTGT
The DNA here is from genome assembly GCA_019240835.1 of Ktedonobacteraceae bacterium. Taxonomy (GTDB): domain Bacteria; phylum Chloroflexota; class Ktedonobacteria; order Ktedonobacterales; family Ktedonobacteraceae; genus JAFATZ01. The sequence continues at coordinate 140 of JAFAXQ010000309.1, forward strand.
CACACCGACACCATGTGCAATCGGAGAGGGAACACCTCCGTCGCAAATCTATAGTTGTGCGACAAAAGGGCGACCAGTTCTTGACGACACGTTACAGGCTCAAAATGCTGATAACTGGTCCACAGGTTCTAAGCCGAATGGAAGTTGCGCTTTCGTCAATCAAGCGTATCAGGTGACTACGACTTTTCCTGACTATTATCAGTTGTGTGTAGCTCAAACCAGCAGTTTTGGGAAATTTGCTTTTCAAGTGGATATGAGCATCCTTAGTGGGGATGCGGGAGGTCTCATTTTTCGCTCTAACTCGTCACATTTCTATGCGTTCACTTTCTGCTCTGAACAGAGCACTTGTGGTGGGCTAGGCGTAGGTGGCTACTATGCACTGTATGCTATTGATGTTAGTGCTGCGCCCGGTCTACGATTAGTAGGTCAGAATGTCAAATCTGCAGCACTCAACCCTCGTCTTGGTGTGTCCAACACGCTGGCAGTGGTAGCACTGGGCAACGACATATACCTGTATGCTAATGGACAATACGTTGACTATGCCCCGAATATAGGCTTAAGTGTCGGTCAAATTGGAGTGACAGCGTACGATCCGAAAGGGTCTAGCGCTCTTACGCAAGTAGCATTCAGCAATGCCAAGGTGTGGCAGCTTTAGCCATCATGAACTGCCAACTTTGGTTCCAAATGAGGAAACCTAGCCATGACAGAGCCTCCGTCACAAGCCGTCGAAGTCTTCTATTCCTACTCACATGCGGATGAAGCACTGCGCAACGAGCTAGAGAAGCATCTCAAGGCTTTGCAGCGACAGGGCCTCATTACCCAGTGGCACGACCGCCGCATTGATCCAGGGACGGAATGGGCCAGCGCCATTGATAGGCACCTCGACACAGCCTCAATCATACTCTTACTCATTAGTTCCGACTTTATTGCATCCGATTACTGCTATGATATCGAGATGCAACGGGCAATGGAACGGCACGAGGCTGGGGAGGCGATTGTTATTCCCATCATATTACGTCCCGCCGATTGGCGGGGAACACCGTTTGCCAAGCTTCAGGCACTTCCCACAAACGCAAAGCCAATTACTAGCTGGCAGAATCGCGATGAAGCATTCTTGGATGTCGCTAAAGGCATCCGTACTGTCATCACAAAAAGGACCGCACAGACAGAAAGGAGAGCGCCTTTTGTTGACAGCCAACCTACCCACTTGCCTGTCTGGAATATTCCCTATGCACGCAACCCCTTCTTTACCAACCGTGACGAGACTCTCAAGCAGTTATATAGCACTCTGCGCACGAGTAAGACACCTGCGCTAGCAGGGGCGCTCAGCGGGATGAGCGGCGTGGGGAAAACGCAGGCCGCCGTTGAATATGCGTACCGCTATCGCGACGACTATCAGCACGTGTTCTGGGTCTCGTCGGATACCTACGAAACCTTGCTCACAGACGTCGTCACGATCACCGACCTGCTACAACTGCCTGAAAAGAATGCTCAAGATCAAAGCGCAGCAGCCAAGGCATTCAAACGCTGGCTCCAACAGCATTCGAGTTGGTTGCTCATCTTCGACAATGCAGACAACCTGACGCTGATCCGCAACGTTCTTCCCGTCGATGTCAAAGGCCATGTCTTGCTTACAACACAAGCATATGCGCTAGGAGGGCTGGCTCGGCGCGTCGATATTGAGAAAATGGGTCAAGAGGAGGGCGCTCTTTTTCTGCTGCGACGAGCGAGTAGCATTAGTCCCGATGCTTCTCTTTCTAGCGCCGCCGAAGCCGATGTTATCATTGCAAGAAAGATTGTAGAAATAATGGGAGGACTTCCTCTTGCTCTTGACCAGGCTGGCGCGTATATTGAGGAAGTGGCCTGTAGTCTGTCGGGCTATCTCGACCTCTATCAGATACGACAAGCGGAACTGCTCAAACGGCGAGGGGGCGTTGTGACCGACCATCCTGAACCTGTTGCCAATACGCTGGCACTCTCGTTTCAAAAGGTGCAGCAGGCCAACCTTGCGGCTGCTGAACTGCTCAACTTCTGTGCCTTCCTTCATCCCGATGCTATCCCAGAAGAGTTGATCTCGTCGGGGGCGTCAGAGCTTGGCTCAATTCTTCATCCAGTGGCGGCTGACCCTTTCAAACTGGATGCCGCACTTGCAGAACTACGCAGATTTTCCCTTATCCATCGCGACTCAACGACCAGAACACTTACTATTCACCGCTTAACACAAATCGTGCTCAAGGATGCAATGGATGAAGCTACAAAGCGACTGTGGGTCGAGCGCACAGTCCATGCACTCAACCGCGTCTTTCCTAACCCCAGGTTTTTCACCTCCTGGCAACTCTGCCAGTTGTGTTTGCCTCACTGTCAGGTATGTGCTGAACTGATCGCACAATGGAATCTTCATTTCCCCGAGGCCATCCAGTTGCTCAATCGCACAGGATACTACCTGATGCGGCGCGGAGTCTACACGGAAGCTGCTGTTTTCTATCAGCAAGCCCTGGCAATTGGCAAACAGTTTTTCACAGAAGAGCAGCGTGATGTTACAGAGACGCTGTATCGAATAGCAGAGTTGTCTTATATGCTGGGCAAATATGCCGACGCAGAGCCGCTCTACCAACAAGCTCTGAGCATCCGTGAGCGCGTTCTCGGTCGGGAGCATCCTGATGTGGCATTGAGTTTACATAACCTGGCCTTGCTCTATGCTGACTGGGGAAAATATGCAGGGGTAGAACAGTTATATCAGCAGGCGCTTGCTATCTGGGAGAAAACGCTTGGGCCACAGCATCCCGACGTGGCAGAGGGACTTAACAACCTTGCTGTCCTCTATATCAGTCAGAGAAGATACGCCCAGGCAGAGCCGCTCTTGCGCCGTTCACTGGTGATTCGCGAGAAGGCATTCGGAGAAGATAATCCCGATACGGTGTTGAGCGTGTACTTCCTGGCAAAGCTCTATCTTGATGAAGGCAAAGACGCCGAAGCAGAGCCGCTCCTACACAGGGGTCTACGTATGTGCGAACAGGTGCTAGGGCCAGAGCATCCCTATATGGCCGCATATCTGGGTAGCTTAGCACTCATCTTCCGCCATCAAGGTCGTTACGAGGATGCAGAGGCGTTCTATCTGCAAGCGCGAGACATCAGTGAGCGTTCTCTCGGACCAGAACACCCCGATGTAGCTAGCACTTTGAACGACCTCGCCGAAGTCTACCGGGAGCAGCACAAGTATCAAGAGGCAGAACCGCTCTACCAGCAAGCACTCAAAATACAAGAGCAGGTACACGGACCGGAACATCCAGAAGTCGCTTTAGTGCTGGAGAATTATGCAGCTCTGCTTCATGCAACACAGCGGGACAAAGAAGCAGACATATTAGCGGCACGCGCCCAGGCTATACGCGAGAATGCATCGACCTCTTAGCGCTTTAAAAAGCCTTTTTTATTCCAGTACGCTTCATGAGCGAGCGATAACCCACCATCCACTGTCAGCGTTTGTCCGGTAATGTAGCTTGCCTTCTGTGACGCCAGAAACACCATAGCATGTGCCACATCTGTCGGTGTTCCCTTATAGCCCAATGGGACAAACGGATACGTGCGATCTGTCTGTCCTCGTGTAGCAATGCTGCCTGGAGCAACCGCATTGACGCGAATGCCATAGTCTGCCAGTTCAACTGCAACATCGCGTACTAGCATTTCAAGCGCAGCTTTTGTTGCAGTGTAGAGCGGATCCAGATAGGTCACCCTAGCATGAATAGACGAAGTAAAGAGAATCGAGCCGTGGATGTTGCGTGCGATCATCTCCCTGGCAACCCGCTGTGTGAGGAAAAGAGGCTCAACCAGGTTGGTTCTCACGATCTTCACTCCATCCTCTCTGCTCATCGCCAGAATGCCGCCCTGCGTATGAACGCCAATGCCGACATTATTCACGAGAATATCAATGCGGCCAAATTGAGCAAGCGCGGCGTCCACCAGCCGCTGAGCGTGCTGCTCGTTGCTCATATCTGTAAATACTGTAAGTGCGGTGCCGCCAGATAGGCGTATCATGTTCTCCGTCACATGAGAACCTGCCTCGTCAACGTCCGCTATAACAACAACAGCACTCTCTCGTGCCATTCCAAGAGCAATACCCTGCCCGATACCTTTCGCTGCACCTGTCACAATGGCGACCTGATTCTGTAAAAGGCCCTGTTCGAACTCTCGTATCTGCTCACTCAAGCTGAAACTCATAAAAGACCCCAGGATTGTTGTCTTATCTTTTGCCTGTGCTACTGCTTCACAGTATGAATGATTGTGATTGGAGATGTCAAATGGGTTGACTTATATAGCATACAGTCGTGACCACAACCTTATACGGACACATTGATTGACCTTAGAAGTAGTCTATGATGTCGGTCATGAATAAGCACGATCAGAAAGAGGTCACCACACTAGAAGCATTTTTAGTGCAGGCAATGCAAGAACGTCGTCTATCCATTGTTGCGCTTGCCCGTGGGGCAGGTATTGCCAAGCAGACGATTCATGGCTACCTGAATGGTGCGCGCCCGACACTCGAAAATTGTCGCAAACTGGCATTCTTTTTGGGTGTTCCTCCGGGCCAAATCATCGGCCTCGTCTACCAGGACATTGATGGGAAACGGCTTGATTCGCTCATAGAACTGTATCTGCGTTTGCCCGAGTACGAGCGGCAATTATTGGAAGGAATAGTCATGCCCCAGCAGGGCACCACCATCCATGAAAATGCTCTATACTTCCTCCAGGAACTGCCAATATCAGAAGGTCGATCAAGGATCTAGCGTCGTGAGCCTGAGAAGGAATATGACCTGAGGGAGGCGCTAGGTACCA
>JAFAXQ010000042.1 GCA_019240835.1 Ktedonobacteraceae bacterium
CATGAGCAGTTTGAGATAATGGCTGGCTGTAGGGTCACAATGCAAGTAAATAGTGCCCGTAGGCTTCATCACTCGCCATAGCTCCGCAAGACGTGGGGCCATCATCACAAGATAGGCAAGCATGTTATTGGTGCCAAGTAAGCGCCGAAAGCCTTGCAATGTCTCTGACAACGTCCCACCTGCTTCTACTACCTGCTGATACGTCTGTGCTGCTCCTTGGTCCCACTTCCAGGTATCCCCGAAGGCTTTGATCTGTGCTGTGGAGCGTACACCGCTTTTCTCGGCAAATAACACATTGTAGTTTTGCTGGCTATTAAAAGGTGGGTCAAGATAGATAAGATCAATCGTCTCATCCTTGATGTAGCGCCGTAGGGTGTCCAGGTTATCCCCATAGTATAAGAAGTTATTAGTCATTGTAGATATTCCTTCCTCTTACTCTGCGATCTTCAACCAGATTTGCTAGTATTCCATTTCAACCAGCGTGTCACCTCCCCTGACAACGGCCCCCTCCTGGTAATACACATGCTGCACTGTGCCATCATATGGGGCGGTGATGGCATGCTCCATTTTCATGGCGCTAAGAATGACAAGCACCTGCTGCGCCTGTACAGTATCGCCATCGTGTACTTGTACCTTGACGATGGTTCCAGCCATAGGCGCAGTGAGCATTTTCTGGGCTGATACTGCTATAGTGCCACTGGCGCTCGTTTCTACACTTGGCGGTTGCCTGTGTGCCAGACGGTAGAGCTGTCCCCGCATAATCACCTGTGTCTCGTCTGTGTATTGCTGCACGTATACTCGCACCTGCTCTGTATCCCGCGTGAGCAGCACAAGGTTATCAATGTCGCATGTGATAGTAATGCGTTCGGGGACACCTTCATCAAGCTGAATGCTCCACGTGGCAGGTACTATTGGCTTAAGCGCAACCTTATACTCTTGCTGTCCATAGCGATAGCTGATAATACGCGCTTCGTCTAGCATACGCCAGGGGCCTAGCGCTTTCCAGGGATTGGTCGGTTTTGCCTGCACGCCTGTGCTGTTAGCATTGTACATGCTGGTTTCGTTGTTGACCGCCTGCACAGCGGCTGCCATCAGTACCCCTGCTGGCAGCTTTGCGCTTTGCACGGTGTGCTTGTCGGTGAGGTGATGCTCATCAAGAAAGCCTGTGTGGGTGAGACCCTCTTGAAAGGCTGGATGAACGGCTATAGCGTGCAGCAGAGGAATGTTGGTGGTGACGCCAAAGATGGCATAGTGTTCAAGGGCTCTTTGTAGGCGTGCCACAGCGGAGGGACGATCCTCAGCAGAAACAATGAGTTTGGCAATCAGCGGGTCGTAAAACTGCGTGATTTCGTCTGCGCTTTCAATGCCGCTATCTACGCGAATGCCCGGTCCCTCTGGTTTTACCATGCCCGTGATCTTGCCTGTTGATGGAAGGAAGTCGCGCTCGGCGTCCTCCGCGTAAATGCGCACCTCAATGGCATGACCGCGCTGCTGTATCTGCTCTTGTGTCAGCCCGAGCGGTTCACCGCCAGCAATCAGGAACTGATGGCGTACCAAGTCCAGCCCTGTGACCAGTTCAGTCACGGGGTGCTCCACCTGCAACCGGGTATTCATTTCAAGGAAATAGTATTGTTTATCGGCATCAAGCAGAAACTCCATCGTACCAGCGTTGACGTAGCCGGCGGCTTGAGCAAGGCGAACCGCTGCACTGCCCATTTCAGCACGCAGCGCTGATGTAAGCATGACGGATGGACTTTCCTCGACAATCTTCTGGTGCCTGCGCTGGATAGAACATTCTCGCTCTCCCAAGTAGATGGTATTGCCGTATGTATCGGCCAATATCTGTACCTCGACGTGGCGCGGTCGTTGTATGAGACGTTCGAGGAATACTGTTTCGTCGCCAAATGCTGCCAGTGCCTCGCGCTTGGCTCCGGCCAACTGTTCAAGAAAGTCGACTGCAGCGTCCACCTCGCGCATACCTTTGCCGCCACCACCTGCGGAGGCTTTGATGAGCAAGGGAAAGCCAATGCGCTGTGCCTCGTCTAGTAGCGTGGCGTCATCTTGACTGTCTCCACGATAGCCAGGGACAGTAGGCACAGCGACCGATTGTGCCAGCCGTTTAGCTGCAATCTTGGAACCCATGAGCCGCATGGCGCAGGCAGGAGGTCCGATAAAAGCGACCCCGGCATCTTCGCACGCCTCGACGAAGGCCGCGTTTTCCGAGAGAAAACCATAGCCGGGGTGAATAGCCTGCGCCCCACTTTGCTTGGCCACGTCAATGATCTTTTCTATACATAAGTAGCTGTGTGTCGCTGGTGCTGGTCCGATCAGATAAGCAGACGTTGCCTCGCGCACGTGGCGGGCGTAGCGATCAGCCTCGGAATACACGGCTACCGTCTGTATGCCCATCTCGTGACAGCTCGCCATGATGCGGACGGCAATCTCTCCTCTGTTGGCAACCAGAATCTTCTTGAACATGCCTATGCCATCCAGTGCGGCTTGCGTTTCTCTAGGAACGCCTGCAAGCCTTCCTGTCCTTCATCACCTACACGCAAATGGGCAAGCGTCTGCGCGGTATAGATGCGCGCTTCCTCACGCTCCATCTGCGGGACGTTCAAAGCCAATGCTTTACACGCACGTATCGCCTGCGGGGCACTGGTCAACAGTTCCTTGAGCACCTTTTGTACTACCTCATCAAGCTGCTCTTGCGCAGCAACGCTATGCACAAGCCCAATCTCATGGGCACGGGCTGCACTAAAACGTTCGCCCGTCACGAAGAGCAGACGTGCATGTGACTCACCAATCTTACGTAGCACATAGGGCGAAATAACGGCAGGAGCAATACCCAGCTTGACCTCACTGAAAGCGAAACGCGCACTCTCGGCAGCAATAGCGATGTCGCAGACCGCGACTAGGCCGACACCTCCACCCATTGCTGTGCCATTGACGCGTGCCACCACAGGGCAAGGGAGCGTATTGATAATGTGCAGCAGGTCGGCCAGGTGGAGCGCGTCGTTCACGTTCTGCTCTTTCGTAAAGTTTGCTGCCCCTCTCATCGCATTTACGTCGCCTCCTGCGCTGAATGAAGGACCGTCTCCAGTGAGAACGACGGCATGCAAGCGCTCATCGCTGCTTAGCTCTAGAAAAGCCCTTATAAGCTCTTCAATGACTTGTGCGTTCATGGCATTATGTACCTCTGGTCGTTGCAGCGTGACGGTTGCAATCTTTCTCTCGAAGCTGTACGCAACGCGAATATACGTATATGTTGCCATGTCCCCTTGCCTTTCCAAATCTCGTACAACACCTGATTGCTGCATATTCACTGAAGGCGAAGTTTCACATCTCATTATACCCCTCTACTGACCCAGCACTTCACATTCTAAACACACCAAAAGGCGTATCCGGCATAGGAGCATTGAGCGACGCAGCAATACCCAGTCCCAGAACAGTGCGTGTATCGCGTGGGTCGATAATACCATCATCCCAGAGACGAGCCGTGCTATAGTAGGGATTGCCCTCTTCTTCGTATTTGTCGAGCAAAGGTTGCATAAATGCTGCCTCTTCCTCCGGCGTCATCGTTTTGCCTCGTGCCGCCAACCCTTCCTTGCGTACCGTCAATAAGACCGTAGCGGCCTGTTGACCACCCATAACCGAGATACGAGCATTTGGCCACATCCATAACTGGCGTGGGGAGTAGGCTCTGCCACACATGCCGTAGTTGCCTGCGCCAAACGACCCACCGATGATAACGGTGAAACGTGGCACAGGCGCATTGGCCACAGCCATCACCATTTTTGCTCCGTCCTTGGCAATGCCACCATTTTCATACTGGCGACCTACCATAAAGCCGCTAATATTCTGCAGGAAGATCAGGGGAGTCTGGCGCTGTGCGCACAATTCGATAAAGTGAGTAGCTTTGAGCGCGCTCTCTGAGAAAAGAATGCCGTTATTGGCAATAATACCCACTGGATAGCCCATAATTCGAGCAAAGCCACATACTAACGTGGTGCCGTACAGTTCTTTGAATTCGTGGAAATTGCTGCCGTCGACGATGCGCGCTATTACCTCTCGTACGTCGTAGCTCTTGTGGCTATCGCGCTGCACGATACCGTATAGCTCAGTGGGGTCGTAGCGCGGTGGCTCGGGCAGATGAATGTCCCAGGGGATATACTGGCGACGATTCAGGTGTGAGACGATGCTGCGACAGATTGCCAGGGCATGAGCATCGTTGAGGGCATAGTGATCAGTGACACCCGAAGTGCGACAGTGAACATCAGCCCCGCCCAGCTCTTCAGCGCTCACCTCTTCGCCCGTTGCAGCCTTGACCAGCGGCGGCCCTCCCAGAAAAATCGTACCGTTGCCCCGTACGATGATGGTTTCATCGCTCATAGCAGGCACGTATGCTCCCCCCGCCGTACAAGAACCCATGACCACAGCGATTTGTGGTATACGCTGGCTCGACATACGCGCCTGATTATAAAAGATGCGCCCGAAATGATCGCGGTCGGGAAACACTTCGGCTTGCAGGGGCAGAAATGCTCCGCCGGAGTCAACGAGGTAGATGCAGGGCAGATGATTCTGTTCGGCAATCTCCTGGGCACGCAGGTGCTTCTTGACGGTCATCGGGTAATATGTGCCCCCCTTGACCGTGGCGTCGTTGGCGACAAGCATGCATTCCTGTCCCTCAACCAGCCCGATACCAGTGACGATGCCCGCGGAGGGTGCCTCGTTCTCGTACATATCCCAGGCTGCCAACTGGCTCAACTCTAAGAAAGGGGTGTCGGGATCGCATAGCATGTGGATGCGTTCACGAGCTAGCAGTTTATTGCGTTTGCGATGTTTGGCAATTGCGTCTGCACCACCACCCTGCTGTACCTGTTGCACATATTGATTGAGCTGCTCGATAAGCTGTTGGAAGTACTGAGTGTTCTCCTGAAATTCAGCGCTGCTGCGCTCTATATGTGTCTCGATGATGCTCATACGTTCCTCTTTGTTGTCTGTGCGTTCAGCATAGCACTGCATTGGGAAGAGCGTCAAGTAAAGGGAAGTGCTTATGATCTCATTTTTGCAATGCAGTCGCCAAGATGGGTATAATATGCTGGTATGCATTTAACGAAATGCTAAGTCTGCCAAACGAGCGTGCAGAGAGGAGAACATATCAGTGGACATCTCATGTGCATTCGCACCGACACCCCAGACGCCCGATCACATAGCGCTAGCTGAGCAGCTAGGCTACAAGCGGGCTTGGGCCTATGACACACCAGCTTTGCAACTTGACGTTTGGATGACGCTGGCCCGCGCTGCCGAGCGGACCACGCGTATCGGCCTTGGCCCTGCCACACTCATTGCTAGCCTCCGACATGTCGTGGCAACAGCAGCCGCAGTAGCGGCTCTTTACGATCTGGCACCAGGACGAGTTAGCCTGGTATTCGGTCCTGGCTTCACAGGCCGGGTGACTTTGGGGCAACGTCCGCTGCCTTGGAGCTATGTGACGCAGTATGTCCGTCAGTTGCGGGCCTTGTTGGCGGGCGAGATGGTAGAGGTAGAGGGTGGCATGACAAAGATGCTTCATGGACCCGGACAGGCTCCTGCCCGACCTATCCACGTACCTATCCTTCTGGCTGCGAGCGGGCCTAAAGGCCAAGCTGCTGCTCGTGAGCTTGCCGATGGCGTCTTTACGCTCACCCCTACTGGCGGCTTCGACTGGTCGGCCCTGATGATTCTCGGCACCGTGCTTGAACCAGGTGAGAGTCCTAGTTCGCCGAGGGTTATGGCCGCCGCGGGACCCGGCGCAGCCCTCCTCTACCATTCAGCCTTCGAGCAGGTGGGAGCTCAGGGCGGTCTGATGCAACTCCCCAACGCTGCTCAATGGCTAAAGGCTGTTGAGGCATTTCCTGAACGGGAGCGCTATCTGCACATCCACGAAGGCCATCTCACCTTCCTCAACGGGATCGACGCTCCCATCGTCACCGGTGAACTCATCGCGTCCCACACCTTCACTGGCGAGGCGGATGTCCTGAGGGCGCGCTTGGAAGATATTGCAAAGGCAGGCACCACCGAGGTTGCCTTCCAGCCAGCAGGCCCCGACATCCCACGCGAGCTTACTGCCTTTGCCAAGATGGCGGGCATCGCCTAGCAACCTCTGTCTGTCTCTGGTCACGACCTAGCTGAAAGGATCAAGACTTGATGAAGCAAGAGCCGTCTAGCATTCTGGATAGTGTCGTGCGAGGATATGATCTGTCAGATGCAGAGGCACGTGTGTTAGCCGAGTTTTCTGATCTCGCGCCGCTGCTCGAAACAGCAGCTCGGCTACGAGATCAGACCCATCACAACCGCATCTCCTATTCGCGCAAGGTCTTTATTCCTCTTACTCAATTATGTCGTGATGTATGTCACTATTGCACGTTTGCTCATCCTCCACGAGCAGGCCAGCGAGCGTATCTTGCACCTGATGAGGTTCTGAGTATTGCACGTGCTGGCGCTGAGGCTGGGTGTAAAGAGGCATTGTTCACGCTTGGAGATAAGCCCGAGCGGCGCTATAAAGTTGCTGCTCGTGAACTTGCTCACCTGGGGCACGAAACGACCATCTCCTATCTAGCTGCAATGGCAGAACTTGTGCTACGAGAGACGGGCTTACTGCCCCACGTGAATCCCGGTGTGATGAGTGCAGAAGAGATTGCCCTGCTGCGCCGTGTCTCTGTCTCACAAGGGATTATGCTAGAAAGTAGCTCTGAGCGATTGTGCGAGCGCGGTGGACCACACTATGGCTCTCCTGACAAGCGTCCCTCCGTCAGGCTGGCGACCATCCGCGTGGCAGGAGAGCTACGCGTCCCCTTTACTTCGGGTGTGCTTATTGGCATTGGTGAAACGCGCTTGGAACGCATAGAGTCTCTACTTGCGCTGCGTGACCTGCATCGTCGTTACGGTCATCTGCAAGAAATCATTATCCAGAATTTTCGGGCGAAGGCAAACACGCGCATGGCCCAGGCACCAGAACCCGATCTGGATGACCTGCTGTGGACAATAGCCGTAGCACGCATCATTTTCGGGGCAGCGATGAATATTCAAGCACCGCCCAATCTGAGTCCTGGCACCTATCAACAGCTTGTTACGAGTGGGCTGAATGATTGGGGGGGCGTCTCTCCTGTCACGCCAGATCATGTCAATCCAGAGGCACGGTGGCCGCATCTAGACGATTTGGCGGCTCAGACGGCTACTGCTGGTAAGATATTGTTGGAGCGCTTGGCTGTCTATCCCAGCTATGCGCTCAATGCACAGCAGTGGCAAGATCAACGACTGGTGTCGTCTATCCTACAAGCGTGCGATAGTGATGGGTATGCTCGTGTCGAAGCATGGTCGCCAGGGGCACAAGTGCCAATTCCTGATTCCTACAAACAGGTCGTGCTAGCTACGTCTCAAAGCGCAAAGCAAAGTAGTATGCCTCATATCGAGGCAATCATCGACAAAGCATTGTCAGGGCAGCAGCTCATGGAGACGGAAATAGTGCGGCTGTTCCAGGCCCGTGGAGATGAGTTTGCTGCCGTGTGTCAGGCAGCTAATGAGCTGCGCCAACGTGTCAACGGTGATGTGATCTCCTACGTGGTCAACAGGAACATCAACTACACCAACATCTGCTATTTTCGTTGCCAATTCTGTGCCTTCTCCAAGGGCAAGTTAAGCGAGAACTTGCGCGGCGTGCCCTATGATCTCGCCCTTGATGAGATTGTGAGACGCGCTCAAGAGGCGTGGGACCGTGGAGCAACTGAGGTATGCATGCAAGGTGGCATACACCCCGAATATACTGGCGAGACTTACCTGGGCATGTGTCGTGCGATCAAGGCTGTGTTACCCAACATGCATATTCACGCATTCTCACCGCTGGAAGTGTGGCAGGGTGCTCAGACCTTGGGTATCCGCGTACGTGATTTCCTGGCACACCTGCGAGAGGTGGGCCTGAGCAGCCTACCCGGTACTGCGGCAGAAATCCTTGATGACGAGGTGCGAGCCGCGCTATGTCCCGATAAAATCAAAACAGATGAGTGGCTGTATGTTATGCAAGAGGCTCATAGCCTTGGTTTGCGTACAACGTCCACCATCATGTACGGGCACATGGATCAGCCACGCTATTGGGCGCGTCACCTGCTGCGTTTGAAGACCCTACAGGCTCGCACGGGCGGCTTTACTGAATTTGTGCCACTGCCATTTGTGCATATGGAGGCTCCCATCTATTGGAAGGGCAGAGCACGCAAAGGGCCAACCTTCCGCGAAGCAGTGCTTATGCACGCTGTGGCACGGCTCGTGCTGCATCCACATATTACCAATATTCAAGTATCGTGGGTGAAGATGGGCAGCGAAGGCGTAAAAATCTGTCTGCAAGCAGGAGCCAATGACCTTGGTGGCACGCTAATGAATGAAAGTATTACCCGTGCGGCAGGGGGTGAGTTTGGTCAAGAGTTGCCGCCCGCACAGATGGAAGAGATTATATGCTCTCTCGGTCGCGTTCCGTTCCAGCGTACAACACTCTACCAGCCCGTATCGGCGGAACGGCGACAAGCCGCATTGCATGCAGGAGAACTGCAACCCATTGTGCTCGCGCCTAGTAAACGCTATGCGAGATCTCGTATTTAGTGGATGAGTTTCTTCTTGGGAAGAGAGGAGTTTTTCATGGCAGATTTGAGTCAGCCAGCGGTGTTGTTGAACGTATTGAAGACGATCCCAATGGGACCTTCTTCAATACGCTGGCAGAACACTATGCTGTTCCTTGGCGCAATCCTGGTGATGCACGTGTGGTCTTATGCGTCAAGGTTCATCAGATTGTGGGCCAAAATCTTTGAAAAGATGACTGCCTATCCCCAGCGCTGTCTCAGGCGTGGCAAAATCTCATTAGCGTAGAGCTGCAGGAACCGTGACTGATCGTCTCCTGGAGAGTGAAAGACCAGATGGGTAAAGCCAAGCTCAATATAGGGACGAATCTGTTCCACGTGCTCATCGGGATCGTTGGAGACCAGCCAGCGCTTATAAGCTTGGTCGGCGACCGTCTCTGCCTTGCGCTCCATCTCACGTGGGTCATCAATAGCAACTTTGTCTTCGGCGGGCAAGGCCAGTGCCGCCCAAATGCGTGTGTCGCGTAAGGCACGCCCACGGTCCGTGTCAAATGAGACTTTGACCTCAATGGTGCGTTCGAGAATCGCCGGGTCACGGCCAGCAGCTTTCGCGCCCTCCTCGACCGCTGGTAGGAGTTGGTCGCGGTACAGTGCATCACCTTTGCCGGAAGTACAGATAAAGCCGTCGGCCGCTCTTCCTGCGAATTTAGCAGCCACGGGTCCACCAGCGCCAATATAGATAGGAACAGGTTGTGCCGGACGGTCATAAATCGTAGCGTTGCGTGTGTGATAATAGTCTCCGTCAAACGTCACCAGCTCTTCAGTCCAGAGCCGCCGAATCAGTGTCACCGCTTCGCGCAAGCGTGCTAAACGCTCTTTTACTGCTGGCCATTCCATACCAGTGACCGCAACCTCGTTAAGCGATTCCCCAGAGCCAACTCCTAAGATCATACGACCGGGATAGAGCGCGCCGAGGGTGCCGAATGCCTGGGCTACAACGGCGGGCTGATAGCGGAATGTAGGGGTCAGAACGCTTGTGCCCAGCGACACACGCTTAGTGCGCTCACCAACTGCAGCCAACCAGGAGAAGGCGAATGGCGCGTGCCCATTGGTATGCCGCCAGGGCTGGAAATGGTCACTGATCCAGACGCTATCGAAGCCAAGTGCCTCTGCCTCGACGGCAAAGTCGAGCAGTTGCCGAGGGCCAAACTGCTCTGCTGAAGCCTTATAGCCAAGCTTCAAAGGGTGACTTGTCATAGTTTGTTCGCCTTTCGAGAGAGATGGAAATAGATGTACTTGCTGTACTCGTCGATTACTTGTATACCGCAGAAAGGAAGGTGGTGTCAAACTAAGCAATAAAGGCGTAAGAATTTTTCAATTGCTCTAACTTTTTTTTACGCTTCCTTGACAAAGTATTTTCAGTATGATAATCTTCTTTTTAGAAGACTAAAAATTAGAAAGGGTTCTTTGCTGCCAGGAGGAGAATGCTGATGTCCCCTGAATTACGGACCTTGCCTATTCGAGCTGTCGATTGCTTGAAGCTCTGTTACAAGCTGCATGAACGGGGGGAACGCATCACCACCAAGGGCATGCGGGAACGTTTGCAGGCATTGGAGCCAAGCGGCCAACTCAGTGAGGCTACGGTCACACAGTTGTTTAAATGGCTTGCCGAACGGGGGTATGTGCTCCATACCCCCTATTATGGAGTCGTACTGACCCCCTATGGAGAAGTGGTAGCGGCGGAGTTGATACGCCATCATCGACTGCTCGAACTCTTCCTCGTGCAGATCATGGGCTTCCCATTAGATCAGGTGGACGCTGAGGCTGAACAGCTTGAGCATGCCATCTCGGAAGCCTTCGAGGAACGGATGGATATCATGCTCGGTCACCCGACGCAGGACCCGCATGGTGACCCCATTCCCAACAAGACGGGCAAGGTCGTTGTCACGCCGACATTGCCGCTCCCTCAATTGCTACCAGGACAGCAAGCCATCGTGCAACGCGTGAACGACGATGATCCGGAACTACTGCGCTATCTTACCAGTCTGGGTTTGGTGCCTGGTGCCATGCTGCGTATGGAATCCGTTTCCCCCTATGGAGATGTGTATACCCTATCTATTGAGGCGACAACCCATGCTATTGGTGGCACAGTGACGAGGCGCGTTCTCGTGCGCCCTATTACCGATGAGACGACCGACAAAACGATGTCTGGCCCAAGTGGAGGAGAATCCAATGAGAACTTATCCAGCACAACCAATTGAGAATATGACTCTTGATCATCTGGCTGAAGAGGACAAAACCAGGGCAGCCGCACGCGCAGCCTTAGATGGGCGTAGTCGTGGTCTACGTGCCATCTTACCATTTCTGGGTCCAGCCTTCATCGCGTGTGTGGCCTACATCGACCCTGGCAATTACGCTACCAATATCCAGGGGGGGAGTGCCTTTGGCTACAACCTGCTGTGGATCATTGCCCTTGCCAACCTGATGGCGATGTTGCTACAAACGATGTCGGCAAAGCTGGGGCTGGCAACGGGCTATAACCTAGCAGAAATGTGTCGCAAGCAGTTTCGTCTACCCGTTGTATATACTATGTGGGTCATCTCAGAGGTTGCGGCAATGGCGACCGACCTCGCAGAGTTTCTGGGAGCTAGTATTGCCCTCAACTTATTGTTTGGCATTCCCTTGCTCTATGCTACACTCATTACAGGTGTTGTCACTTACCTCATCTTGCTACTAGAGCAGCATGGCTTCCGTCCGTTAGAGGCGGTTATCACAGCCCTGGTTGGAGTGATCGCGGTGTGTTATATTATCGAGACCTTCTTCTCTCGTCCTGATTGGGGCCAGGTTGGCTTCCACACCGTGGTACCTTGGCTAGGGGGTAGCCAAAGCGTGCTTTTTGCGGTTGGTATTATCGGAGCCACGGTCATGCCGCATGTGATCTACTTGCATTCCTCACTAACGCAAAAACGCATTATCCCGCGTAGTGAACAGGAGGCACGGCGTATCTTCCGCTGGAGCATTCCCGATGTGGTGATTGCGATGGGCCTAGCGGGACTGGTCAATATGGCGATGCTTTACACGGCTGCAGCGACCTTCCATGCTCATGGGCGTAGTGATATAGCTGATATCAACACGGCCTACCAAACCCTCACCCCTTTACTTGGAGGAGCAGCTAGTTTTGTCTTTGCGATCTCGCTGCTCGCCTCTGGTCTCTCCAGTTCCACTGTTGGAACGATGGCGGGGCAAGTCATCATGCAAGGCTTTGTGGGCTTCACTATTCCCATCTGGGTGCGGCGTTTAGTCACCATGCTCCCTGCCGTGATCGTCGCCATAATCGGCTTGAATCCAACCAATACGCTCGTGATCAGTCAGGTAGTGCTCAGCTTCGCCCTACCCCTGCCAGTGATTACCCTGATCATGTTTACGCGTCGCCGTGACCTGATGGGCACCTTGGTAAACAAGCCCCTCACCACTTGGGCAGCCATTGCGTGTAGTGTGGTCATTCTCAGCCTCAACGTGTGGCTGCTCTACTCAACCTTTGCTCCGCTGTTGGGTTGATGGTCGGAGAGCCGATTGACAAGCCTCCTTATAAGGTGACTTACTACTATAAGGAAATGCTTGAGCACTCCTCTGAGCAGTATAGCACACGGATGAAGCAGCATTTATACCTTTCCAGGATGCTGCTTCATGAATTGGTATAATTTTCTTCCTCTTGAGAGGTGTACACTTGCTCCACTCTACGCATGTGTTTGTGTAGACAGACAGGAGGAACAGGCCATGTCTCACAGGAAGAAAAACCGCCTACTTCTCACGTATGAAGAACTGCTCGCACTGGTAGCCCAACAGAAGCAAGGACAACCCAACTATGGGGCGTTGCTGCGCTATTTCCGCCAGCAACAGGGCTGGCAGGTGTGGGAACTAGCTCTCTACTATACGGTAGCACTGCGAGCAGAGGTATGTGACCTAGAAGAGGTCGATGCAGTGACAGACCAAAGGATCTACGCGATG
>JAFAXQ010000044.1 GCA_019240835.1 Ktedonobacteraceae bacterium
GAAGCGAGATGAACAATGCTTACAAAATATATACAGGCTGCTATGCATAGAGCAAAATACGAACTTCTATCTGGCAACAAGCCATTTTATGGCGAGATCCCGGGTTTTATCGGTGTTTATGCAAATGCAGACACACTTGAAGCTTGCAGAGATGAGTTGGAAGAAGTTTTGGAGGAATGGATTTTGTTGCGCGTCTCAAAGCATCTTTCACTTCCAGTTATTGATAATATTGACCTGAACATTAGAGAAGTGGCTTGATGCCTCGTTTCGGTCCAATCAAGCGTAAGAATTTGATCTACTACTTAAAACGGCTCGGTTTCGAGGGTCCATACTCTGGCGCAAAACATCAGTTGATGATAAGAGGAGATGTTACTGTACGTCTACCTAATCCCCATGAGAGTGACATTGCAGAGGACCTATTATCGAGAATCCTGAAGCAGGCTCAGATTAGCAGAAGAGAATGGGAGAATATCTAAGTTTCATCGTCCTGCTGTTCTGCTGGAGCCTGCGACCTTCCTTGCTGAGGCGAGCGTCCCGCTGCGGCCTGCTTGCGTAGAAACTCGTTGCGTGCCCTCTCTTCAGCCATAATATCGTCAGCCTCATCGGCTATAGTGTGGCCTTCGCCGAACCCACCATTACCCCGATCATCGTCGTCGTTGTTGTCTAGGACTTCGCGAGAGCGTCCGCCCTGCTCAAAGGGACTGACGATGCCGTGTTCCTCTAACAGATCAATCAGTCTGGCAGCACGAGAATAGCCGATACGTAGACGGCGTTGCAGCAGCGATATGGAGGCACGCCCGTATTCGCGCACCACCTCTTCAGCCTTCTCCAGCAAGTCGTCGTCTAGCTCGAAGTCATCAGAAGGATGCTCTTGTATCTCCCAGCCCGGCTCGACTATCTGCGTGGGGACTGGTGCAAGAGCGGCTCCGGATGCGCCACTGGCAGCGGCAAGGTGCTCGGCGTGTTGTTGCTGCCAGAAGGCTACCAGCGCCTCGGCCTCGTCATCGGCCACGAATGAACCCTGAATACGTTCAGGACGCCCGGCGTCGGCTGGCAAATATAACATGTCGCCACGACCGAGTAAGCGCTCAGCGCCACCCATGTCGATGATCGTGCGCGAGTCAACTGCAGAGCTGACCATGAAGGAGATGCGCGTCGGGATGTTTGCTTTAATCAGGCCCGTGATGACGTCGACGGAGGGGCGCTGTGTCGCCACGACGAGGTGAATGCCAGTCGCACGTGCTAGTTGCGCCAGACGACAAATCATACCCTCTACTTCTTCGGGTGCAGCCATCATCAGGTCTGCCAGTTCGTCAATGATAATAACGATAGCGGGCATATTGGCCAGCGAACTATCTCCCTTGGCAAGCTTCTCAGCACGTATGCGTCGGTAGCTATCGAGATTACGCACGCCCAGTTGCGAGAAGAGACGGTAGCGCCGCTCCATTTCATGAATAGCATTCTTGAGCAGTGGCACGACTCTCTCAACCTCGGTCACGACGGGCGAGAGCAGGTGGGGGATACCATTGTACATGTTCAACTCGACCATTTTAGGGTCGACCATGAGCAGGCGTACATCATCGGGGGTAGCCTGAGTGATGATGCTGGCAATGATGCTGTTAATTTGAACGCTTTTGCCTGCACCAGTGGCTCCCGCAATGAGCAGGTGTGGCATGCGAGCAAGATCGCCGACGCGTACAGCTCCTGCCACGTCCTTGCCCAAGCCAATCGCGAGCTTTGATTTGGCTTTGGCAGTCTGGTATTCTTTGCTCTCCAGCACTTCGCGCAGGGTGACGAGACGGCTGTTTTTATTAGGAATCTCCACCCCGATGTAGGGACGGCCAGGAACGGGTGCCTCCATGCGAATCGTCTTGGCCTCTAGTACGAGGGCGAGATCATTCTGCAAGGCCATGATGCGGCTCACGCGTGTGCGCACATCATAGACGATGTTGCCGTCAGCGTCGCGCACAGGAACCATCTTTCCCGTCTTCTCATCCTGGATCAATTGGGGCTTGCCAGTGGGACGAATGCCAAAGCGGATGACAGTGGGGCCGATGCTGATATCCTCCTGGCGCACCTCCGCCTCGACGCGAAAGCTGCGCAGTGTGTCCTGAATCAGCTTGGCCAGTGTCGCAGTATCGTCACCTAGCATGTGTAGCTTCACCTCTTCTGGATTATGCAGCAGCGAGGTATCGGGGAGTTTCCAAGGCGAGTCGAGGGCGTGTGCCGCACCGTCAGGTTCTCGTGGCGCTGTCTTCTGCCGACTTGACTGCTTGTTAGGATTAGGCTGCAGCGGCTCCATCCTTTCATGCTTCTTGTTGCCAACTGCGTTTTTGGGGACTGCATGAGCCTGATTGAAGGGGAGGGGCTGCCGACTGACACCCTGTACGGCTTTGGCATGTTCGACTGGATCAAATGGCTGAGGCATACGTGCATCGCGTGGCACATGTTTGGGAAGAGAAATAGCCTTGTCAACGTCCTCGTCGAAATCCTCTTCACCAAAATCTGGTGTGAATTCTATCAGTGTTTCGTCGTCGGGGTCTACACTATGACCTTGATCGTTGTCTGCACCAATTGAGCGACGAGATGGGCGCACGGCTTGTGGTCCTGCCTGATGCTTGGGAGTTGAGGACGAAGCAGCGTCGAAGGACATTGCTCCACCCCCGTAGCGGCTGTACTTTGGGCGTTGGCCAAGAAATGGCGATGGACGTACAGTATTTCCCCCGCTTGGTTGTCTGTGCGGCGGTGAAAAGAGGTTGCATAATGCCTGGCACACTCTCAACACATGCCCGAAGGTAATGCGAAAGGTAACAATGAAGGCAATGAGCAGCAGACCAAGCGTTGTCACATGTGCGACGGGTAGTGACCAACCCAGCAGTGGGTAAATAAGCACCTCTGCAAGGATGCCTACTGGACCAAAGAGCAAGCGACTCTCGATGAGGAGTAGCAGCCAAATACATAGCAGACCAATGACCGTTGACCAGCGCAGAAAGCGTTGCTTAAGGATACCTTCTGCCAGGTGAGCAACAGCGAAGGCAATCAGACCAAGGGCAAGCAGATAGGCAGACCAGTTGAAGAACTTGAGGAAAGTTACACCGATTGCACCCAAAATGGGTGTAGAGCGAAAGATGGTAAGCGAACCAAATAGCAGCAGAGAGAAGATCAGCAGGATGAAGCTGAAAAAGCGTTGCTGCTGGTGTGGCTCCATGCTATTCCATTGATGCTGGAGCCACTTGATAAATTGGCTATCACGTGTAGTAGGCACAACTGGAGGTGCCGACCTGCTAGATGAGCCGCCTCTCTTGGTCTTCCTCGTCTGCTTTCTACGTTGTCCACCACGTTGAGTTTGCTGCAAGGAGGATAGGCTCTGCACGCCTTGTCTAGTTTTCTTGGCGCTCTGAGAACCAATACTACCAGCAGCTCGGCTTACACGAGCAGGACCCGCTGCAAGGCTTGGTACAACACGTTCGTTTTGCCGCTTCGACTCTTTCTTCTGCTGGTCGCCTGCCATAGCCGGTTCTCTCCTCTCTTTGCGTAGAAACGTAGAGATACCCGTATGATAGCGCAAATGTTCCAGAGAAGCAATAGGGTCTGCGACACAGTCGGTGGAGCATTACCCCACCGATTGTATCTTATACCTCCATCACAATGGGTAAAATCATGGGACGGCGATGTGTTCTCTCGTAGAGAAATTCGCTCAGCGTGTGCTTTATCTTTTCCTTGACGAAGGACCAGTCTGGGGCATGACCATTGAGACCTATGAATGACTGCAGGACATGCTGGCGTGCGTTTTCTAGCAATTCCTCGGCATCGCGCATGTAGACAAAGCCGCGTGAGACAATATCGGGCCCGGCAATTGGTTGTCCCGTCTCCTTGTTGATGGTGAGAACAGCCATCAGGATACCATCCTGTGAGAGCACCTTGCGATCACGCAGGACAATTTGTCCGACATCGCCGACGGTCAAGCCATCTACAAAGACGTTGCCACTCGCGCTATGATCTACCAATGTAATGGAATCGGCTGTAACTTCTACAATATCTCCGTCCTCGGCCACCACAATGTGATCTTCGGCTACCCCCATTGAGTGCGCTAACTTGGCATGCAGCACCAACTGGCGATACTCACCGTGAATGGGCATAAAGAAGTGCGGTCGCAGCAGGCCAAGCATTAATTTGAGTTCTTCCTGCGCGGCATGCCCCGATACATGCACGTTTGAGATGGCCTGGTAGTACACCTCAGCACCCTGGCGGAAGAGGCTATTAATTGTGCGGTTGACCACCTTCTCGTTACCAGGTACAGGTGTGGCCGAAAGAATAATCGTGTCGCCAGGCTGGATGCGTATAGAGCGATGATCCTGATTGGCAATACGGGTGAGGGCTGAGGTTGGCTCACCCTGGCTACCCGTACATATGACGACGGCCTGCTCTGGCTGAAACTTATTCAGGTCTTCGACTCGAATCAGCGTTCCCTTGGGAATATTCAGGTAACCTAGCTCCATAGCCATCTGCACGTTATTAATCATGCTGCGGCCCACTAATGCGATAAAGCGGTCGTAGCGTACCGCAACGTCTACTACTTGCTGCACACGCGAAATGAGTGAAGCAAACGTGGCAATCATGATGCGCCCCGGCGCATTGGCAAAGATTTTGTCGAATGAGTCGTTGATAACACGCTCAGAGGGCGTGTAACCGGGGACTTCGATGCGCGTGCTGTCTCCCATCATCAGTAGCACTCCCTCGTTACCGATACGTGCTAATGTACCAAAGTCGGCGGGTTTGCCATTGACAGGAGTATAATCAAACTTGTAGTCGCCAGTGTGAACGATAGCCCCCAAGGGGGTATGAATGATAATGCCAACGGCATCGGGTATACTATGATTGACGTGGAAGCACTCAATTAGACACTCACCTAGTATCAACGAATCACCTGGCTGAACGAGGTTCACAGTCGCTTTCTCAAGTTGTTTGTGCTCTTTCAGCTTGACATGTATTAAGCCTTGGGTCAGACGAGTGGCATAAACGGGGGGAAAATCAAGCATTGGCAAGATGTAGGGCAGGCCGCCAACATGGTCTTCATGACCGTGTGTGATGAGGATGGCACGAATACGATGCTTTTTGTCAGCGAGATAGCTCGTATCGGGGATAACTAAATCAACACCAAACATTTCTTCATCGGGAAACATCACTCCAGCATCAACGATAAAGATGTCGTCACCATACTCGACGACCATCATATTCTTTCCGACCTCCCCTAGACCACCTAGCGGAACCAGTCGAATTTTTTCTGTTGTCAAGGTAAAAAGGACCTCCTAACTACAACAAGTGTAGCTTGTGCTAGAAACTATTCATGTATATATCTATCGCTACTCCTGTTCCATCGACAGGAGGAGGGGGCGAAATAAGTTAGTGTGGTCCTGTACTAAGTGTAGCATACGAGGTATGAAAATACAAGCAAGCATGGCGACCTTGGCGACCGCCTGCTTGTAACAGGCTTATATGTCTTAGCTATGCTACAAGTTCTTGTTCACTTAATGGCCCTAGAGCCGTGAGTACTTGCTTATCGCGCATGGGGAAGCGACGTAGAGTGCGCATCACGTCCTCACAGGTTACACGCTCGATGCGCTCGATTTCCTCGTCAAGGCTTACCAGGCGTCCTTCTGTCACCCAATCACTGGCTAGTGAGCGCATGCGTGCGAAGGTCGATTCACTACTGAGCACAAGGCTACTGATCCACTTGTCCTTGGCGCGACGCAGTTCATCCTCGTATACACCATCTGCTAGCAGGCTGTCCAGTTCAGCACGTAGCAGCTTGAGCACACGCGGGGCACCTTCAGGAGTCGAGTTGGCTTCCATGAGCATGATGCCCGTTCCCTGCATGGCCCACAAGCCAGCACTTGCCGACTCTGCCAGTCCTTTCTGATGGATATTCCAGTAGAGGCGTGAACCATCGTTATCGCCCAGGATACTCCCTGCCAGTACAGCAGCATAGTAGTCGGGATCTACGACGTCTACCGCGGGCATCGCCAGGAGCAAAATCTGCTGTTTGAGCTTCTTGTCAACGACAATATCGTTGATTGACTGAGAGGGTTCATAGTGTGACACATTGCGATCTGCATTGCCTGTCGGCCAATTGCTACAATAGCGCTCTGCTAGTTCGACGATATGGTTCCAATCAAACTTGCCCGCCACCGAGAGAATCAGATTGTTGGCGGCGTAGCGGCGTTGCCAGTAGTCACGCATCTGCTCAATTTTCATAGCGCGGATACTCTCACGAGAGCCTAACACGTCGTGGCCTAGGGGATGGTCACCGAAGTAGGTCTGCATCATACGTCGATAGGTGAAGCTATAAGGTTGATCTTCGGAGCGGGCAATCTCGTTAATAATTACCTCTTTTTCTGTCTCGAAGTCATCCTGGGCCAGGCGGGGATGCATCATATCGCTCAGCAAGGCTACGGCACGCTCCAGGTACTCGCCCAGCACACGCGCATAATAGATCGTGGATTCATGTGAGGTGAAGGCGTTCAGTTCAGCCCCGATTTTATTGAACTCGAGCGTAATTTGTTGCCAATCGAGCGTTTGGGTACCTTTAAAGACCATATGCTCAAGAAAATGCGAGACGCCGGCGATAGTAGCATCTTGCTCATCACGCGAACCAGTACAGACATAATATGACACCGCAACCGACTCGAAATCGGGCATTGGCTGGCCGACAATTTGCAAACCATTCTTTAAACGGTATGTATGAAACACAGTATCATTGGCTGTGATTTCGGACATGTTTGTATCTCCTTCATAATCTCTACAGCTTTTAATTATGTTTGTTTCGATCCTCGGCAGTTCATAGGAAATGGTTGCAAAGCCTGCCTGAAAACGAACAAGTTGGTATCAAGATACAACAGATGGGTATCGTTGTGCAACCCAGCGCACAACGGATTGTGCTCCTAGCGTACATCGGCGCGAAAAGCTAACGCCCCTCAAAAGGTCCATAACCTCTTGACAGTTGGTATGTGCATGTGGTATATTCATGCTAGCTCCAGAGAAACGTACCGCATCACAGATAGTTCAACAGGTTCCCAAGTAGTGTTTTGTAGAGTATACTAGTGTACTTAAATACATTGATGAACATCTCTACAATCATCAAAAGTCCTGTTACCACGTGTTTTGCAAGCGGGGTGTCTTTTAGTATACCCCAAAACAGACGTATTCCCGCCTTATCCTAAATATCCACCCAGAAAGGAGAATGGGCGTATTCCTTTGCAAAAATGTTCTTCGCCCAACGTATCGTGAACATTGCTGAGCTAGAAACAAAAACCTTGTCGGAGTTACGCGAAATTGCTCGCGACCTCGAACTCTCCGGCTACACTACCCTCAAGAAGCAAGACCTCGTTTTCCGACTTCTCCAGAGCCATACCGAGCAGCAAGGTAATATCTTCAGCGCTGGTGTGCTGGAGATTGTAGAAGACGGCTTCGGCTTCCTCCGGCAGGAGCGCTTCCTGCCAGGCAACATGGACGTGTATGTCTCTCAGTCACAGATTCGCCGCTTTGGTCTACGCACTGGAGATATGGTCTCTGGACAGGTGCGCCCTCCCAAGGATAACGAGAAGTACTACGGGCTTTTACGCGTTGAAGCCATCAACGGAGTAGACCCAGAAGTTGCTAAGCGCCGTCCTCACTTTGATGTCTTGACCCCAATCTTCCCTCGTGAGATGTTCGATTTGGAGACAAATCCGGCCAACATCTCTGGTCGTATCATCAACCTCGTAGCCCCCATCGGGCGCGGGCAGCGTGGTCTGATCGTCTCTCCACCAAAAGCTGGTAAGACAATGCTACTCAAATCCATTGCCAACTCTATCACCGAAAACTACGACGATGTTCATCTCATGATTGCCCTCATTGGTGAACGTCCAGAAGAGGTCACAGATATGAAGCGCTCCGTGCGTGCGGAAGTCATCAGTTCGACCTTCGACGAGCCAACCGAGGCGCACACACGTGTAGCCGAGATGGTGTTAGAGCGCGCCAAACGCCTGGTAGAGGGTGGGCGCGACGTGGTAATTCTGCTCGATAGCATTACGCGCCTGAGCCGAGCCTACAACTTGGCTGTATCACCTAGCGGGCGTACGCTCTCTGGTGGCCTCGACCCGAGCGCTCTCTTCCCACCCAAGCGCTTTTTCGGTGCTGCACGTAAGATCGAAGAAGGCGGTAGCCTCACCATCATCGCCACTGCTCTCGTTGATACTGGTAGCCGTATGGACGATGTCATCTACGAGGAATTCAAAGGCACTGGCAACATGGAACTCGTGCTCAACCGCAAGCTGGCCGAACGTCGCGTCTTCCCCGCCATCGACATCTCTCTCTCTAGCACCCGTCGAGAAGAATTGTTGCTCGACGACAAAACCATGCGCGCCGTCGTCGTCATGCGCCGCATGTTCTCAACTCTCGCTGATCAGCGTGGCCTCGAAGCTATGGAAGCGCTCCTACAGCACATGTCCAAAACCAGCAACAACACAGAGTTTCTGGTAACTCTTAATAAAAATATTCTATAATGTGCAGGAAAGCACAGGATATCCCATTCGGTAGGGGCCCAATTGATTGTGTCCTCGTTGGCCAACCCAGGGCACAATCAATTGGGCCCCTACCGACTTCGATGCAAGGAAGTGGCACTTATAATGAACAATTGCTCTCTTTTCATGGAATGCAAGCGTGTGTTATGCTAAATAGTGTAATGAAAGCAACCTAGTAGAGGAAATACATATGAGTACTGAAAACAAGCAAGGGCAGAGTGCAGTAAGCAAGCGCAAGCCAATTATGATGGCCTCTGGCCCCAGTGAATATGTTCCTGGCCAGCAAGAAGATCCTATTATTCTCACTAATCTCGCTGACATGATACAATGGGCCCAAAACTGGGCTCGTTCTCGCTCTATCTGGCCGTTTGGCTACGGTCTAGCCTGTTGTGCCATTGAGATGATCGCCGCTGCCTCGGCTGGCCAATACGACATCGCACGTTTTGGCTATGAGGTGTTCCGTTCTAGCCCGCGCCAGTCTGATTTGATGATTGTCGCTGGCACTGTCTCTATCAAAATGGGGCCACGTCTGCGCCTGTTGTGGGAACAGATGCCGGAGCCAAAATGGGTGATCAGCATGGGACAGTGCGCCAATTCTGCTGGTGAGTTCTATGATAGTTACTACACCGTTCAGGGCGTTGATACAATTGTGCCCGTCGATGTCTATGTTCCTGGTTGCCCACCACGGCCAGAGGCGCTTATTGAGGGTATTCTCAAACTCAGAGAGAAGATAGAGAAGCAAGGGCTAAAAATACGCGGCGAAAGCTAATTTCGAGGTAGTTTAAGGGAGCGCCACTACTATACACGAGACACGAGCTAGAGTGTGGGTTTCGCAGCCACAGACCGCGAAACCCACACTCCAGCTTTACTTACTTGCTTGAGTATTTTCTAGTAAATTACTCACTGTTTTCCACGGGATGCGATAAATAGATCTGCTTCCTTTGTGAGGAAGCAACACTCCTTCAAGTGCTCCTTCCTGAATCCATCGCCGCACCGTTGATGGATGGACCCGTAAAAGGCGAGAAACTTCCACAATCGTAAGTAATGCTTTTGACATATCTTCCTTTCTCCTCTTTCTGCTTATTCTTCCAGCAATAGTTGGTATCTTAAAGTCCGTGTGACGAAAAACTCACCAATATAACTAGATAGACAAAAAAGTTATGGAGTCCGTATCGTTACACAAACCACACTACGTTTTTTCGATGAGTACCGGATTACTGGCGAAGTAAATGTGCGTTTGAGGTAGTACATTGGGGGGATAATCACAAGGAGTAAGACGAAGCGTAAAAAGATTGTGGCCGACATGGAGATGGCAGGGTGCAATTAGTGGACAAATGAATGGGGCATGTATAGTACTTGTAACACGCGGCTACAAGCTATATGACACAGCTTGAAACGTTATGTTCTTGTTGCTAATGTATGTTGCTCTTGTGTACACGCACTTTTAGAAGATAAGGAATTTCACCGATGTACAGCAGAAGGGGCATGGGGTATAAAAGAGGCAGTGAATTCAGTGTGCTTTAATGCAGGTCGTAGCACGATGATGACAGTGACCACCGAGCAGAAAAAACCAAAGCGACCGCTGGACAAGTATAGTGAATTGCGCTAGAAAACATACTCTGCCAGAAGGTGGAGTGTATCTTAAGGCAAGCGTCGTTGTCAGAAAAATAGTTGCAATGAAGTTCTTTATCGACTAATAGGGCGAATCCTTGTCTCTCGTTATGTTTAGTTTCTCTGGCAACAAGGTGTGCCTGAATTGGCAAGGTACAGGTACCGCCGGTTGTGCTTGTGCTGAAGTTTTTTTAATTTTTCGTAAGTAAAAGGAGTTGATCTTATGTTCGCAAAGAAGATGGTAAGCCTGGAAGACATTGAGTCGCAAACAGCGCTGGAGCTGCCAGCTCGTGAGTTGATGACTGTGAACAACTTCACCAACTTCGCCACCTCAGATGCAAGCAATACCTGCTCTGCCAGCGCGGGTAATGGCCTGGTATCTGTCCTAGATATCGCTGCGGCTGTCTGCATCCAAAACGCGGTTGCTGGTGCATCTGCTGGCCAAACCGTCAGCTAGTTCTGCACTTGTGCAATCCGTACTTGTGCTGAAAAACTTGTATGAGGAGATAATCAAATGAAGAAGATGCTATGTCTGGAAGAGATTGAATCCCAGACAGTCTTGGAGTTGCCAGCTCGTGAGTTGATGACCGTCAACAGTTTCACGAATGGTTCCGCTGCTAGTGCAGGCAATAGCTGTACTGCTTTTGCCGGCGGTCCTGGGTCGATTCTCGATATCGGTGCCTGTGTGGGTATCCAGAATGCTGTAGACACTACATCAGCATACCAAACCGTCGGCGACTAGCCCGGCACAGGTGTATTTGTACTTGTGCTAAAAGCTTTTCGTATTAAGGAGATAGTTAAATGAAAAAGACCCTCAGCGTAGAAGAGATTGAGTCGCAAACAGCGCTGGAGCTGCCAGCTCGTGAGTTGATGACTATGAACAACTTCACCAACTTCGCCACCTCAAGTGCAAGCAATGACTGTCGTGCCAGCTCGGGTGGTGGTTTGGTGTCGATCCTGGATATTGCTGCGGCTGTCTGCATCCAGAATGCTCAGGCCAGTTCAGTTGCAGGCCAAAGCGTCAGCTAGCCCTACATACATGTATAGGCACAAGTGCATTGTATGCTTGTGCTAAAAGCTTTTCGTATTAAGGAGATAGTTAAATGAAAAAGACCCTCAGCGTAGAAGAGATTGAGTCGCAAACAGCGCTGGAGTTGCCAGCTCGTGAGTTGATGACTATGAACAACTTTACCAACTTCGCCACCTCAGATGCAAGCAATACCTGCTCTGCCAGCGCGGGTAATGGCCTGGTATCTGTCCTGGATATCGCTGCGGCTGTCTGCATCCAGAATGCGATTGCCAATTCATATGCAGACCAAGCTGTCAGCTAACGCTACACTTGTGCAGTACGAATTGCACGAATGCAATTCGTACTTGCACTTGAATCCTTCCTAGTTAAGGAGATAACCAGATGAAGAAGATGCTACGTCTGGAAGAGATTGAGGCGCAGGCGGCCCTAGAATTGCCGGAGCGCAATTTGATGACGAAGGCCGGTGGACCGCTGGAGGGTTTAGCTGCCATCACAGAGAATGTCGGGGCAATGACTAGCAATGACAGCATTCTTAATAACCTCCTCTGCCTTAACCTGCCTGTCAACGATCATATGAGTATCCATACTAGTGGCGATATTCTCGACACCTCGGGTAAGGCGGTCACCTGCTAACTTTTTCTGTGTCGGTATGACAAGCGTATAGGGGCCTTTCACACTAATGATTGATCATCTATCATCGTCACCCACAACGGTTAATAAGAAGAGACAGTTCAAGAATATTCGTCTCCAGGCAATGTTGGAGTCGGGCAAGCTTCCCGTTTTTGAGCTGTCGGGCAAGTTTCCTGTTTTTGCCAAGGATATGCAATTTAAGAGTACTGTTCTGCAGGCAATAGAGCAGGAGCGCCCTGTACTTGCCCCGAAGGTTCTGCTCATGGGCGAGTTGAAAGAGAGTGGTTTCCAGCAGCGGCAGTGGCTTATCCAGCGCGAAGGGCAATTTATCCAGGTCTCGGAGTTGCTGTATCGCGTTGCTGAGCAAATCAATGGTGAGCACACGCTCCGTGAGATAGCCGAGAGGGTGACAGAGACGACTGATTGGATCGTGAAAGGTACCCATGTACGGCAAATTATCCATAGCAAGCTTATTCCGATGGGGATAGTGCTTGCGGCGGATGGCTCGGTTGTGGCCCCTACTGTGGCAGGGATTACGGATTGGAAGCGTTCACCGCTCACACTCAATGCGCGTGTCAGGCTTATTAGTCCGCGCATCCTTGACCCGATTACTGGAGTGCTGCAAGTTTTCTTTACGCCGTTTGTGCTCGTTCCTGTGTTGGTCACTATTGTGCTCGCTCATATATGGTTGTACTTTGTACATGGCCTTACAATGAGCTTGCGGAATGTCCTCTATACGCCAGGGGGATTGCTGCTAGTACTAGCAGTTATGCTCATATCGAATATCTTCCACGAGTTCGGTCATGCCTCCGCAATTCGTTATGGTGGTGGCCGGGCTAGGGGGATAGGTGCAGGTATTTACCTTGTCTATCCCGTGTTCTACACTGATCTGACCGATAGTTATCGGCTTGGTCGGTTAGCTAGAGTGCGTACGGATCTAGGCGGGTTTTACTTTCATTTTATCTTTGAGCTGGGGATCATTGCTTACACTTTGATCTCTAGGAACGATTTTCTGCTCATTATTGTAGCTCTGATCGACCTGGATATCATTTATCAGTGTATGCCCTTTGTGCGCTTTGACGGCTATTGGACTCTTGCTGATCTGACTGGCATACCAGATTTCTACTCGCAAATGGTTCCATTTGTGCTGAGCGTCTTGCGTATTCCGGCCTTGCAAGGAACCAAACTGCCGGACTTGAAACCCTGGGTCAAGGTGATATTCACTTGCTACAGTGTCTCTTCAGTCTTCGTGATTGGATATCTCCTCACAGCCATGGTCATCTACGAACCGGCTCTCGTCGTGACCACGTGGGGTGCATTATTCGCACAGAGGACGGCGTTCGCCGCTGCTCGCATGACCCATGATGTGGCGGGCATGGTCTTGCCTGGCGTACAAGTAGTTTTGCTTATCTTGCCGCTGCTGGGAAACGTCTATATACTCACCAACATAGGTGCGAAGGTGTTGGGAACCATATTGAAGTTGAGTAAGCATTTTCTTCCACAGTGGAGTCGTGTTGGGGCACTATGCGCCGCTGGCATCGTTGCCCTGGTACTCTTTCTTCAGGTACCACAACTGCCTTTTGTAGATGGATTTGGGGTGCCGAGCACCAAGCCCGTCGATGGTATTACTTGCGATCATCTCGAACATTCGACGGAACATATCCATATCCATCTGGCTATCTATGTGAAGAGCCAACCAGTAACGATTCCAAGTGATATCGGTAGACCTAGCACCTGTTTCTACTGGTTGCATACCCATCGAACCGATGGAGTTATCCATTTGGAAGCTCCTGCCACGGCTGCCTATACTCTGGGCCAATTTCTGGATATCTGGGCACAGAGTAAGCAGATGCTAGTGCTGACGAGTACCAGCTTACTGGATAACCCACTCAACGGCCACGAGCTTGTTACCTGGGTCTCACAAGATGGGCAACCAGCGCAGCGCTACACGGGCAATGTAGGCGATCTCGTCTTACAAGGCCACCAGATCATCACACTTGCCTACGATTCACCAAACGTCAATCCAGTGACGTACTTTGACTGGCGCAATTCGAGTGCTGGGGGATAGAGGCCTTGTGTCCTTGAAAAGCACTCACTAAACAACTCGTTTTAAGGAGATAGACTGACATGAAAGAATTCTTCAACGCTTTTGAGCTAAACGATGCAGAACTTGACACAGTTGTTGGTGGCTACGAGATTTATGGCGCAAATGGTTACAGTGTTGTTGGCAATGTCCGCAACCCCAACGACGTTGTTGTGACTCCTGGGTCAGAAGATGGTACGCCTGCCAATACACAGCAGTCAGCAACTCCTAGTGTCACGCCTCAGACTTCCACTCAGACTTCCCAGGGTTCTGGTAGCAGCAGCCCTCTTAAAGTACTTGGTGGCTTGCTAGGCGGGCTATAATCACAGCGGTGAGCTAGAAGGCACAAACTCTCACCGAAGGAGAAGTAAATATGAAAGAACTCTTCAACGGTATTGAACTGAGCGATGCCGAACTAGAAATGGTCCTTGGTGGTGCCGATACTGCCACCACGAACACGGCTTCAGCGTCTCAGACTAATGACAAGACAGTCGTGGCCAATTCGTCTGATGGTTCGCCTGACTTGTCCAAATTCTACGCGACAATGGACAGCTTAGATCGACCGCTAACCGTAACTAGTGCCTACAAATACACTAGTTCAAGCAATACCGATCTTAGCCCTCTCGGCGGCCTGCTGGGCGGATTATAGTCAATGGGTATGAGTGCTTCTATACACAAGAAGTACTGATGCACATATCTGATCTCTTCGTAAAATGGTCACTGTCGATATAGGGAGGGAGGATATCCTCTCTCCCTTTTATTTATAAAACCATGACTAAATATTCCTTTTTTCCGCGTGTTCTCGCATCTCCTTTGTTTATCTTTTGCTGGTTTCTGTTGGCAGTAGTGATTACCGCAGGTATCACAGCTTGGTTTGGGCAGATTCCCCTATACGCGACAGGCTCAGGAATCATTCTTGATAACAATGTCTCTGCTGGTGAAGGAGATGCCAGGGCAATTGCCCTTATCTTTTTACCTCCCTCTCCTTCACTGCGACTGCATAGCGGTATGCTCATACAAGTGCGAACGATGGGATCAGAGGTGAACGGCATCATCGATACGGTTGAACCGCGTTTCTTAAGCCCGAGCCAGGTACGTCAGCGCTATGCACTTAGCGGTGCCTCCTTTTGGAGCATTACTCAACCTTCTCTGGTTGTAACAGCTCGATTAGATGTTGGTATTTCGAGACAACTTAATCCAGGGAGCCCTGTCCAGGCCCAACTGCGAGTTGGTTCTCGGCGTTTGATCTCGCTGTTCCCTGGATTAAATACAACTTAAAAGAGAGGTGAATTGTGAATAAGCGCAAGAAAGAAACAGCTTCGCCGCCCCGACAAAAACAATCCAGTGCAGCATTAAAATCATCAGTGCTTGTCAAAGAGATAAAACCTCTTCCTGATCACATGTCGCCAGAACTGGCAGAGCTGATGGCTCATCGTGAACGCATTGCTAGCATGCAGACCAGCAAGATGCAGGCACTTTCTGCCACTCTTGCAAAGGAAGAACGGCACACCGATTCCTCCTCGCCTGTCTCATCTCAGCACCAGAAAAGCCAACCTTTCGCCTGGCATATTTTCCACAGGATAAAGCAGTTTCTACGAAAGGGACGTGTTCCTGTGCTCTTGCAGATCAGTATGGTCGAGTGTGGTGCTGCTTGTCTGGCTATGCTGCTTAGCTACTATGGGCGCAAGACGAGTGTCTCCGAGGTGCGCGAGCGTTGCGGTGTCGGGCGCGATGGTCTATCGGCGCTTAGCATTGTAAAGGCAGCACGCAGCTATGGCATGCGCGTACGTGCATTGTCACTGCAAGGGGAGAATGAGTTTCGCTTTGTCACGTTGCCTGCCATCATTCACTGGGAGTTCAACCATTTTATTGTCGTTGAGCGCTGGTCTCCTCAATACGTAGATGTGGTTGATCCTGCCCAGGGGCGTAGGCGTCTGACAATAGAAGAGTTTGAATCTAACTTCACAGGGGTAGTTATTCTGCTGGAGCCAGGGGTGCATTTTCGTCGTGAGAGTACGACGAGTGGACTGAATGTGCGAACGTATATCCTGCGCTACTTTAAACGCGCTCCTGTCGCGCTCTTGCAGGTTCTTGGTGCCTCTCTTCTATTACAAATGCTTGGGCTTATCACACCGCTACTCACTGCGGTAGCCATAGATCATCTTATTCCTGGCAGACTGCATGATGCCTTGTACCTCTTCGGCATAGGAATGATCTTGCTCGTCGTAGCTTATTTGATAACCAACCTACTGCGTGCATTAGTACTTATCTACATTCAGGCGCGTTATGATACTGACATGATGCTCAGCTTCTTTGAACACCTACTGAGCCTACCTCTGCGCTTCTTTCTGCAGCGTTCCAGTGGTGACTTGCTGGCACGCTTGAGCAGTAACACAGTTATTCGTGACACAATCAGTAACCAACTCATCTCAACCATTCTTGATGGGAGTTTTTTGATTATTTCCTTGTCCATTCTGCTCTCTCTGTCGCTCTCGTTCTCAGTCGTTGTCCTGGTGGCTGGTCTCCTGCAGGTAATTCTACTGCTGAGCACAAGGCGCTATGTGACAGAACTATCACGGCGTGAATTGGCAGCAGTGGGTAAATCTCAGGGATACATCACCGAGTTGTTGGGGGGCGTGAGAACGCTGAAATCTGTTGGGGCTGAATATCGTGCCTTGGAGCGGTGGTCGAATCTGTTTTTTGAGCAGATGAATATTTCAGTACGACGCAACTTTGTCTCGGCCTTTATCAACACTGCTATGGCTACATTGAGCGTTGGTACGCCACTTACTTTATTATGGTTGGGCACAATGCAAGTCATTGCCGGTTCCATGCGACTTGGTACCATGTTAGCTCTCAACGCACTCGCTGGTGCTTTGCTGGGTCCATTGACCTCCCTGGTAAGAACTGGCAGTCAGCTCCAGGTAGTGCAGTCACATCTGGAGCGTATCGCTGATGTAATCAGTGCAGAGTCAGAGCAGGATCTGCAAAAAGTAGCTTCTCCCCCCAAACTTAGCGGGTACATTCGGCTCGAAAGCGTGAGCTTTCAGTATGATCAGCAAGCACCGGTGGTCGTGCGCAATGTCAGCTTGAGCATTCTGCCTGGGCAAAAGGTGGCCATTGTGGGTCGCACTGGCTCAGGCAAGAGCACACTAGGCAATTTACTACTCGGGTTATGTCTACCCACAAAAGGACAAATTTTCTATGATGACATTGAGTTACGTTCCCTTAATTATCAGGCAGTGCGTGCCCAATTTGGTGTCGTGACACAGGAGGCGAGCGTTTTCAGTGGCTCGATCCGCGAAAACATTACGCTAAACGATCCTACTATGGGTATGGAGGGAGTCATCAAAGCCGCTAAAGCGGCTGCTCTTCATGACGATATCATGCAAATGCCTATGGAGTACGAGACCTTTGTCTCAGAGGGTGGCAATGCCATATCAGGAGGGCAGCGCCAACGGCTGGCACTTGCGCGAGCACTTGCACATGAGCCTGCTATTCTTCTGCTTGATGAAGCGACAAGTAGTCTAGATGTGGTAACGGAACAAACGGTTCAGCACAATATACGCCGGTTATCGTGTACCCAGATTATCATCGCCCATCGTCTCAGCACCATCCGCAATGCAGATGTAATCCTCGTGATGCATGAAGGCCAGATTGTAGAGTCTGGCTCCCACCAGGAGTTGCTCACATGGGGCGGTCATTATGCTCAGTTGATACAGAGTCAAGAGCTAGAGAAAAATAAGCATGGCAAGCAAGAGGTACTTGACAAAAAACTGCGGCAATTCATCAAAATAGTCTAATGCCGAAACCGTGCATGGTAGCTCTGTCCAGGGAACAGCACAAACATTGCTTGTTTATACAGAGACAAAGTAGGTTAAGAAATATGACATGTATAGGAAATTTGTACTCAGTTTTTGGCAAAAATCGGGATGTGTAATTGTAAATTATCTTGGATAATGCTACACTTTCACATAGTGGTCGTCCGCTAAAGAACAGGGACACCAGATAAAAATCTCATTATTTTACCAAGTAAAAAAGAGGGAAGGATGCAAGTAATGTCCGAGGAACTGTTAACGACTTTCGAGGTTGCGCGACTCTTGCGCGTTGATCCATCCACAATACGTAGATGGATTAAAGAAGGCACGCTTGAGGGAGTACTCTTACCTCGCAGGGGGAAAAAACAGCTCTATCGTATCAGATGGAAAACTTTGAACGATATGCTTCAGGACAGCTCTAGCTGGCTCGTCTAGCACCTATTACAAACAAAAGAGTGTGGCGGAGGAACCCCGCCACACTCTTTTGTTTGTAATTAAGGAATATTAGCGCCGCAGGCGTAGCGAATTGCTCACGACTGTCACTGACGAGAGCGCCATCGCTGCAGCAGCGAAGATGGGAGCCTGCTCTTTCAGAAAGGGAATCAGCGGTGAGAGAATAGCCGTTGGGATCAGGATCACATTGTAGGCGAAGGCCCAGAACAAATTCTGCTTGATGGTGCGCAGTGTAGCTCGCGAGAGGGCAAGCGCTGTAGTAATGCTCTTCAGATTACCTTTTACAAAAGTAATGTCTGACGCCTCTATTGCCACATCTGTTCCGTTGCCCATTGCGATGCCTGCATCTGCTTGTACCAGGGCAGGTGCGTCGTTGATACCATCACCAGCAAAAGCCACATGGTAGCCCTGTTCTTGTAGACGTTTGATCTGCTTCGCCTTCTCTTCTGGAAGAGCTTCGGCCAATACGTGTTCAGTTGCTATGCCCACCTGGGCGGCAATGGCCTGTGCCGTGCGCCGGTTGTCTCCTGTAATCATCCATACAGCGATGCCTTGATCGTGCAATTGCTTGATAGCCTCAACAGAGCCTGTCTTCACTGTGTCAGCCACGGCTACTATGCCTGTCGCCTTACCGTCGAGAGCAACGAGCATAGCTGTCTTGCCTTGCTCTTCCAGTGTCTGCAAGTCTTGTTGCAGCTCGGCAAAGGAAACGGAGCGTTGAGTGAATAGGGCGCGTGTACCGATAAGTACGTTATGTCCCTCGACAGTGGCCTCCAGGCCACGACCAGTGAGCGCGTTGAAGGACGTAGGGTAGGCAATCATGCTCAGTCCTCTTGCCTTAGCGCCCTCAACGATTGCGGCGGCCAGCGGATGCTCAGAGCCTTGCTCTGCCTGAGCGGCCAAGCGTAGCAGCTCATCAGCCTCTTGATTGGGTAGGGCAATCACATCGGTCAACGCCGGTTTGCCGCGTGTAATAGTGCCTGTCTTGTCCAGTAGTACAACGCGTACGGCCTGGATGCGCTCTAGGCTCTCGCCGCCTTTAATAAGAATACCTTGCTCGGCCCCCTTGCCCGTCCCGACCATGATCGCCGTTGGTGTGGCAAGACCGAGCGCACAGGGACAGGCTACCACGAGCACCGTAACCGCAGCAATAATGGCGGTAATCCAGGGGTTCCCCGTGCTTATGGCACTGGCAGTGAGTACATTCCCAAGCATAGCCCAGGCGATGAAGGTCAAAGCTGCAGCGATCAGCACAGCAGGAACAAAAATGCTGGAGACCGTGTCCGCCAGGCGCTGGATGGGCGCTTTGGAACCCTGAGCCTGTTCGACCAAGCGAATGATATTGGCCAGCACGGTATCGGCCCCTACCCTGGTGGCACGCATATGTAAGAGGCCATGCTGGTTGAGCGTTGCACCGATAAGTGCGTCACCTGCTGTCTTTTCAACGGCGATGCTCTCACCCGTAATCATGGACTCATCAACCGATGAGTGACCAGAGAGAACAATACCGTCAACAGGAATTTTCTCTCCAGGGCGCACGATCAACTCGTTAGCGGTCTGTACTTGCTCAATCGGCAGCACTAGCTCCTGACCACCTTGCAGTACATGAGCAGTACGCGCCTGCAGTCCAATTAGCTTCTTAATTGCCTCGCTTGTCTGGCCTCTAGCGCGTGCTTCAAGGTACTTGCCCAGGAAAATCAATGTGATGATCAGAGCCGCTGTGTCATAAAAGGTTGTGCCACCCACGATGCTGGGGAAGAAGGTAGCAATCACGCTCATCGCGTAGGCTGCTGTTGAACCAACCGAAATGAGTGTGTCCATAGTAGCGCTGCCGTGGTGCAGCGTTTTAAGTGCCCCGCGATGAAACTCCCAGCCAACCACAGCCCATACAGGGGTCGTGAGGGCCAGCAGAAGGTAGTTCTGGCCGGGGAAGCTATTCATGAAAAGCATACTCAGGATAACGATTGGGAGTGAGAGCACAATAGCCACGATCAGAAGGTTACGCTTGCGTATGATCTCAGTCTTTTTGCGTTGGCTGTTCCCGTCCTCTTGGTGGGGGCGCTCTCTTGTGGTTGTCTCCACTGTGGGGGTAATACTTTGCGGTTGCTCTTGATTGAGTGGTGTCGCCTTGTAGCCAATGGCCTCCACTTGCTGCATCATCTGTGCCAGGCCAGTTTCCTGGGGATGATAGAGCACGGTCGCACGCTCGGTTGCAAGATTGACCTGTGCATCAAGCACTCCCGGCACTTTCTTGAGACCCTTCTCGATGCGCATCGCGCAGGATGCGCAGCTCATGCCCTCAAGGGTAAAGACAGCGCGGCAGTCCGTGTTAACTTGTTCTTGTACCTGATGTGTATCATATCCAGCGTCTATTGCCATAGTGCTTCCCTCTTGACGTATTGTGCGAAGTACCCCTACCCCCTGGTAGGGGGTATGAAAGAAGTATAGCTCACTATGAGCAGAGATGTCAAGTAAAAGCTGGTTTCGTAGGACCAAAGGAAAGAACCAGTCGAAACCGAGGCCCCGCTGAGCGAGAGGTTCGGAGTATACCTCTCGCTCACTTGTGAGCGCAAGGCTCGATGCATTTATGCATAGAGGACGCAATTATTGCTAGCAAGATGCTAACAGCAATCACGAAAGAGCAGCGGTGCAGGAGGTGTGAGTGGGGACGCTGAAGAAGATCTGCCGCAGCCGTCTCGACACTCTGACGTTCCTAGCGTCTGTCTACTTCTGGGAGATGCTCTATGAGAACTATAACAGTTCGGTATTAACAACCGATTACAAGAGAGTTATATAGGGGTTAAACTTGTGTGTGGTTGATTATTTATGCGCGATTCAGAAGCTTGACGAAAAGCAGCCGCTATGCTATCATCGTGTCACTGCTAACGAGTGACTAGTTCAATGGCAGACGCGACAAAGCTATCTCAGGCCCGCGTAGCTCAATGGCAGAGCGCTCGACTCTTAATCGATTGGTTGGAGGTTCGATTCCTCTCGCGGGCATCAAGTTATAGTTCATAATCTCGCGCCCAACGTACGTTTTTCTCCTGATTATTTTTCGTAGCTGTCACACCTAAGACCGTGGAGGATGTCCCTGTGTGGTCGACAGGTACGAGATACACTCTTCTTTTACACTGGACACGCAAAAATTGCCCGTTCTCGTCTTCAGTCGCCAGATCGTAACGGCTGTTATTCCCTATAGGGCGTAATAGGTCGTATCCGCACTCGAGTAGCTTGGAAATGATCACTGACTCACTAATGTCCCCTTTTCGTGTAGAATTGAAATCATTATACTGCCTCTTTGGTCTAGATAGCCCCATAGCTTGCCCCTTTCTCGGAATGAACTGAGCAATATGTTCTTTATTAGGTAACAACGGATAATGCTCACTGACAGGAATAGACTCAGGAATGACGATACTGCTGTCTAGTACTAAAGGGTTAACCTCTTAACATATCATTACAGGTATTTAAGCCTGCTATTTAACCTCTCTGCAGTAATGTTAGAGAGAAGATGTTGTATCATACCTATCTGGAGGGAAAAGGAGTAAGCATGTCTACCGTAGGAACGACGGTGTTGAAGGGGCGTAGACAAATGACAGAGCAGCAGGCATATGATGCAGGTAAGATGGGGCGGGCTGATCTGCACATGCATAGTACGTATAGTGATGGAGTTGCCACTATCAAGCAGATTCTTGAATACGTTGAGCAATGCACCACTTTGGATGTGATTGCTATTACCGATCACGACGTGGTAGAAGGGTCATTGCGTGCGCGTGATCTATGGGCGCAAGGGAATTATCGCTTCGACTTCATTGTAGGCGAAGAGGTGAGTACCAGCGAAGGTCACCTGCTCGGGCTGTTTATCGAGCAGTGTATTCCTGCTGGTTTGAGTATGGAACGCAGCATTGATCTTGTTCACCAGCAGGGAGGGCTGGCGATTGTAGCGCACCCGCTACACCCTTTCTTTCGCTATAGTTGCCAACGCGAGGTATTAGATCGCATCTGGACCACTAGGGATGTATGGCCCGATGCCATTGAAACCTGGAATGCAAGTTTCTGCGGTATCTACGCTAACCGCCAAGCTATGACAGTAAATCGTGAATGCTACGGTTGGCCCGAAGTTGGCAATAGTGATGCCCACGTGCTGAGTGCCATTGGGCGCGGCTATACCTGGTTTGAAGGCAGGAGCGCCCAGGATGTGCGTACCGCTATCGAAGCCAACCTGAGCGCAGCGGGTGGCAAGCTATGGAGGGTGCGGGACTACTTCACCTGGGTGCATCATCGCATGAGAGAGGGTTCTCAGGCAAGTAAACTGGGTGTGGCCTAGATTCTTTTTCGCCCTGCGCTGACCAAAAAGAACTAGTTCTATTGACACAAAGTATGGTAAAATAAAGATATGTTTAGCAGACATATGCAGCGAAGAGCTAGAGATCTGGTAGTGCGTTATGAGCTGACCGCTAGCTGGCCTGGGTGTTACTCCGAACTGCTCACCGTGATGAAGGCTACTGCTATATATAGTGACGGCAGCAACCATTGCACGAGGTCATTGTATTCACTGGCAATTTGCCGATGATGTTTGCTAGCGTCTTTGACAGGTTTGATAGGGCGGTGGCTGCGCCGCAACCACCTTTGGCGTATTCTTAAAAAAGACTCGACACTTGACCGCTACTCGGAAAGTGTCATGCTGCTGGGGCTGCTCTACTATGTGTTGCAGCAGTCTGTACTCACTTTGGCCTACTGCTCACGAATTCTACATAGTAGTAACTGGTTCATTGGAGGAAGCTACACAAGGGCCTGCGCTGAAGGATGAGGATTAGCGTGCAAAAAGGGATTGCTTGCCCACCCTAGACTGTCAATCTATCGGTCTAAAACGGTAGGAAAGAGCTACATGAGTGAACCTGCCGTGAGACCCTGTACACGCTAGTGTTCTGCCGTTTAGTAGTAGTGTACATTCAGAATGAAGCAAACGGCACAGACAAAGGTAACATCGGACCGCGATCATCTATGCCAGCGCAGTGTAAAAAGACTGCCGAGGACAATGTAACTGAGTGTGTTCACTTGTGAACATCCATTGAGTACTGTGAGGATACCTGAAGGCGGCACTAAAGTGGCCATTTGATAATATGAACATACAGGTCTATCTCACCATGTTCATTTTCTCTAGCAATCCCTGCGCTCCGGTCCGTAGCAACTGAGACTGGAGACCTTAGTGACAACACAGCATACTGATTACGAGCACAACGACGTTGATATGTCGGTCGTGGAGTTGTCGTTTGCCCAAGAAACCGAGACAGCTCTCTCCACTGAGACCGAGATGGCGATAGAGTCTTCTTCTATCACCCCCTTTGCACCCATCAATACGCACGACGAGGCGGATCAAGACCACGAGAAGGTGGTTCAAAGTGAGGGAGGGGAACATATTCTGTCTCCCGCGGCACAAGGTCACGCTGAGAGCCAGAGCGAAACTCCTCAAGACCAAGTAGCGCCGGAGCGAGAGACTTCTCTATTCAAGGCGGAGACCGAAGAACAAGAAGCAGTGCATAACGATGAAGCTGGAGCGCTACCCGCTGAACAACTCAGCAAGGCAGCACAGTCCGCTGAACCTGCTGCGGAAGCAGTTTTGGGCACCGTAGAGGTAATGCCGCTGGTAGGAACGCGGGAAGAAATTCGCCCTTTTACCGATTACATTGAAGAGTTTCGACAAGCCGAAGCCAAGCTCAACCCCTCGTTCCAGGAAACGCCTGTACAGCCTTTTACACATGAAGAAGAATTTCTGCAGTCCACCGTGCAAACCCCTGCTGTAGCCGACAGTGATCAGAGTTTCGTACAAGAGGCTAGCAGTGGCGATAGCTCCAACGAAACTGCTCCTACCAGCCCTGTACAGCCAGTAGAGCGTCCTGTATCGCCTCTGCTGCGTCCTGCAACACGCCTACGCCTGCCACGTCATGGTAATTTACGCCTGCGGGAGGTACATACAGGACAGACACCTTCAGAGGCTACCGCGCAGCCAACTCCTACCCCTGCAGAAGTTGAACCGGCGAGACCGACACGCCGTTATCGCTTTGACCGTCCAGCGGAGGTGGGTGCAGCGACGCAGCCACCTGCCCAGGAAAATCGTGGTACTGCGCCATCCACTCGTCTTGAGAATGGTAACGTAGCCCTGAACGGAAACGCAGTTGAGGCATCAGCTAAGTCTACTGCGAACCTTGCACAGTTACTTGAACAAGAGAAGCAACCGGCAGTAGGACAAGAGGCAGGCACTACTGATAATGCGACTGTCACGGAGCAAGAGCGCCGTCGTCGTCCTGGGCAGGAGCGGCAGAAGGAAAAGGAGGTCGAGGTACCTCTGCTACTACCCGTAGCGCCTCAGCAGGAAGAGATAGCAGCGGAGGATTTGCCGCCTCTAGAATATTCTGAGCTACAAAAGGCCAGTTCACGTCGCCGTCGCAGACATCGCTCTAGTACTAATAGTAACGGTACGGCAGCTCTTGCTGCAACGACACCGCCTGTTTCAAATCAGGTTACACCAGTTGCGCCATTAGTAACACCAGATACACTAGCCTCTCCAGACTTATTGCCTGCGGCTACACCGGGCGTCCCGTTGCCCAATCAGTATGGTATCGTCTCTGGCTACACTGTCAATCAGATGAATCAGGGCAACGATGCCAATGGTCCTTTCATGGGGCCAGAACCTTCTCCAGCGCGTGGCAGTGTACTGGGGCGCGATGGGCACACAATGCGAGCAGAGGCACAGCGCACACCCGCGTACCCCGTACGTCCCAGTGAGCCAGCCTCCTCACCAACATCTATCAACCAGCTTGCAGGTGTGCTCTCACAATCTATTCATATGCAAACAGATCGCATTGTAGCTGAGTTGCGCCGTGCGAACCAAGCTCCGACCAACATTTCGGTCTCGCTGCCTCCTTTCCCTTCCACAGAGCGTGTGGGCGTATTCGTCGATGTCGCCAACCTACTCTATTCCGCTCGCACATTGCGTATCGCGGTGGACTTTGGCAGGCTGCTCGACTTCTTGCGGGGAAATCGTCGCCTCATACGTGCGCATGCCTACTGCCCCACCAGTCCACAGCCGGGCGAGGAGCAGATGTTCTTACAGGCCGTCAAAGGACTTGGTTATCGTATCACGACTAAGAACTACAAGACATTCTCCAGCGGTGCTAAGAAAGCTGACCTGGACTTGGACCTCTGTATGGACGTGGTGCGTCTTGTCGAGGGTAAAGCCGTTGACTGCGTCGTTCTAGTGAGCGGTGACAGTGATTTCATGCCCATGCTCGATTACTGCTCTGATCATGGGGTGCGCGTCGAGGTAGCAGCCTTTGACGAGGCTATGTCGGCCACACTGCGCCAGAGTTGCGACCTCTTTGTCAACCTCTCCATGCTCGAAGAGATTCGAGCGTAATACGTCACGCCCTTACAACGGGGGGTTCCAGGAGGCCGCAAAGCTTTCCTGGGATCCCTCATTTGTGCATGAGCCGAAGATGGTGTAGGACGATACACCTGCGTTATACCAGAAGTCCCTGCTGCGGGAGTCGTCACTGTAACAGGAAGTCCCCACGAACCCTCACTATTTGACCGTTATACTCCGCTCTAACATATGCACTGGCTGGCCCCATGCAGGATGGACTCGGCATCCAAGCCCACGTGTAGTACCCGTTGCTATCAGCATACACCGTTCCGCTAAGACTGTCGCTTCTATCCCAGACGGAGTCTGAGCAATAAGAAACTTCAATGGTAAGAGCTGTACTTGGTAGAGTATGAACGGTCACCCTGACAGAAGAGAAGTCTCCGCCGAGAGATATAAAGGTGACGAAGAGCGTTTGATTCTGATTCTGATTCTGTTTTGCTATAGGTGTTGCGCCATTCGTGGGAAGAGTAATGTCAGCGGCTGTTGGCGTCGTTGCATCAATGGACACGTCCTCGGGTTTTCTTGCGTGCGTAGATGACGTGTTGCGTGCGGGAATCTTTATCGCTCCCCCCCCCGTAATGATCTTACTGCTTGGCTCTGCCTGAGCAATAATAGCTGGAGTGGATGCCGCCAGTTGTTTGATAGTCTGCCCTGCCTCTGCACTGGCAAATAAATAGATGAATAGAGCCAGCAGCAAGAAGCCGCTTGTAGCGGCAAGCTTTATTTTATTTGCTCTCCTTCTATACCACGGCTGCCAGTTGTCCGCGTCTTGCGCTATGACTTTTCCCCACGTTGCGGAGGCCAGACTTACAAACAGGGGTAACAAGCTCTTTTGTAGGAAAGAAATCGATAAAAGTAGAGCTTTTATACCCTTTCTAGTGCCAGTTTGTAAGCAGTTCCAAATTATGTGGGTAAAAGTCAGGGCACGAGGCTTGACCGTTGTCCACAAATTGGAAGCTAGTGTTAAGGACTGAGACAACAAGCTCTTTAAACTCTTCTGCCTCAGCGTCTCTTCTTGTTCACCAGATGGAGAGTAATGCATCACGTTTTCCCTGTAGAAAATAAACTCAACTATATAAAAATATTTTAACTTTCTGTCAAGGGAAACGTGAAGAGGCAGAATGGGTAACAGTGCAAGAATTATGTCTTAAGGTGAATGAACCAAATGGCTACTGCTCCGAGCAGTGGCAAGATGACATAATAAGCAAGAGGAATGAAGGCGATAATGGTCAGTGCCACTACCATGCCAAACATCACTCGCTGATAGCGTGTCCCTTTGCTCCAGAAGTCGATGAGCATAATGCGCACTCCGTTAAAGGCATGCAACAGCACCGAGCCAATGAGTGTGAGCGACAGGATGCGCACAATCACGCTATCAAACAGCAAGATGCCTTCGTTGTAGACCTGTGGACCAAAACCGAGCAGCGAGATGTCAACGATGTGTATGAATAAGAAGAGCAAGATGCCTAGTCCAGTGACACGGTGTAATAACCAGGACCACATACCAGGTTGACCTCTGTACATCTTTTCCTCGATTCTGCATTGTTACGCGATGAGATCCGCGCTATCATGTCTGGGATTGTTGACCAATCGCGACACAGCC
The DNA here is from genome assembly GCA_019240835.1 of Ktedonobacteraceae bacterium. Lineage (GTDB taxonomy): Bacteria > Chloroflexota > Ktedonobacteria > Ktedonobacterales > Ktedonobacteraceae > JAFATZ01. Next base: position 27,210 of record JAFAXQ010000044.1, read on the forward strand.
CTTGCCGTCATTTGATCTGCCGGATAGGGTGTAAGCAACGGTAATAGCATATGCTCATCGTCACTATCGGCATCAAGCCATTGCTCTCGTGCTGCAGTAGAAAGAATAACAGGCATGCGATTATGGATAGGAACCATCAACTCGTTCGGCTGTGTCGTGATAATCGTACAAGAGCGTACCTGCTGCCCGTCAGGGCGCTTCCACGCATCCCATAGCCCAGCGAAGGCAAACGGCTCGTGATTTTTGAGTGTGATATACATCGGTGTTTTGGCACCTCGCTCCTCCTGTTTCCACTCGTAGAAACCGTCGGCGATGACAAGGCAGCGTCTCGCGTGGAGAAGCCGCTTGAAGCTTGGCTTCTCGGCCAGTGTTTCGGCCCGAGCATTGATCATCTTGGAGCCAATCGTCTCCTGCTTAGCCCAGGAAGGAATTAACCCCCAACGTAGCAAGTCGAAGTGTGCCGCTCCATTGCACAGAATTGTCAGTACTTCCTGTGCCGGAGCAATGTTGTAGCGCGGAGTAACGTGTAGAGACGAGGACGTAGCGATGTTGAAGGCCTGCGCAATGGTGTTTATGTCGTAGGTGAGCGTGTAGCGACCGCACATGAATTTCTCCTTGAAAGTTATCTGCCCTTTTAGAACTATTCTATTTTAATGTACTATAGATGGTAAAGGAAAAAGAGGAATTTATGGAAGTCATAAAAATATCTCCCCGTGGCTACTGCTACGGTGTTGTTGATGCATTACAAGTAGTGCGACAAGCGGCCAAGAATACGAGTCTGCCGCGTCCTATCCATGTTATAGGTCAGATCATTCATAATCGCCATGCTATAGAGGAATTGACTAGGATGGGAGTCATAACACTGGATGGACCGGACCGCCTAAGTATTCTGGAACAGGTAAAAGAAGGCACGGTTATTTTCACCGCTCATGGTGTCTCTCCTACCGTCAAACAGCGAGCGCGGGAGCGGGGCTTGCATTGCATCGACGCCACCTGTCCCGATGTAACTGTCACCCACGACCTTGTCCATTCCCTGGTTGCACAGGGATACTATATTCTCTATGTCGGTAAGAAAGGTCATCCCGAGCCGGAAGGTGTCATGGGTGAAGTGCCGGGGCATATTAGCCTAGTCGAGACCGAGGCAGATGTCGATGCCTTAACACTTACTCAGCAGCAGAAGATCGCTGTTTCAACCCAGACAACGCTGTCGAAGTGGGATACACAGCGTGTTGTACAACACATCAAAAAGCGCTATCCCCATGCCGAGATTCATATAGATATCTGTCCAGCTACGCAATCGCGTCAGGAAGCCGTAGCATCCCAGGCTAAAGGGGCTGATTTGACCATCGTTGTAGGTGATCCACACAGCAACAACACGAATCGCCTCGTGCAGGTCTGCGAGGAGTTGGCCGGAGTTCCCGCTATGCGCATCGAAGATCTGTCAGAATTGAAGACAGAATGGCTCAGAGGGAAAAAATGCGTCGCCGTCACTGCTGGGGCCTCTACCCCTAGCCAATTGACTCGTGCTGTCATTCGCTTCTTGGAAGAATACCAGCCGTAGGGGCATTCTGTATCGCGCCCTGCGAGGGGCTACGGGGCGTGCAATAAATAACGCATGCCCTCAGCGAGGCCCAAGTAGAATATGGCGAATCAGTGTGAGATGGGTAAGAGGTCCCAGTCCACCGGGCACAGGTGTAAGAAACGAAGCTTTTTCTTTGACTGTGGCAAAATCAACGTCACCGACCACTCTGCCATTGACAGTATTGATCCCCGCATCCAGCACGATTGCCTCTGCTTTGACCATATCAGCAGTGATGAGACCGGGACGGCCCGCACTTACCACCAGAATGTCGGCGCTGCTAGTGACGCTAGCCAGGTCTTGAGTGTGCGAGTGGCAGATAGTAACAGTGGCATCATGGCGCATCAAGAGTAGAGCAATAGGCTTACCTCCGACGTTACTGCGTCCTACAATCACAGCATGGCTTCCTGCGATAGGGATGTCTGCATCACGCAGCACGGTCAGTACTACATCAGCGGTTGAAGGGACGAAATTAGGAAAACCAAGTAGCAGGTTGCCGGCATTGGATGGTCCGAGTCCATCGACATCTTTCTGCGAGTGCAAAGCCTCCGTTACAATACGTTGTCGAATATGCTCAGGCAAGGGCAGTAGTAGCACCACACCATCAGTAGTAGCGTCATCACTCAGCATGGCGACTGCTGCCCGCAGTTCTTCCTCTTGCGTCTCAAAAGGGTAAGTCAGTGTTATACATTCTAGCCCAATCGTCTGGCATGCACGCACCAGTTGCCTGCTATATAGCTCGGCAGGGGCATCGTGGCCCACAATAATCTGTGTCAAGCATGCTGAGCGCTGGTGCTGCTTGTAGAACTGCTCCGCCTCACTGCGTAACTCCTCAATCATGCGTCTAACAAGTGGCTTGCTGTCATATATCTTCGCTGTCATAGGCTTCTTTCTTCAATGTCCAGAACAGGCTTTGTTCATCATATCATGTTGTGAGGTGGACACGTGTAGGGCATAGCCAGTTGGGGGGATAGAAGTGGAAAAGAAACAGAAAATGCGTTACAATGCTCACTAAGGTATTGCAAGGATATTGGGGCTTGTTGTCAAAGTGAGGATTCTAAATGGCGGGAGACTGTTCATTTGATATAGTATCGCAGTTTGATGAGCAAGAATTGGTGAATGCTCTTGACCAGACTCGACGCGAGGTGCAGACGCGGTATGACTTGAAGGATACTAAAACGGAGCTTGTATATAACAAAGATGCGGTGACAATCGTTACCGATAGTTCTTTAACGCTCAAGAACGTGCGCGACATCCTTGAAACCAAGGCAACGCGCCGTAACCTGTCGCTGAAAATCTTTAAGCTGGGTAAAGAGGAAAATGCGGCTGGTGGCAGGATACGCCAGGTGATTACCCTGCAACAAGGGCTCTCTCAAGAGCTAGCCAAAGAAATCAGTAAATATATTCGTGACAACCATCCAAAAGTGCGTCCGCAGGTTCAAGCAGATACGATACGCGTCACGGCTAAGAGCCGTGATGAGCTCCAGGCAGTAATTGCCTCACTCAAGCAAAAGGATTATCCTGTTGCATTGCAGTATATAAATTATCGTGGATAAGGTACTTTAGTACCAAAAAGCTGTTTGAGCAGAAGAGTTGTAGTAACCTGAATTTAGCTACATCTGGCTTTTCGCCTGATCCACGCGGGTGTGTTAGTAGTGTTGCTATACGTCCGCGCAATGCTCTTCTTTCAGAAAGTGAATCTTTGCATGCCTGGTGATAGACAAGCGTTTAGTGCAGCTATTAATGCAGCAGATCGCTACCATTGGGATAGTCAATGGCAGGAAGCAGCGACAGAGTACCAGCGAGCGTTAGCAGAATTTCCAGATGACGTAGCAGCGCGTAGTGGTTTAGGCTTTTGCTATGTGCAGACGAAGCAGTGGCAGCAGGCGCTCAATGAGTATGAGTACGCGTTGAAGCGTGATCCAGATAATGTGATTGCATTGAGCAAAACTGCGGAGTTATACGGTATCTTGAATCGGCGCTTAGACGCATACCAGGCGTACCTACATCTAGCGGGTCTGTACTCGCAGGCAGGTCAAGGTGCTCGCGCCGAGGCGACTTGGCAGAAGGCGGTGCAATTATCTCCGGGCAACCCTGAACCTCACGAACGGCTGGCCCGTTATTACTTTCAAAAGAAAGATATCACAATGATGATCCAAGAGCGCCTGCAGGCCGCTCAGGGCTATCTATTGCGTAACGATTCTGGGCAGGCACGCGTACAGTGTGAGGAAGTGTTACGTGTAGATGCAAATAATGTGCAAGCGCAACAGTTGCTTGAGAGGATAGTGGGTGGACAGTTGCCATTGCAGCCTGGTGCTGGTGCGGTATTTCCAACACAGGATAGTACCGTCGGTGATGTGGCATCAACAGCAGGCTCGGGTTCGCAGGCTTTCACTGGTAGTCCTGCAACTGAAGCGGATGTAGCAGGCAATAGAAGTGGAGGGAACATTAGCGTCATGGGTAACATGGGTACCGCGGGCAATTCCAATGGAGTGCCAGAACAGTCTCTTGCAGCGGGCGTCAGCAATGGGATGAACTCGGCTTCTCACAAAAAGATTACTGCCAGCCAAGTCAATGGAATGCTAAAACAGGCACAAATGTTTCAAGCGCAGGGTCGTTTCGATGATGCTGTTGACCTCTGCGAACAAATTCTGGAAAACGGTTTTGATCGACCGGATGCCCGCTATTTCCTGGGCTGGCTTTATCAGGAGCAACAACGTTGGGATGAGGCCATTCGCCAGTTTCAAATGTTGTTGAATGATTCGGACTATGCCCTCTCTTGTTACTATGCACTAGGACAGTGCTATCGTGCATGCGGTGATTTGCGCACTGCCACTACTCACTTTGACGAAGCAGTTGATCGCGTCAATCTGGATGCACTTAGCAGTGAGGAGTCGGAGCAATTAGTGCAATTGTGCCAGGAGGCGGCTGAGGCGCACCGCATGCTAGGCGAACAAGAGCAGACACTTACCATTTATAAAGCGTTACTCGGCTTTCTACGCAGCCGTGGCTGGAATGACAAGCTGGCCCAGGTTGAGTTCTTGCTGCAACAGGCGCAAAACGCGCCAATTCCACCGCGTCCTGCAATGCCCGCGGCGAACGCAGCACAGCTACCACCAGAGCAGATGCCATCCCAACCAGTAACGCCTCGCCAACAATCACAGCCAGCACAGCAGCCCTCTCTTCCAGAAGTCCCGACCATGGCCTATAACGCAGTGGGGCAACAGTCACTATCTCCGCAATCGCCTCCAGAGTCAGCTCCGCCACAAGCCATGTCAACCGGTGAACTTCCTGATTGGTTGACCGGTATTCTAAGCGATGTGGACAAGACAGCCGCTGCCGATCAGTTGTCACAACACTTCAATAAGCCAGCGCAACCCTCACAGAACTCCATACAGTCCCTGATACCGCCCGAGCAGTCCAAACCAGAGCCGCACCGCGTCGATGCGGATGCTTCAATAGCTACCAATGCCCCTGTTGAGTCGAAGGCACCTCCATCGGCCATATCGTGGCTAGTGGAAGATGCTGCCTCAACGCCCTCCCGACCACTTGATATGTCTACTTCAGCAGGAGAATTGCCGCTATCTGTTTCCCCTACGACTCCAACACAACCTGTCACCTCAACGCTACAAGAGTGGACTATGATGCCGATTGCTCCCATTGCATCAGGTTCACGCGCTGCCTCATCCAGTTCAGCTATGGAAGATTTACTCTCTCAGATGGTTGACACACACAAGAGTGGAGAGCTGAAACAGGTAGCTGAAACTGCACTGGCTAGTAGTGTTGCTTCGCTGCCAGAAGACGTTCGCATGCAGGTCATGCGCTCAATGCAGGACATCCAGAAATATATCAACCATGGACTACTCACATCAGCCACAGAAGAGTGTCTAAGGGTGATCGATATGGCTCCGCAATATTTGGATGTCCATCAGGTGTTGTGTGAAATCTATGTGCGTCAGGGCAATGTAGAGCAAGCTGTCACGAAATATGCTATCCTGGTCGATACCTACATTGTCAATGGGCGCATCAACGATGCGATTGCTGCGTATCGGCGCATTCTGCAATTGGAGCCTAACAACCTGGCCTATCGTATGCGCCTGATTAACCTGCTTGCAGCTCATGGCAATAAAGAAGACCTCTTGCGCGAACGCAGCTTGGCAGCAGAGTCATATTTACGCCTTGGTTATATGGATCGTGCTCTCACTGAGCTGGAGCAAGCGCTTCAGGAAAGCCCAACGAGCGTACCAACACGCCTGAACTATGCTCTGGCACTGCATAAATTAGGACGTGCGCAACAGGCAGTAGCCGAATATCAGCGTGTGCTCCAGATCGATCCGCGCAACGTTATCGCCCTTGTACGCTGGTACATCTTGATGGTAACCAGTTCGGGGGCGAATCGAGCCAACTCGCTGGAAGTACTCTCTCGCATTCGTTGGCAGTTGCGCGGCGAGGGTCTGAAGAACTACGACTCGGTCGTACGCGAGTATCAGCAGGCCACCGAAATACACCCGAATAACGCTGATCTCCAATTCGCACTCGGTCAGGTACACCAGCAAGCAGGCCACTTTGATAAGGCCCTTGATGCCTACAATCTGGCCCTGCGCGATAGTGCGGTTGAGGTGCTGGCCCTTTCCAGCATGGCACAGTGTCTCTTGTTGCAAGGGAAACCTGAAGCGGCGATTCACCATCTCGAATATGCACTCCAGCTTGTACGGCGTTCACCAAAGTCTATTGATCCAGCCGTCTGGGCTGCGTGCCCGCGTGAGCAAGGTGAAGAACACCAGGCACCAGAGGTAGAGATTTCGATGGCCTTAGCGAAAGCCTACGGACGCACAGGTCGGCAGGAGCAGATGCAGGCAATGCTACGCCAGATCAAGCAGACTAGACCTGTGCAGGACGAAGTTTCATCGACAATCGCCGAAATCTCTGCACGCCAGGATGATCTTGATGGCGCGTTGCAAGAGTACATGGACTTAGCGCGGAATTTCGTCTCTAGCCGCCAGGGTGATAACGCTCTAAGTGTGCTCAATGAGATGGTGCGCATTGCTCCCCAGGATGCACGCGCCCATTGTGAACTGGCAGACATCTATGTCAACCGTGGTCTACTAGAAGAGGGCATTGCCGAATTGCGTATACTCGCCGATATCTACCTGCGTGACAATCGACGGGAAGAGGCGAGCGACGTTATTCAACGTATTGGCAATATTTATGCCGAAATGGGCAACAGCGAGGAGGCCCTTATCAATCTGCGCCGCGCTGTCGAACTGAATCCCGACTCAATAGAGTTGTTGCGCGAAGTTGTTGGTTTCTGTCTCCAGCTCGGTCGTGGCCAAGATGCCATCCAGTATCAGAGTATCATTGCCCGCCGCTACTACGAGACGCTGCAAGTCAAGGAGTCGGTGGCCGCTTTGCAACAGCTCATTACCATTGACCGCGGCAACCACGAAGCCTACGATATGCTCGGTCAGACCTACCAAGCGGTGGGTGAATACGAGCAGGCCAGCCGTGTGTATCGCAATCTCGCCAAAGTGAGTCCAGGAAACTCCCTGGCCCGTGAGCGCCTAGCAACACTAAAAGAACTGAGGAGTAAATAGAAACGTGACGTGCAGCAGAGGTTTCATAAAACTTCTGCTGCACGTCACGTTTCTATTTAGAAATGGCAGCGCGTGCGGCTCGCTCTAACTCCACCTTCTTACGCTCCTTGTGGCGTCGTATGCGGCGTATCTCTGCCACCTTGCACCAGGCGTTGTAGATCAGGGGACGGTAGACATAATCCTGCGTAGGCATACTCAGACGTGAGAAGCCACCAAAGCCTTTTTTGTACTCATAAACGCCCCACATCTCTTCTCCCGGCTCTAAAATCTCGGGAATGGCACGAAAGTCGAGGTAGCTACAGCCATGCTCCTTGGCCCACAAGATACAACGGTATTGCAATAGATACGTAGGCTTCAGGTTGCGCTTCGAGTTGGAGGAAGCCCCAAACATATCCCAGCACCAGTCGCCAAAGCGAATAAGCATCTTGGCGGCAATAGCCTCACCCTCGTGCTCTGCCAGATAGAGCACAGCGTTCCCTTCGGGCCGAAAGTGACGCAGAATTTCCCGATGATAATCCTTGCTGTGAATGAAGAAGTCGTCGCGCTCACTGGTAATTTTGAGCAATTCGTAGTAGCTATCGAAATCAGCTTCACTAGTTGCTTCGCGAATAACAACACCCTTGCGCTCAGCGGAGCGCACATTCTGTCGCCATGTCATTTTGAAGTTGGCAAGCAACTGTTCAGCGCTGGGACGGATATCGAGTACCCAACTGCGGCGTGCATGCATTGCCGCAGGATTGGTACGAAAACCGAGCCGAGCATAGGCAGTGAGCCATTTTTCCATGTATGGCTCATCGTCGGCGACATTCGGTTCGAGCCGTAATACCACAGCGTGCTCTTTGTGTGCAATCGCGTGGGTATGCTCAATTAGTGCTCTCAGTGCTGGCGTATCGGGCCGCTCAACAATGGGACCGCGTCTACTATAGAGCCAGTCAAAGTGTAGCCCAGGTAGCGCGGCAGGTAGGGGTACAGGGTTCACCGTGAGCATCATCGCTCCGTTTAACCTCCCATCCGCTAACGCTCCCAGACGATAGATGCGGCCACCCAGATATTGATGCAGTTCGCCCCATTCGTATGATTGCAATAGGTGACCATGAGGTTGGCTGGTGAGAAATGCATTCCATTGCTCGCGGTCGGTGATTTCTTGAATAGTCATAATTAGTTATATACGCTCCATTATGTTGAGTCTTCTTCTAGTGCGTTCGTGAGCCAGTATAGCATAGGGGAGGGGACAATTTATAGAGTATGAAGTAGATTTCTACGTCAAATTCGCTCTCGGGATGCTCTAGATCGTGATAGTTTTTGAACACAGCCCCCCGAAAGGGATCTATAGACATCAAGATAGTATTAAAGCTCATTGCATGATCATCTCCCGCTATTCCACCGGCTAAGGTAATGACGAAGCCGACTTTGCGTGTGCCATTGTGGGATTGATTGAGTTGTTGAATCACCTGACCTTGAGCGGAAGCCCCTGGTCCCCGCTGGGGCTCTTCCGGCTTCTTGGAGTCATTGAGAACATCCAATATGTCAAGATGTGTATAATAGTACTATTCTGATATTGCCTCATCAGAAACTAGATGTAGTATCCGTTTAGAGTCATTGATATCCTCCTGGTGACTTTTGCTGATAACTATTTACCAGCTTAGGATATCAGACTCCGCTTTTACACACAATGCAGAGTACTTATATCCAAGCACAGCGCCAATTACTCATTAGGGGTTGCGTGTCCACTGCGCACAGAGAACATGTTACAATAGCAGGCAGAGAGGAGTAACCTGATGGCATTACGACAAGAAGATTTCATAACACCTGAAGAGTACCTAGAGATAGACCGTGCTAGTCAAGATGTGAAATATGAATACATAGACGGCCATATGTACGCAATGTCGGGAGGAACCGCTGATCATGCACGCATTGCCTACAATATGGCAAATCTGCTAGATACACATCTAGAAAATGGCCCCTGCCGCTTCTTCCAATCAGATGTACGTGTACGAGTTGCAGAAAAAAAGTACTTCTATCCTGATGTAACAGTGAGTTGCAACCCTGAAGACCAGCAAGGAAGCATTGATGTTGTTCATTTTCCTCGTCTTATTGTAGAAGTTCTTTCCTCAAGCACTGAGGCTCGCGACCGGAGAAAAAAGTTTATTGCCTATCAAGCATGTCCGAGTGTACAAGAGTATGTACTTGTCAATACCCAATGTCAGATGGTAGAAGTATTCCGACGCCAAGCAGACGAGGAGATATGGCTTTATCGGCAGTTTAGGCCAGGTCAGGAGGTAGAGCTAGTAAGTGTTGCTTTTACCTTCCCTACAGCAGCACTTTACAGGCTCACCGATGTTCCAGCCGAAGAAGAGAGAACCGACGACTGGGTATAAACTTTTGAAGTGGAGCCGATGGGGAGATTCGAACTCCCGGCCAGCGGTTTACAAAACCGCTGCTCTACCACTGAGCTACATCGGCATAGAAAGTACACCTTCGCGTCAATACTATACCACAACTGTCAAGTGCGATGAACACAGGATTCATGGTGAAAAAAGAGTTGATTTCGGCGTTTAGTTAAGTAGACACGTGTTGATACTCAGACAAAACTAATGAAGTCGTAATAATCCGAGCGAAACCGTCTTCTTGTATATAACGTGATGTATGTACGTATTGCAGTTACTATACTAAGGCCGAGCGAAGCTCGTAGGGGTGGTAGCCCTTGTTCTAGGGCTGGAAGGGTGCCCATAACGCTCTACTCCTCAACGAGATTTAGTATCACCTGGAGTATTAGCTATGGCATATAAGGATTCTCGTGGTTCTGTAAAGAGGCATACGGCTCATAAAACAATTCTCGTGGTGGAGGATGACGATAGTATAGGGGATCTTTTGGTCGATGTGCTTTCGCAAGAGACACCCTATGAAGCGGTGCTGGTTACTGATGGCTTTCAGGCATTGGAAGCTGTTACTACTATGAAGCCAAATCTGTTCATTACTGATTATCGTTTGCCGTATATGGATGGGATAGAGTTATATGATCGTTTACATGCGGCAAAAGAGTTAGAAAATGTACCTGTTCTCCTTATAAGCGCTTACCCGCCAATGCGGGAGATTCAGAAGCGCAAGCTCATCAGCATGACTAAACCATTTGAATTGGATGACCTGTTAGATACGGTTGAAAGACTTCTGGCATAAAGTGACTTTGTCGCGGCGTTTTCGTATAACTACGCAGCAGGAGTGCAGGCACCCCTGCTGTGTAGTTATGCTCTCTCTCTGCGATGCCAGTCGGTTAACTGCTGGTAGGCATGAGCGATACGCAAAACCGTAGCCTCTTCAAAGGCTTTACCTGCGATCTGCAAGCCGATAGGCAGACCGTCTGTCGTGAAGCCGCAAGGGCAGGAGACCGCTGGTAGACCTGCGAGATTGAAGGGCATTGTCATACGTAAGAGAGCTGTTGTGGCATTTTCAGTAACGCCGTCAATTTCAATATCCTGCCCTATTTGCGCTGTTGGGATGGCGGCGACTGGTAATGTTGGCAGCACAATGGCATCGACACGCTGTAAAACGGCGCGGATACTGCTAGAGAAGATGCGGCGCTCGTGCTGAGCGCGCAGATAATCTATCGCCGGAGTCTTTTGCCCTTGCAGCAGACGGGTGCGTACCACCTCGCCATACAGCTCTACCCGCTCGGTTAACCAACCTCGCTGTAGGTGTGCGAGCGTAGCCTCTGGACGCTGTATAGTGCGGTATAACTCCATGGTGGGTCGCATCAACTCGATGTCCGCCACCTCTGCCCCCTCTTCTGCCAGCACATGTAGCGCTGCACGCCAAGCCAAGCGAACTTCTGGATCGAGGGGTGTGAAGAACTCCTCCTGTGGTACTCCAAGCTTTAATCCCTGTAGCGAGAGCGGTCCGCGCCCCTCAGTACCGCCGATGAGTGTTGCTGTGTAGCGACTCGGCGCGATGGGCGGGCCAGCAACACTGTTAGGATCGCGTGGATCATACTTGGCAATGGCATCAAAGAGGATGGCACAATCCTGGGCACTACGCCCTAGTGGGCCGACATGATCGAGCGACCAGCTCAGAGGAATAACTCCATAGCAGCTCACGCGCCCATAGGTCGGCTTGAGACCCGTAATACCACAGCACGCCGCTGGAATGCGAATCGAGCCGCCCGTATCCGTACCGATAGCGCCGGGACACATTCCAGCCGCCACTGCCACCGCTGAGCCGCCACTGGAGCCACCGGCTGTATGCCTATGATTCCACGGATTACGCGTCGGGGGTGAGTAAGGACCGTACGCAAACTCAAACGTGTTGGTCTTGCCAATGATAATGGCTCCGGCCTTGCGCAGCAGCTCGACTACCAGCGCGTCCTCTTGCGAAATATGATCCGCCAGTACGCGTGAGCCTGCCGTCGTGCGCACACCCTTGACAGCGATCAAATCTTTCATAGCAATTGGCATACCGTGAAGTTGGCTGCGGTAGAGCCCCGTACGCATTTCGTGCTCAGCCTGTTCTGCATCTTTAAGTGCCTGCTCGCGCATCACCGTGATAAATGCTTGAATCTCGCTATCCAGTGTATCAATGCGTTCGAGCGTCTCTATAACTAATTCAGTAGGTGTTATGACACCGGAATGTATCTCTTCGGCGATTTCTTGTATGGAAGTGTATACCATATAAACCTCAACCAATTTTTGACTTATTGTATGAATTCGAGGACCTTAAGTATCGCTATCAAATGTTTCACGAATCGGTCGTATGAAGGTACCAAGTGCAGTCTCTCTAACTTGATCTTTTCACCCATAGGTTGGTACAGGAAGTCTATATCTACATCACGCTTTCGTTTAGTACGATTTGCATACGCTTTCTGTACGATGGCCTTGAGTTTCTGTTTTTGATCTTTAGTTAATGCTACGGGAAGCACTAGCGTGTCCATCTGCTTGCGCCCATATTGTATTAATACCTGCTCAGCAGTTCTGCTCGGTCCGACGATGACTTGAAAGGGAGCCAGCTCTACTTTGAAGTCCTTGAAAGTTTTGAAGCCGTCTATCTCGACCTGTGTAATCATATTCTACTGCCTTGCGCTATTGCATTCCCTCTATTGCTTATGCTAAGCTCTACACGGAAATGCAGGTCGGCGTGCATTCTTTTCATACCTGGCTATCTTTCTAACGTGTTGAGGAAATTATATCATGACCTACGCTATGGGAGAATATTACGAGCGCGTGAGCGACTACGACCTTGAGTATCAGAGCCAGTCGGAGCAGGATGTGCCCTTCTGGAAGGAACTGGTGGTGCGCTACACGCCTCGGCGCGTGTTGGAGCTTGCCTGCGGCAGCGGACGCATTGGGCTTGAGTTGTTGCATGGCCTCGGTGATTTTGCGCTAGAGGGTCTGGATATCGCGCCGGAGATGCTGGCTGCGTACCGACGCAAGTTGGAACGTGAACCGGAAGCGATACAACGACGCGTAACGCTGCATGAAGGCGATATGTGCGATTACGAGCTACCCAATAAGGGAACCTTCGACCTGATCTTCCTGTCCTTCAACTCCATCTGCCACCTCTACGAGCTTGAGCAACAGCTCAGCGCTTTCAAAGATACCTATGACCACCTCGCTCTCGGTGGACGCTTTGTTATCGACACCTTTCTGCCTGATATCGACTATCTCAGTAATGCTCTCAATCGGCCTTCGTCTGTCTACTTAGAGGACGAGATTGAGTCGCCCGCTGGCGATTTTACCATGCTACTCTATACGAGTCGCAAGTATGACCAGATCGAACAGGCGCAGCACATCGTCTGGATACACGAGAAGTTTTTCCCCACAGGCGAGCATGAACGCTACCTAACGAACCTTGATATGCACGTCTTCTTTCCTCGCGAACTGCAATTGCTCTTCCTAGCAAGCGATTTCAGCATAGAAGCTATCTACGGCAGTTACGATTGGAAGCCATTTGGCAGAGGAATGCGGCAAATTGTAGTCGGGCGCAAACGTTGACGTTCCACTGCTAGAAGTGTTAGAATATATCCTAGTGAAGAAGTCGGATTAAGCTAGTGCTAGGCTGTGCAAGAGCTGTGCCGCTCGATGAGGCCGTGTTCGGGCACAAGAAGGAAGAGGCCATCGTGTTACGAGTATCTACAAAGGGTGAGTACGGCGTGCGCATAATGGTCGATCTGGCTCGCCATTATAATGGACGCCCCCGTTCTCTGACAGACATTGCGCAGGCAGAGATGTTGCCGCTGGCATATTTAGAGCAATTGGTGAAGTTATTGCGTGAGGCTTGTCCCCCGCTGGTGACAAGTACCCGTGGAGCACATGGCGGCTATCGCCTGAGCCGTAGTCCAGACAAGATCACAATGGGCGAGATAGTACGTGTACTTGAGGGACCAATAGCACCAATGATCTGCGCTGTTGAAGGGGATATGACCCAGGTATGTGGGTTCCTCGACTCATGCAGAACAAAATATCTCTGGGCTAAGGTGCGCGACGCAGTTGCCCATACCCTTGATACGATGACTCTGGCCGACTTGATGAACGAGTCATCGGAACAAGACAAAGGTATGCCTGCTCATTTCATCGCGCTCTCTGACGTTCATGTAGGGGCTTTCTACATCCCTAAGCAGCAGGGCGAACCCGAAGTTCGGCCCCTGTCATAAATCATTGCATAAGGAAGGTGTGTTTCGGTAATGGCATCTGAACTGGTAATTAAGAACCTTCATGCAAATATTGAAGGTAAGCCAATTCTGCGTGGTGTGGACCTGCTGGTGCGGCAGGGTGAAATTCATGCGCTGATGGGGCCTAATGGCTCTGGCAAGAGCACGCTAGCAAACGTGATTATGGGCAACCCGAAGTATGAAGTGACCGACGGTGAAATCTGGTTTAAGGGCGAAAATATTCTGGAGTACTCTCCCGACCGACGGGCACGCATGCGCCTGTTTCTGGCTTTCCAGTATCCTATGGCTATCCCTGGTGTAAGTGTGGCTAATTTTCTCCGTCGCTCCCTTGAGGCCGTGCGCGAAGGCAATAAGCCATTGGAGGAGGGCGAGAATCCTACAGGCAAGGTGAGCAAGCGCAAAAGCATTGCTCCTGGTGAGTTCCGTAAGTTGCTGCAGGCCAAGATGAAGCTCCTCAAGGTAGATAATAGCTTCATTAACCGCTCCATCAATGATGGCTTCTCTGGCGGTGAGAAAAAGCGTGCAGAGATTCTGCAAATGGCCCTGCTAGAGCCTGAGATTGCGCTCATGGACGAGACCGACTCTGGTCTGGATATTGACGCACTTAGGATCGTGTCAGAGAGCGTCAATGCCTTGACGGGCCCTAACCTGGGTGTCTTGCTCATCACACACTACCAGCGTATTCTCGGCTATATCGAGCCTGACTTTGTACATGTGATGTTTGATGGTCGTATCGTCAAATCAGGTGGTAAGGGGCTGGCGCTGGAGCTGGAGGAGAAAGGCTATGAATGGCTCAAGCCCGCTGATGCAGGGAATGAGGTGACTGCCGATGCCTAATGCGATGGCAACAGACTTCTCACGTGGCGCAGTAGAAGAACTGTCGCGCCAGAAAAGTGAGCCTGCATGGATGTTGCAGAAGCGTCTGCACGCCTGGGAAGTCTACGAGAACACGCCAACTCCTTTGGGACGCCGTGGGGACTTGGGTACATTGCGGGCCGTCTCGAATTTCAAATTTCAACAGTTGACGCCCTTTGTTCCTGCGCAAAAAGGCGAGAAACTGCCTGCGGCTATAGAGGAATCGCTGCACGGGTCACTAGTCAACGTATATGCTGGTCTGATCGTACAGCACAATGGTTCGGTCATTCACGCCGCATTGAGCGAGGAACTTAAACAGCAAGGGGTGATCCTCACCGACCTGGATACGGCGGTGCGCGAGTATCCTGAACTGGTGCAAAAGTACTTTATGACCGAGTGCGTACCAGTAGAAAGCAGTAAGTACACGGCACTGCACGCGGCCTTCTGGAGCGGAGGCTTCTTCCTCTACGTTCCCAAGAGCGTTGAGATCGAAAATCCTATCCTAGCGCAGGTCTGGATCGATGCCTCTACGGCTGCTACCTTCTCTCATACGCTGATTGTTGCCGACGAGATGAGCAGTGTGCGCTTCGTCGAAGAGTACACCTCTGACGTTGCACAGGAGCGCCTTGCACTACTTGACGATGTCGTGGAAGTATACGCTCAGGCTGAGTCGCGTGTCGAATTCAGTAACTTGCAGAATCTAGGGCAGAACATCTGGAATATTACGCATAAGAACGCTGTCTATGGCAAAGATGGCAGCGTCACATTTGTGATGGCTGACCTAGGCAGCAAGCTCACACACGAGACCATTGGAGCTAGCCTTAGGGGCAACGGCAGTGCGGGTGAATTGGTTGGCGTCTTCTTTACCGACAACGATCAGCGCTATGCCATCAACACCCTCTCTGATCACGCGGCTCTCTCGACCAACGCAGAGACACTTGTCAAAGGTGTGCTCACTGATGAATCGCGTGTGGAGTTTGATGGCATGATCCGCGTGCGCTCTAAGGCACAGCAGACGGCCTCCTTCCTCTCGGCGCATGGATTGTTGTTGAGCAAGAAGGCCCGTGCCGAACTGATTCCTGGCCTGGAAATTGCGGCTAACGAGGTTAGTGCCAGTCATGGTGCCACTAGCGGTCAGATCGACGAGGAACAGCTCTTCTACCTGATGGTACGTGGTATTCCCCGTGACGAGGCTGAGCGTATCATCGTGCAGGGTTTCTTCGAGCCTGTGTTACAACGCATTCCCCTGGAGAAGCTGCGCATCCGCCTGCGTCGGAGTATTGTGCGCCGTATGCGTGGAGCCTACCAAGCTGAGGCCGATACTTGGGTTGATGCTCAGGAGCGCTGGGAGATTGAGGATGTCGATGAGGGTGCTGTTAGTCTAGATGAACACTCCGAAGAGGAAATCAAGCTTGCCGAATATTAGTAGGGGCGAGAGAAGAGGGGTAAGGTGAGGTGGGAAGGAACCCTTGCACTCGCCCTTGAAGGGAAAAACTATGTTACTATCGGATAATGCTGCCGCAACCCATGCGCCACAGTTGACCTACAAAGCAAGATGGACCGCCTACGATATTCGTGACGATTTTCCCATCTTGTCGCAGCAAGTGCATGGTAAACCCCTAGTCTATCTCGATAGCACTGCCAGTTCGCAGAAGCCGAATGCCGTCATTGATACCATGAACGTCTACTACCAGACCTACCATGCTAACGTGCATCGCGGCGTGTACCAGATTAGCGAAGAGGCAACGGCGGCAATGGAAAAGGCCCGCGTTAAGGTAGCGCGCTTCATCAATGCGCGCCAGAGCAAGCAGGTTATTTTCACAAGTGGTACTACTGGGAGCATTAACCT
Organism: Ktedonobacteraceae bacterium; assembly: GCA_019240835.1. Lineage (GTDB taxonomy): Bacteria > Chloroflexota > Ktedonobacteria > Ktedonobacterales > Ktedonobacteraceae > JAFATZ01. The sequence goes on from JAFAXQ010000044.1 coordinate 43,745, forward strand.
GGTTGCCTATAGCTGGGGCTACGCCAATATTCATACTGGTGATCTCATCGTCCTGACCGAGATGGAGCATCATAGTAATCTCGTTCCCTGGCAATTGCTTGCTCAGCGTAGTGGTGCCCGTCTCGAATTCATCCCCGTGACAGATGGTGGCCTGTTGCGTCTGGACATATACGAGCAATTGTTGCAACAGCAGCCCAAGTTGGTGGCATTCACGCATATGTCGAATGTGCTGGGCACGATCAACCCGGCGCAGCAGATGATTGCGCAAGCCCATGCGGCGGGTGCGCTTGTTCTGCTCGATGCGGCGCAGAGTGTGCCGCATATACCGCTAGATGTACAGGCGCTTGATGTGGATTTTCTCGCTTTCAGCGGGCATAAAATGTTGGGTCCGACCGGTATAGGTGTGCTCTACGGTAAGCGTGACCTGCTCGAAGCGATGCCGCCATTCATGGGTGGCGGTGACATGATACGCACGGTGCATCTACGCGAATCAAAGTGGAATGATCTGCCGTGGAAGTTTGAGGCGGGGACGCCAGCGATTGCCGAAGCAATCGGCTTGGGTACGGCAGTTGACTACCTCAATACGTTAGACATGGAACAGGTGAGGCAGCACGAGCAAGAAATGACCGTCTATGCGATGGCACAACTCCAGGCCATTCCTCAGCTCAAAATCTATGGTCCATCACCCGCGCAGCGGGGAGGAGTGGTCTCTTTTACCCTGGACGACATTCACCCGCATGATCTAGCCTCTATCCTTGACCAGGAAACAGGTGTGGCGATACGTGCAGGGCATCACTGCGCGCAGCCTCTCATGGAACGGTATGAGCTAACCGCCACCGCTCGCGCCAGTTTCTACGTATATACAATTAAAGAAGATATTGATACACTGGTGCAAGGGCTAAAGAAAGCACAGCAGATTTTCACCCTGTAGGGGCCCGGTTTACCGTGCCCACAGTGCCCGCGAGAGAAGAGGATATGCCTATGTCAATGGACTATCGTGAATATATTCTGGACCACTACCGCAATCCACGTAACTATGGGAAGCTTGAGCATCCCACCGTCCACTGCGAGGACGTGAATCCCTTGTGTGGAGATCAGCTCGGCATGGATCTGCTAGTCGAGGAAGATCATGTCACGGCGATACGCTTCCAGGGGCGTGGCTGCGCTATTAGTCAGGCTGCGGCGTCGATGCTCTCGGAGATGGTAGAGGGTAAGACGGTAGAAGAGGTCGTACAATTGGGCAAGGAAGATGTGCTTGATGCTCTGGGTGTTCCGATCAGCCCGGCGCGTATGAAGTGTGCCTTTTTATCCCTGCGTGTACTCCATCGTGGACTGGCTATTGCTGGCTTAGAAAAAACTAAAGAGGAAGAAGAGTAGCGCGCACTATGACGGATCTTATCAAGGTAGCAGAGGTAAACGAGATAGAAGAGGGCACAATGATGCAGGTAGAGGTAGACGGTGAGCTGGTCTGCCTGGCAAAAGTGGATGGTGTTGTCTGTGCCCTTAGCGATAATTGTACTCATATCGGTGGTCCATTGAACGAAGGAGAACTGGAAGGGTATGAGGTTACCTGTCCCTGGCATGGTGCGCAGTTTGACGTCCGCACGGGTAAGGTGTTGTGCGGGCCAGCGCGGCAGGATGTTCCCACCTACCCAGTCAAGGTAGAGGGTGAGTCAGTTTTCATCAGTCTCCCAAACGAGGAATAGTAGCGAGCATGACCCTTGCGGTCACTATGCTCGCTAACCCGCAGGTTTGTTTGCTCTTGATATTTGTTCTAAGATCCTCTACAATGGCCCATAATCTCAGTATGTCCAGGAGGGTTATGGAAGGCAGGTCACATCTCCTACTTGCTCTAACTGCCGGAGTTGTTCTTGATAGTGTGGTTCACTTGACGGGCGAGCCGCTCACACTAGCGAAGACTGTCCCGCTGATGCTGCTGGTGAGAAAGGCAGTATATTATCTGGCAGTAGGCTTTGGTTCGCTTTTACCGGATATCGACAATGCGCGTAGTACGCTAGGAAGTCGCTTTGGCATCGTGAGCAAGGAAATTCAGCGTATTGCCGGGCACCGTACGCTATTCCATAGTTTACTTGGGCTTATGCTAGGATCGTTACTAGCTATTAGTGCGGAGCAAGTGGTAATCTATTTGCTGAAGCAGCGCGGTTTGTTTCTCCCAGCATCGTTTGTAGCAGGCTCACACCTCGTTTTCTTCGGTGTCCTGTTTGGCTGTATTATGCACATAGCTGCAGATGCCTTGACATTAGGTGGAGTTCCGCTACTGTGGCCCAGCCACAAGCGTTATGGCTTTCCGCCCAATTCGCGCTGGCGTTTTCGCACGGGGACATGGCCTGAGTTTGTCATTGTCTGGTCGTTTATAATTCTAGTGAGTATTGGTATCTGGCAATCGGTGATCTTTGTGTAAACATGAAGAGATTTGATAGCAGGATGCAACAGCGGGTAGCTTGGCTGCTACTGGCTGTCATATTGATCGTCTATATAGTGTTCATGAGCCAGCAGGTTCTACTAAGATACGACATATTTAAAGCTACAGCGTTTGACTTGGGCAACATGGATCAGGTACTTTGGAATACCCTGCATGGTCGTCTTTTCCAGTTTACTAATCAAGGTGCCGATTGGTATGGGCCACCTACACGCCTAGCCATTCATTTTGAGCCAATCATCCTGCCGCTCTCATTGCTCTATCTTTTTCAACCGCAGCCGCGCATTCTGCTGATCTTTCAGACACTCATGCTTGCGTTTGGGGCACTACCAGTCTTCTTGCTAGCGCGTCGGCGTGTGGTAGATCTGCCCTTGTTCGCAACAGTAATGGCGGCTATGTACCTGTTCATGCCTGCTTTGCTCGGCGTGAATCTCTTCGATTTCCACCCGCTGAGTCTGGCTACGCCGCTACTGCTGTATGCCGTCCTGGCTATAGACTGCAGGCGCTATGTGTGGGGTATCGTGGCACTGATCTTGGCCGCTGCCTGTAAAGAAGACGTGCCACTGACCGTTGCACTACTCGGCTTATTACTGGTCTGCAAGTACAAGTTGCCACCACGCTTAGGTACAGTGCTTATCGTTGGTGGTCTGCTGTGGAGTCTACTCGCCTTCTTTGTGATAATTCCTCATTTCTACCCTGGTGCACAGCACAACAACTATTGGTATCGCTACGAGACTTTAGGTAGCTCACCGGGAGCTGCAATAGTCAATATTCTGCTACATCCCTGGTTGCTGTTCACAACATTTATCACCCTTGACCGCTTATACTACCTGGCAAACCTTTTGCGCAGTACAGGATTTTTAGCATTGCTTGCTCCAGAGTGGTTGCTGCCAGCCTTACCTGCGCTAGCTATTAACCTGCTCAGTACCGATGCATTGCTCTACAGTGGCGTCTTCCAGTATAACGCTACCATTATTCCTTTTATTATGCTCGCCTCCATCGAAGGTACACACCGCATCCTTACGCTCTGGCATATGTGGCGTGGTGACTTCACGCCATTGCTCTCTACGAAAAACATAATTGTGCAACAGAAAACACTACTGGCAAGGTTTGTGCGAGAAGCGAGCGTCAGACTTTTGCGCCAATTTCAGTACAAAAACTTGACGGACACCCTCGCACAGGTAGGTCACCGCCAATGGCAGCGGTTTGGCGCTACCATGATACCTCTAGCCAAGGGCCTGGGAAAGGCACGTCTGCAACAGGTGCTCTATGGGTGGCTGCTAGCTATGTGTGTGCTCAATTTTGTCATCATGGCCCCTCCGCTTAGTGCCTTCTGGCCCGATCACCCCCTAGGGAGTCGCGAACAACACGTTGAGCATTTACTTGCTATGATTCCCTCCAATGCCTCTGTTAGCGCAAGCAGCACCCTCAACCCGCATCTGAGCCAACGCCTGTATATCACCCTATTTCCTGAGATCACCTTCTCTTCTTCGGTGAGACAGGTCAACACTGTGGTGCAATATATTATTGTTGATCTCAACAGTCTTTTCCCTGAAGACCGCGTTAAGACAACTAACGAACTCAACCAACTGGTGAACTCTGGCCAATTCCGTGTCTTAGCGCGTGCTGAAGGAGTAGTGTTGTTAGAGCGAGCCTTCCATGAAAGAAAAGTCTTGAGTGCCGAAGGGTGACAGCCCTTGGAACCCTGCTTCAAACATGCTATAATCGGGGCGTGAACAATGATTGATGCAGTATATGGCATCAGCATGATGGGCAGCAAGGAGTTGTAGGAGGCATATGAAATGTCCGATAACCTATTCTTTGACGACCCTACACGTGTGCAGTCAGCCGATATACCTCCCAGGAAGGTGGATAGAATGGAAGGGTTACAACCTAAACCTATCTCCCCGCAAACGTCACAATCATCATCTGCTCCCGAGGTTACCAGTGACCTAGAGAGCATAGAGGCGCGACAAGAGGAGGCGCGTACAGTACGCTATGCCATTGGCAAACTCAACGATTTCCTGCGCTGGTTTCTGGCCGTATTAGAAGTGGCATTGGCATTACGTTTTCTCTTCATGCTGATCGCCGCGAATCCAGCTAACCTGTTCACTGGATTTCTCTATGCCTTGACCTCTATTGTGCTGGTTCCCTTTGCTGGCATTTTAAGCTCGCCCCCCGTTGCTCAGAAGGGTCAGATTCTGCCGACGTTCGAGTTGTCAACATTGATCGCTATGTTGGTCTACTGGCTCATCTTCTGGGCCATTAGACGTTTCCTGTACATTCTTGTCTCTGGCCCAGAGGAGCCAGCAAGCTAGTAGGAGCAGTTTATCACGCCTTGGAGGTAGGGCAACCTGACCTCCAGGGCGTGATAAATCTAGTACTTGATGAGGGCGAAAACGTCGTGGCCTTTAAGGTGCTCACGGCCTTTGAGGAAGGTAAGCTCGACCAGAAAAGCAATACCAGCGATATGGCCACCCAGTTCCTCCACCAGTTCTATGGCCGCCGAAACCGTGCCACCTGTCGCCAGTAGGTCATCTACGATTAGGACTCGTTGGCCAGGCTTGATTGCATCCGCGTGTACCTCTACGACGTTTGTGCCATACTCCAGCGCATACTCCACACTGCGTGTTTTCGAGGGCAACTTGCCGAATTTACGCACAGGTACGAAGCCACAATTGAGCAAGTATGCCAGGGGAGCAGCGAAAATGAATCCTCGAGACTCCACGCCGACCACGGTCTGTATGCCAGAACCGAGGTAGTGTGCAGCAAGGCGTTCCAGGGCGGAGCGAAATGCGGTAGCGTCCTGTAGCAAAGGGGTGATATCCTTGAACAGCACACCTTTTTGCGGGAAATCGGGGATGTCGCGAATCCAGTCTTCCAGTCGTATAGAGTCCGGTGTTAACGACATTGGTCGTTCTCTCCTCTGTGTAGAATTCAGTAATAACGTATGGGCGCACAAGAGCGTCATACCCTTTTCTGTCGCGGGGTACGACTCACGTTTTGCAGTATATCCTACTAGTCATACTCATGCAAGCACCTGTTCACTTTTCTCGCGAAGCCATCTCCATCTCGCAGAGCACTTTGAACAATACCTCTATCCCCTTTTTGCGGTCTCGATCCACCTGACGCCTGCTAATACACAGACGCGCACCAATCTGTGGAATACTCATTTTGCTATGATGCTTAAAGTAGCGATATTGCAGAACTTCATAGACACGATTGCCCGCTTCTTGCTGGCCTGTATGACCCCGCAGTTTTTCACACGCCTCGTGCAAGATCTTACTGACGAGCATACCTTTGCCTGTGACTGAGGGCGACGATGCCGTCTCCGCACGGGCATACACCAGGTTGAGAGAGGCGAGGTCACTCTCGCCCAAAAATTTTACATCGTTGAGTTTTTTCAAGGCTTGTTCCAACGACTTGGGAGTAAGCTTGATAGGATGAAGCACATAGAGGTTGCTCACAAACGTGCGAAAGAGTGCGCTCTCACTCAACTCGGGCATCTTGCTCCCGCTGGCATCGTTTCTGCGCACCTCGTGCTTGAACTGCTCCTGTTGTGCGTCGCTTAAGCCCGCTTGCCAGATATGCGAGAAGTGGGGAGACAGGTCATCATAGGCCTGCTTTCTCACTTGCTTCAAGTGTGTAACATCCGCGCCATGACTGTGCAATTTCTCCTCAAAGAGCAAGTGACAAACCCGCTGAATCAGGAAAGGATGTCCACCGGCTTGCTCGACAACGAAGGCGACCTCGGCGTCGGTGAAAGGATGCCCGCTCGCTTGGGCAGGGGTAGTAATCAGTTGGTGGGCTTCTTCTCTGGTGAGTGGACCCAGGTGCTGGGCAATAAAAATGTTAAAGAAGGGGGAGCCGACGATATCGTGATGACAATACGTATCCAGAGAGGCAGAGGAGGCCGTGATATAGGAAACCATCCCATTACTGGCGATTGATCTCAGGAAGGAAAAAAAGTTCGCGTCGAAATGAGGATTGCGTGTCACCGTGTCGAAACCGTCCAGCAGCAACACGGGATGAAGGTGGAGCTTGTGAATGCCGTATAATAGTTCGCTAAAGCTCTCTTCCCCCTCTGCCTGGGGCAGCGTGATGGTGAGACGACCTCTGTTCTGCTCGATCAGGTGCGTGCAGATGGTACGGAAAAAGTCTGGGCGTGTGTGATGCAGATGTTGACTAAAGTCAATGAATGCGAACAGATGGGCCTGCAAGTCAGCTTCGACCCCAAAGCGCTGCTGCATGTCGTGTGTGCGCAGGCAGTGCAGGACCGAGGATTTGCCGATGCGTCGCACCCCGATCAGCGAGACACTCTGCTGATTGCTGATGAGGGAATAGAGTTGCCTCATCAGGCGCGTCCGCCCAAAGAAGAGCGCGGGGTCCTGTAATGCTCTAGCGTGACCATATGGGTTGCGTGGGGGTTCCATGATGAGAGCCTCCTAAGTTCATTGACGCCAATCGCCAAGTATTGCATTGAGCAGTTCACCCCTTTGTTCACCGCCTAATGATGAAGTAGAGAAACAGGCTTCCAAAGTCTAACCACATGTAGAATTTTTCGACATTTTATGGATACTATTCGCTTTTGATCGGCGTTCTCTGCCCTATTATACTTCAGTGCAGAGCAGCTTGACAATCGTGTTGCGCATCCAGTCTAGAAACAACCATCTGCATCCCCGACCTGTCCGCCTGAATGTCAAGGGCAGGCGGGGAGCAGAGACAAGTAATCCGTGTTCCTCCGACTGACACATGCTATCGTCGAAATGTTCATTGCTAGAGCATGGGGCGTCGGTCATACATATATCGGTCGGGATAATGGCGATAACGCGGGCGTATAAGCGAAACGCCAGCAAGCAGCCCGATAATGAAGGATATGAGCGTGAGAATGACTGTCGTGTCAAAGTTCATCATGTAACTCCAATTTCTGGAAGGATGCACCCTCCGATTAGCTCTCTTTCACTAGTAATGGCGAGGTTTCCCAAGCGAGATGCCAAAAAGCAGGCCAAGGACGAACGATATCAGCACTAAGATCGCAACTGTGTCAAAGGGAAACATGTTTTCCTCCTTTCTACAACTTATGATACACGTATGTCTGTGCCCTTACGTTACGAAATAGTGCCGGGAGTGTGCCTACACTGCAAGTTTCAAGGGAAAATATTCTTCTCCCCTTTCTGTAACTATGATACATGTATATTTGTGCCATATCGTTACAAAATAGTGCCACGAGTATGCCTATATTATATACATATCAAACAGAATCTAGCACAAATTTTTCATGCGCATAGCAAGACGTTTAAGAGGGAAGTATCTTAAAAAAACAGGAACCGTATACAGTACTCCCAAGTAGGAAGGGCACTTCTATGGCATTTCTATGACGTCATTACTATTGTACTCGTGCTACACTCAAGAAAAGTAGAGGGCACTTAGCTGTGCCCGCAGCGGTGGTAGAAAAATAGAAGCTAGCTGTTCGCCAATCAAAGGTACAAGGCTCGCGTCACAAATAGCTCTAGGATTCCTCACGCCGCTGCAAAAACAATTGGAGTATGTTATGGAGCAGTTACAGATTAGTCATCTCCGGCAAATCACGCCGAGTAATCCATTTTTGCATTGTGAACTTCTTGAGGGACAAGACCCGAACGAGACGGCACTGGAGATACCACTCTTCGACTTTGCGAGTACAAATCACGAGATGGGAGCGCGCCTCATCTCCATCCCGCCAATGCGAGCTTTTGCGCGGCATATTCATCCCAATGCCTACCACTTTATCACTATCATCGAAGGCACCGGTATTATAGAATATGATTCTGAAGTGTATACATTGAAAGCAAATGAATGCTGTCTTGTACGTAAGGGAGTCGTGCATAAGCTCGGGGCGGGAGAAGATGGAGTGCTGGCAGTGGTCGTGAATACACCTACCTACGACAATGGCGACCGGGCGCACGTCCATTATGTGGAGCAGGAGACACTGCACACCGTCGAGATTGAGTAGTTTTTACATATGCAGGTACTCCATCTCGTGCTTATTTGCGATGGAGGGTCTGCAATGTGCTCAGGCCTGTCAGGAGGAGGCACTTATGTCACTAATAGCAGACGACCAACCTTCGAAAGAAGATATACAGAGTTTGCGCGATGCCCTCAGGCTTGGGCTAGCCGTCGTATCAGAAGTGTGGTCTCATCCCACGAACGACTGGGTTACCAGTGTTCATGCCGCCGATATCGACGGGGATGCAGATATCGAGGTCCTGGTTGGCTCGCGAGAAGGCAGTGTGCGTGTACTGACACCTAAAGGTTTACTCAAATGGAAATTTGAGCAGTCTAGCGACTGGTTTGGGACTGTGTTCGGGGTGAGTACTGCTGAATCGATAAGGGGAGCACGCGTCATCATTGGGTCCCGTGAAAATAAAGTTTACGCCTTTAATGAAACGGGAGGAATGTTATGGTCCTACCAGGCAGAGCAAGTGGTACGCCGCGTGCGTGCCTACGATATAGATCGTGATGGCAATGTTGAAATCGTGGTTGGTTCTGAAGATCACTTCGTCTATGTGCTGTCGTCCGTAGATGGTACATTGCTCTGGAGCTACAAAACCAATGGTTGGATTCGTGCCGTCTTCTCAGCCGATATCGACGGCGACGGAGAAATAGAGACACTGGCGGCTTCGGGCGACAGGCATCTCTACGCTCTCGACAGCAAAGGTCAGTTGAAATGGCAGTACGATGTTGGAAGCAAGATTCACTCCCTCTTCGCTGCTGATCTTGACAAAGACGGCACTGTTGAGATTCTGGTCGGTTCGGATGCTAAGGATCTCTATGCTTTAACACCAGACCTTCAGAAGAAATGGTCTTTCTCTCCCGACAACAGAATACACTCTATTAGCGTTGAAGATTTTAATAACGACGGCTATCTTGAGGTGATTGCTGGTTCAGAAGACGAACATATCTATTTTTTAGACCACCAGGGCACACTACTATGGAAGCATTTTCTCGGGTCTCGCATTTTCAGCATCTTTGCTATTGATCTTGACCGAAATGGCATACTAGAAATTCTTGTTGGCTCGGATGATGATAACGTTCACCTTCTCCGTGTTGAGTTGATAGAAGGCTTGCTGAGCAAAATCCGTGCTTGCCATCAGGCGGTAAATCAGCGTTCTCCTAAACTTCTGCCCCTCTCTCCGACAGAGCGCGTGCTCCTGGAGGATCTTGCAGATACCGAGTCTGCACCTCTACCCACTATCAGAGAAGTAGAGCAAGCTTTTACTGCACACGACTACCGACAAGCCTTAGCTACTCTAGTCAAGCTAGAGCAGCAACGCGTTGAGGTACTCTGGTCGGTAGAAGTGAAAGGCATCCGTTCTCTGCGTTTCGGCAACATTGGTGACACAGGCACGACTGACATGGTAATAGGTACTGATACGGGTGATGTACACGCCTTTAATGCACGAGGAGAAAGATTGTGGACGTTTCCCTGGCACGACCGTATTCGCTCGGTTCGATTGGGTGACATCGATGGTGATGGCGAGCAAGAGGTACTGGTAGGCGCATACGATGGTCACGTGTGTGCTTTGAGCAAGACTGGCAAGGAGATCAAGTGGGAAAACACATTAGACGATAGAATACATAGTATCTCTATCGCTCCCTCCACATCTCAGGGTGATGCAGAGTTGATCCTAGGGTCGGAAAATAAATGTATCTACATCTATGGGAAAAATTATTCTCTTGTTGCAGAGCCAATCAAAACTCCGCGGGGCATTTATGCAGTCACCACTCACGATCTTAATCAGGACGGGATACCAGAGATTATCGCAGGAAGTGTTGATGATAGCGTCTACACCTACACACGCGATGGCGAGTTACAATGGACCTACCCGACACGTGACCGCATCAAAGTACTAGATGTCAAAGACATTGATGACGACGGTCAGGTGGAGATCATCATCGGCTCCGAGGATCGCTATGTTTATGTCCTCAACGATCGCGGCAATCTCAAGTGGCGCTATTACACACTCCATCGGGTGATGGATGTTGACGCAGTTGATATTGATGGAGACGGTCAGATTGAGGTGCTTGTTGGTGTAGGCGATGGTTTTGTCTATGTCTTGAATAGCAGCGGTGACTTGCTTTGGCGCTATAAAGCAAATGATCGCGTTCGTGTCGTACGTGCGGCAGATATAGACAATGACGGGGCGGTAGAGATTGTTGTCGGCTCAGAAGACCAGTTATACTTGTTGCGAATAGTAGACCGGCGGCAACAGCAAGAGTACCTAGCACAGAGTCGGCAGGCATTGCTTACAGGACGTTCTCACAAGGAGCTTATCTACGAACTATCATCAGAAGCGGATCCTCATCTGCGTTCGTTTGCCATCAGGGAACTAGCTACCTATCCTGAACTAACAGAGGGTGACTTTGAGCGCTTTCGCCATCTCTTTACGGATCCCTCTGGCGAAGTAAGGACGGCGTTTGCCAAGGAGATCGCATCTATCTATCGGGCGAACCCTCTTTGTGCTCGTGACTATCTTGACTCGCTCTCTTCGTACCTTGACAATGATGTTCGATTAGCTTTCATCAATAGTTTACCAGCCCTGGCGCGGCAAGACCAACAGGTCGGCTTTGCATATCTGGATCGTTTTAGGCGCAACATCAAAAAGCGGATACGGCGCACCGCTG
>JAFAXQ010000086.1 GCA_019240835.1 Ktedonobacteraceae bacterium
TTACGCCTTCCATATGCGCAGTGAGCGGGTTGATGGCAATGATGTATTGGCTGTGCGTAATAGCCTACGCACTGCGGTGCAGATTGCCCGTGAAGAGCGTGAGCCAAGTCTCATCGAGGCCGTCAGCTATCGCTTTGGCGGCCACTCCGTTGTGGACCCTGATCGCTATCGCAACAAAGAAGAGGTGCAGGCAGCTCTCGCGCTGGACCCCATTCCCGCATTCGCTGCACGCCTCGTTGCGGCTGGTCTGCTTGATGAGTACGAAGTTCGTGAACTTGATGAGCAGGCACAGCGAGAGGTTGCTGCTGCCATTCAGTTTGCCGATGAGAGCCCCAATCCTTCTGTAGAGAGACTTTTCGATTATATCTACGCACCTGACGAGGCGCTCGTAGAAAGGGATCGGGCATGGCGGAGATAACTTATCGACAGGCATTGCGCGATACTCTCCGTGAGGCACTCTTGAGCGATGAAAGTGTTTTCTTAATGGGTGAGGAAATCGGCATTTTCGAAGGCTCCTACAAAATCACTGCTGGGCTATTGAAGGAGTTTGGCCCGAAGCGTATCGTGGATACTCCCATTTGTGAAAATGGCTTCGTGGGTATGGCGATTGGAGCAGCAATGCTTGGACTGCGTCCCATCGTAGAGATCATGACCATCAATTTCATCGCTCTGGCTATGGATGAAATTGTCAATCATGCCGCCAAAATCTACTACATGTTTGGGGGACAGTGCTCTGTCCCTCTGGTTATTCGCACCCCCGGCGGTGGAGGTCAGCAGCTTGCTGCCACTCATTCACAAAGCCTGGAAGTCTGGTTTGCTCACGTTCCTGGCCTCAAAGTGGTGGCCCCCTCTACCCCAGCCGACGCCAAAGGCATGCTGCGGACAGCCATACGCGATAACAATCCGGTCATTTTTCTCGAACATCTGGCCCTCTATAATAGCAAGGGAGAAGTGCCCAATGGCGACTACATGGTGCCATTCGGACAAGCGAAAGTAACCAAAGAGGGGACTGATGTGACGGTGATCAGCTACTCACGTATGGCGACAATAGCCCTGGATGTTGCCTATCGCATGGAACAAGAACACCACCTGAGCGTCGAGGTCGTGGACCTGCGCTCACTACGTCCGTTGGATACGCAAACCATCGCTACCTCCCTTAAGAAAACGAACCGAGCGGTCTTCTTCGAAGAAGGCTGGCGCTCTTTTGGTGTTGGTGCAGAGATTGCCGCAACACTCCAGGAAGAGGCGTTTGACTTTCTGGATGCCCCTATTAAACGTGTAGCAAGCGTTGAAGTGCCACTGCCCTACTCCAAACCACTTGAACGAGCGGCACTAGCAGGGGCAGAGCAGTTGATGGAAGCTATTAACGAGCTGGCACCTAGACACAGGAGATAATCTATGCCCCAAGTCAATATGCCACGCCTCAGCGATACTATGCAGGAGGGGACTATTGTCCGTTGGCTCAAGCAGCACGGTGAGACGATCAAGAAGGGTGATATCTTGGCCGAGATTGAGACGGATAAAGCCACGATGGAACTGGAAGCCTACGATACTGGTATCCTTGAGAACATCCTGGTACAGGCTGGCGAAACCGTCCCTACTGGCCAAGCAGTTGCCGTTATTGGGACTGTAGCAGGAGAGCACCAGGAGAGTGAATCCATCCTGGCAAGACAAGATAAGCAAGGCGCGGGTATCCAGGAACGAGTGCAGCCTATCCCTACAGCCACCACAACAGGTTCTGATATGGTAGAGAGTAGTAACGGGAGATTGATCAAAGCGTCACCGCTAGCTCGTCGTTTGGCCGAAGAACATCACCTTGATCTGCGCCAGATTCGAGGCACTGGCCCCTCTGGTCGTATTGTGCGCGACGACATTGTGGATGTTCTTGAGCAGCCGTCTGCTCCTTCTACCGCTGTTGCGCTACCAGCAGTACCTTCAGTGGCTCCTCCACAGGACGTCCCAGCACGCATCAAGCAAGAGAGGATACCGCCAGACGGGGAAATTATCCCCCTCTCACGTGTGCAAATGCTCATCGCCCAACGCTTGGTCGAGGCAAAACAGACTATTCCACATTTTTATGTCAGCAACGAAGTGGATATGACCGATGTTTTGGGCATGCGTCAACTCCTCAACGCGCATGCCAGTGCCGAGAGGATGAAGGTTAGCATCAACGATATGATTGTCAAGGCGTGTGCTCTTGCACTAGAGGCGTTCCCAGAGGTCAACACATCCTTCCAGAACGGTCAGGTGGTGCAGCATCACGCTATCAATATTGGCATAGCGGTAGACGTGCCAGCCGGGCTAGCAGTGCCAGTGATCCGCCAGACCAATATCAAGGGCATCCGTAGTATTGCTCAGGAGTCCAAAACCCTCATTGAGAAGGCACGGAGCAACAAGTTGGCTCCAGTTGATCTCGAAGGAGGTACTTTCTCTGTCTCGAACTTGGGCATGCTAGATGTCACTGACTTTGTCGCAGTCATCAACCCGCCCCAAGCTGCCATTCTCGCCGTGGCATCGACACGCAAACAGTTCGTTCCGATCAATGGAGAGCCTGTTATCTGCGACTTGATGACAATGACCGTCTCAGCCGACCATCGTATCCTCTATGGGGCAAGTGTTGCGCGTTTTCTCCAGGAGATCAAGCGTCTGCTACAGAACCCCTACAGCTTGCTGGGCTAGTGCCTTAAACAAGAGCTTTGGAGATCAATGTAGCCTGCTCCTACCGCTACAAAGATGAAACGAAAAACACCTTATCAGATCATCGTACTTTCTGCAACCGAGCCAAGATCAGGAGTCATGCTCAAATAGGGTAAGAAGCACACCAGAGACGCGAGGTGCCCTATGACCAGAAATCTGTACCAGAAAAGTTCGGATCTCCGTCGTCTTATGCAATAGAACAAGAAAAACGCACTATCGTATATCAATGAATCACACCACTGCAAACGAGCAGTGCTTCGAGAGATGAAACTATAAAGGATAGATCGACAATGCTATTACCTCAACAACCAACAGCGCCATACAATATGAGTATTGCTCTTCTCCTGCATGAACAGGAGAATGCGGCATTCCACCGCGTGTACTTCTTCGGTCCATTCCGGCTCTTTCGTGGGTCTGCGCCATGTGAGCTGCGCTGGCGGCGTAACAAAGCCAAGTCTCTTCTGAAGTGGTTTATCCTGAATCAGGGCAAGTTATTCTCTGCTGATCAGTTGATTGATTTATTTTGGCCAGACATGCCTTTAGAGTCCGCCTCCAAGAACTTGTATGTGACGATTCACTACTTACGCCATTTACTTGAACCAGAGTTGACATCTGGGCAGCAGTCGTCCTTCATTCGACGCAATGCCAACAACTTTTATTGGTTTGAGATGGACGAATCCTGGTGGGTCGATGTGGTGAGTTTACATCACTTGCTTGATCACGCTCGCGAACTGGATAGACATGGAGAGGCGACGAAAGCTGCATTTTACTACCAAAAAGTCGTAAGTTACTGTGAGCGGGGGTTCCTCTCCGAAGATAGCTATGAGGAGTGCTTTCAGGTCTATCGTCAGCAGTATGATCTTCACTTTTCACAAGCCCTAACACGGCTTATCCAGATCTACTTACAGCAGAACGACTTGGAGAGAGTACTCGAGTATGCCCACCAAGCATTACAAGTAGATCCTTACTGTGAGCAGGCAGCATATGCCATCGCCAGGGCACACTTCCTCCAGGGCAACCTACCGAAGGCGCTTAAACAACTCGATAATTTTTATAGCTTCTTGCAAGAGGAACTCGGTCTGGAACCAAGTGAAGAGTTTCGTTTGCTACGTAAGACGATTACCCGTGGGCGTTAACCTCTGTATCACTTTGGCATTACTTGTAACAAAGCTATCACGCAAAATTCCATCTGTACCAATTGAGCGGCTTCTGCTATAATGAAAAACATCACGCAAGCTCAGAGCAGCATAGCATTGAGGAAGAAGGCATGCAGAAAGATACGCAACAGGAATCACAGCCTGAGCAGACGCTGACTGACGACAGCACCGTCATGCAACCAAGCCTCTTCGGCGCGCCAGCGATCATTCGAGAGCCGTCAGGTGCCTTAGAGACACCCTTTCCCCCTCTTGTGCGTACTCACCCCCTCACTGAGCAGTCAAGCCTTGCCGCCTGTGTTATTCCCTATCAGCAAGAGTTGCTGCTGCGCGGCAAATCGAACTATACAGTGACCTGCTTCCTCTCAGACTTGAAGATGTTCAGCGACTACATGGACCGTGATACACCTGTTGGGCGTATCACGAAAGAGCATCTCACGGATTGGCTGATGAAGCTCAAGTTTGGCACAAGAGGCCAGACGCCTGCTCCTAAGACCATGTCACGGCGCGTAACCTTTCTCAAGAATTTCTTCTCCTGGCTCGCGCATGAAGGAGTTATCTGCGAAGACCCCTCAGCAAGTCTCGTACTAGAGCGTCCCCTTCCTCCACTACCGGAACTTCTTTTCGCCGATGAGGTCCAGCGCCTGCTCGAGGCAGCCGCGGAAGATGCACGCTGTCATTGCCTGATCTATCTCATCTTACATACAGGATTGAAGAAAGAAGAGGTAATGGGCCTGAAGGTGCAGCATATTGACCTTTCCGAGCCACAAGTGCCGACGATAACCATCCACTTTTCGGCCTCGACAGGTAAGCAGCATCGCGAACGCAAATTGGCTCTGCCAGCGCAGTTTACCGATATCTTTAAAGAGTATCAACGAAAATATCGTATCACGCACGAAGTATTTCCCTGCACTGATCGTAACCTCAACTATATTCTCGCCAGAGCAGTTAAAGCAGCCAACATAAAGAAGCGTGTTACGCTACAACTGCTGCGCGATATATTTGCAGTAGAGCAACTGCGGTCGGGCCTTCCACCAGAGTCATTGCGAGAAAAACTAGGCCTCTCTGATGAAGCATGGCTAGAGTCACGCGAGAAATATCGTCGTTTAGCATTCCCTAAATAAGAGAACAGAGCGAACGCAAGAGTTGCTCCTACGATACACCTATCTACCACTCCATAGTATAACAGTGGTGACCCTGCGGTCACCATACCTGCGCAGTTTACTACCATTGTCGTGACCGCATCTGTGCTGGGGGAGGCATTACTGGGTGAATGCGCCTTGCCCTGCGATTGAGGGTGGTGTTAAGTAAGACGGCATTGACAATAATCGCGCTGATAGCAAGTGGTCCTAGACAGATCAGACCAAGACCTAGCGTAAAAAAGGTTCCTAGTAACATCATGGGCCAATAGATTAGAAAACTTGCTAACAGCAACACAATCCCAACCGTTGTTTCACCTGCTATGAGCCAGCCAATGCCAAAGATGCCCAAGAGCGAAAGAATGATCTCCTTGAGCAAGGCACTATCATTCTGTACAGATGCAGATATGGGCCTTGCTCGCTCTGTCAATGTCCCACAGACAGGGCATATGGCTGTGCCATCCGAGATCTCTTTTCCACAGTAGTTACAAATCATAACACTACACTCCTTTGTTGTAGAGATATGCGATGTATCATATTATGTCGTATCCACACTCCAGCCGGACGCACTGCTGCTCAACGTTGTAGTTCCAGTCTGTACGGTATATATCGTCTGCCAAGTTGTCTGTTCGAACAGTGCAGCGGAAGTGTCTCTCGCCAAGACCCTCCCCTTGTGCAGCTTAGAAGGAGGGGTGACGATAAGTAGTGTTGGATGCACTGCTCGTAATACCTCGCTCAGCTCCGTTGGAAATCCTGTCGTAACTTCACCTATGACTTGTACGATTTCAGCACGTAAATGGTTCGAGTCCACCTCGGACAGAATGCCCTGTAGTGCAGGCTGGCTGTTTGCAACTTCCCCGAGAAAGAGTACACGCGCTCCAGGAGCAACGAGACGCAAGACGAGAGCATTCCTGCGTTCTTCGTCTTTTCCCTTAGACAAACTTGCATGGGGCCAGAGCACTTGCAGCACAACCTGAGCACCTATACTAATATTCATGCCTTGCATGGCTCTCATATAAGGAAAGTGGCGCTCTCTAATAAGGCTACGCCAAAGAGCGTATGCGTTAGAGGGATGAAGCATGCCTCCGTCAATCACCTCGCCGATGTCATAGCGATTGATCACATCTTGTAACCCTGCAAGATGATCTGTCCTAGTCGATGTCAGTACTACAGCATCAAGGGAACGCTGCCAGGAGGGAAGGCGACTATCGAGCGCTTGCGACAGGGAGACTGCGTCACTTCCCCCGTCGATGAGTAGCGTCTTGCCATCAGGGGTGCGAACCAAAATAGCTTCACCCTGCAGAGACTGCCCCGCTGGGCCGACAGCCAGAAAAGTGATGGAGAGATGCCCATTTGGCTGCAGAGTCAATGCACCTGCCCCCGTCGCTATCACAAAGACTAGAGCTATCCCCACTTGTATGCTCTGCCAGACGTACCTCGGCAGCATACGTGTTGAACTAGCAAGGTGTTCCTTGGCATGCTGAGGCCAGATCCTGGAAACACCATAGACAGCCAGAGCCAGCACTGCATAGTAACTCCATGCCACGGTGCTGGATATGTTATTAGTAGTGATGTAAGCTCCGGGAAGTGTAAAGCACCAAGTAACGATAGACTTGACATACCACAGAAGGGGCTCGACTACCCAGCCACAGAGCCTAGCCAGTGGAGCATATAATAACCCTGCTGCACAGACACAGGCACCAAGCACAATGAATGCTCCCAGCAGGGGAACAGTAAGTATATTAGTAATAGGGGCGATAAAAGAAATTTGATTGAAGGTAACGGTGGAAATAGGCAATGTTGCCACTTGGGCAGCTAGCGTTACTGCTATAATCTCAACAACATGAGAACCCAATGGAAGATGGGCAAGTGGGGAAAGTAACCTTTGAAAAAAGGGAGTGAGCAGTACTATTCCCAGGGTACCAAGTGTAGAAAGGAGAAAACCCGCATCCCACAGCACCAAAGGGTCGACGACACTCACCAGCACGACAGCTAATGCAAGTCCCGTATAAACGTTGTAGACGCGGCCCAACCGTGGTGCAACGATCAAGAGAATCCCCATGATGCCAGCACGGATCGCCGCCGGTACTACCCCGTTCAGAACGGTGTAGAAGAGAATAATTACCACCGTCACCACTGTAACCAGCCAACGCTGCCATCCTCCACGTCTCTGCGCTGGTAACAGACGTTTGCCCACCTGTTGTTCCGTCCTGTAGAGCTTCCTAGCAAGATTTGTCACCATACCTGCAAGAAGCGTGACTTTGAAGCCGGAGGGAGCAACCAGATGAGCTACACCTGTGGCGTTGAATGCAGGAATTAATGGTTTGAGAGGCGGGGTGCGCAAACTGAGCAAGAGTGCAACTAAGAGTGCAGCCTCTGGTTGGGGTAATGCTCGTGCAATGATGGTGGAGAGCACTATTCTGAAGTGATACAATGCCGCAATAATACGAGTACCCGTCGCTGGCTCGCCTATGCTGACACGGGGAAAAGCCATGCTCGCGAAAACGTTTACGGGGCTATGTGGTGAGGGAGGTTGCAGCTTGCCTTGTAGTTGAACACTATCACCGTAGTTAGGGCCATACGGGTCTTCTATCAGTGTTCCCAGCAAGCGCACCTCCAACTGTCCACGAACAGGATACCAGGTAACCCCCGCATCCCCACTCACATCGTTGACTGCCACTATCAACGCACGGCTATGCTCCGTAACTTTGGGTTCATCGACCACCGTGCCACGCACGCTCACAACATATGGACTGATAAAATGGCTAATAGCCTGGGCATCGCTTTGTGGCGACACCATTTCATAACGCCATGCGCCAAGCAGCAGACAGAGAACGAGCGTCATCACTAATCGCCCTAAAGGGTCAT
>JAFAXQ010000210.1 GCA_019240835.1 Ktedonobacteraceae bacterium
CGCCACGAGTCGCCTCAGCTAAACAGAGCGCCTATCAACGTATGAAGCAGCGGGCACTAGAGCTGCTCAAAGGACAACCTATGCCGCCGCTGCCAGAATTGTTCGCAAGTTATATTGCCGACTTTTCCGCTACGATGCACGATGAGCGCCCCAAGTCAACTTTGTCGCAGATAGCAACCATTTATGTCACACTGGCTAGCTACGGCATCTACGGCGACGGTTTTATCACCATGCTCTACGACGTACGCACCCAGACATTACAAGCACCAATCGAGAAGCGCACACGAGACGGCAAGCACACCAACCGCATGGCGTACTTCGTGGAGGCGCTCGCCTCTTGTGCCTTGCAGACCATCTCTCAATGGGATGAAGAGGATAGCGGCCGCCACACTACCGAGGAGAATGCGACTATTTCGCCTTGTACAGTGCGGAGCTTAATAAGGTTTATTTAGTTTCAGTTGACGAGGTCGGCGCTACCCGAGCACACCTTCGGTTAGTAGCGCCGAAAAACAAGAATCAGTATGGGTACAGAATGGCATCGGACTATGAATTATAAATGGGCCCAGTGGGGTTCGAACCTACGACCAACCAGGTAGAGTAGATAATTGGCACGTACTCTAAATGAGTTTCCAATCGTCCCTCTCCGAACCGTGCATGCACCTTTCAACGCACACGGCTCTCCAGGGAGGCGGTTGCGGTACTTACCATCCGCCTTCCCTTGCGTCCCTTCCCCGTGTAGCGGGCATTACCCCGATCATTTGAGTACTATGGACACTCCGTCACCATACGTCTCTCGACGTTTAGGTGATCCCCAAGTTCTCTTACGTACCACGTCTGTACTTAGGTTCCCCGTTCGTCCTACCTGCTATGGAGGAGGTCTTTAGCAAGCCTCATAACCACACTTGCTAACTCCATATTGCATAGACTAGGATTCAAGCAATTCAGCCTTAACCATATACAGCATAGCTGCCTGGATAGCTATTTCTACCTCACCAGACTTTTACAGGTCATGCTACTGTCCCTTTCAGGTTTCCCATCCAGGTAAGACCCTGCTTTAGACACATTAACCTCAGTGCCGCCTACCTCCGTAGGCATGGTACGTAAAAGCGCATGGGCGCAGTTTTATGAGCCGGCTGCTCTAACCGCTGAGCTATGGGCCCTTGCAGGACGCATTATACCATGCCTAGCACGCCTTGAAAAGAGGCAAAGTACCTATTCAGTAGGGCCTTGCAGGCCCTTTGCAACCTCCTGCTGATCTACATCCCCTTCTGGGGCAAAGCGCGACGAGAGGCGATCTCCCATAACCCAGCCAACAGCGCCCAAGCCAAATGTCAGGCCAAACCAGACGAATAGCACAGTGTTGAGGGCAACATTAAAGACAGAGGCCAACACGCCAGCAATGATAATGCCAAGCGTGAGGCCGACGGTTATGCCTAGCAAGCATCCAAAGTGAGCAAGATTTCGCCCACGTAATTTCTTCATCATATAAATACATTATAGCAAATTCGCTGATGTATAGTAGTGGCGATCCCTCGCGGTCGCCATGCTCCCGCATCAACGACGTACCTTGTCCTTTGTTTGCGGTCGCCATGCAACTATTACATTCCCTCGTCAAGCGGTACTTCTTCCTGCCCCTCGTCCTCTTCGACATCGGCAGGCTTAAAGGAAAGCAGGTTGCTACGGATCTGCTCTTCAATAGCATTGGCCACATCGCTGTTTTGACGTAGAAACTCTTTCGCGTTCTCTCGTCCTTGACCGAGGCGGATATCGCCGACAGTAAACCACGCGCCGCTCTTCTTGACCAAGCCCATCTCTAGACCGAGATCAATCAGGCCACCCTCACGTGAAATACCTTCACTGTACATAATATCGAACTCAGCGCTCTTGAAGGGAGGGGCAACTTTATTCTTGACCACGCGAGCGCGGGTACGGTTGCCCACCACATCCTGTCCCTGCTTGATAGAGTCAATGCGGCGAATGTCGATACGCACAGAGGCATAGAACTTGAGCGCCTTGCCACCGGCAGTCGTCTCTGGGTTACCAAACATGACGCCGATCTTGTCGCGCAGTTGGTTGGTGAAAACGATGGCAGTGTTGGAGTTGCTAATGCCACTGGTAAGCTTACGTAGCGCCTGACTCATCAAGCGTGCCTGCAAGCCAACGTGCGCATCGCCCATTTCGCCTTCGATTTCAGCACGTGGAGCCAGGGCCGCCACCGAGTCAATCACCACCACATCAATAGCATTGCTACGCACCAGCGAATCGACGATCTCCAGGGCTTGCTCGCCTGTATCGGGCTGAGAAATAAGCAAGTTGTTGATATCAACACCGCAGCGCGCTGCATACGTGCGGTCGAGTGCATGTTCAGCGTCGATGAAGGCAGCATAGCCCCCGCCACGCTGTGCATTGGCAATAATATGCTGACAAAGCGTGGTTTTGCCAGAAGACTCGGGACCGTAGATCTCAATCACCCGTCCTCTAGGCACACCGCCAATACCCAAAGCCAAGTCGAGCGCGATAGAACCCGTAGGAATGGCTTCTACTTGAACGTGTGCCACCTCTCCTAGCTTCATGATCGCGCCTTTACCGAAGCGGCGCTCAATCTGTGAGAGCGCCAGCTCAATCGCCTTTTCACGCTCGCTCATAGGAGCTGCGTTTGTGCTATCATTGCGGTCTGTGGTCTTGTCTTTCCTAGCCATTGATCTTCCCCTTGTATTATTTCTACGTCTACTTATTCTTTAGCAAGAGTGAAAAAGCGGAAATGGTCAAGAGGTGCTCTTCCTACCTATCTTCAGGAGTAGAACAATCGTACCACAAGCACGGCCATGTGTCAAGCTAAACCTGACCCCCGAGTGTCATATTCTTGGTAGGGGCCCAATTGATTGTGCCCCCGTTGGCCACACACAGGGCACAATCAATTGGGCCTCTACCGACCGAATCCCTTTGGTTCAGGTATAGGTAAGTGAAAAGCCTTACTACCCTCAATCCAAGTTTCGATAGCGTCTTGTGCCTGACGTACGGCTTCTTCGTATGTTGCTCCGTGCGTTTTGCAGCCAGCAAGTTCAGGTACAGTAACTATGTACGCTTGATCACGGTCACTCCATTGGATTACCATCGAGTAATGTTCATAGCCTTTATTCACGCTAACACCTATAGGTCGCGCCGCCCCTCCAGCGCACGGCTCAACGTCCCTTCATCGGCATACTCCAGGTCGCCGCCAATGGGCAGTCCACGCGCAAGACTGGTAACGCGCAAGTTAGCATTACGCAAACTGCCCTTGATCTCGTTTTTGATAAAACTGGCAGTGTAGTCACCTTCAAAGCCAGGGTTAGTCGCGAAAATGACCTCGCGGATAGCGCCATCCTGCAAGCGAGCGAGCAGTTCATCAATGCGTAGGTCTCTGCGCCCTATACCATTCATGGGAGAAAGCGCCCCGTGCAGGACGTGATACAAACCCTTGTAGACACCTGTTTTCTCTAAAGCCAGCACATCAAGCGGCTCCTCGACCACACAGATCACGTCTCGTTCGCGATTAGGATTGTTGCAGATAGAGCAAGGATCGGTTTCAGTAATATTGAAACAGCGCGAACAATAGACGATACTCTCTTTGACGCGCATAATCGCTTCTGCCAGGCGACGTGCCTGGTCGGTAGGGCTACGCAGAATAAAGAAAGTCAAGCGCTGCGCCGTTTTTACACCAACGCCGGGCAACTTTGCAAACTCTTCTATCAGTGCTGCCACTGGCGGCGCAATGTCACTCATAGGCTAAAACAATCCTGGAATCCTTAAACCACCAGTCGCGCTACTCATCAGCCGCTGCTGTGCCTCACTTACTTTATCGAAGGCATCTTTAGCAGCCGCCTTAATCATCACTTCCAACTCAACGATATCTTCGGCACTAAACGCCTCGGGGTCAATTTTGACATCGCTGATCTCAAACTTGCCAGTCATAGTAATGGTCACTGCACCACCACCTGCAGTACCGCTGAATGTGCTTGCCTCCAACTCTTCCTGCATCTTCATCAATTTCTGCTGTACCTTCTGTATCTCACGCATGTTCATGAACTACTCTCCTCACTTTGGATAAACTTCTTTGATCTCTGCTTTAAAGATTCGTACAACTTCTTGAACTACAGGATCATCCGTCACCTTGCGCCTAAGCATATCCTGGCGCGTCTCATGGGTTACCGCTGCACTACTAGTATTCTCTCTCACAACGTTCTTTCTGGCAAGAGGGAGCACATTGTCAAAAGCTGGGTTCTCAGGGGCAACCAACCCCTCAGTGGGGGCGTCCCCTAGAGCTTCACTGCGGTTTCCTACAGTAGAAGTAGAGGCTTCGGGCTGCTCTTTCCGCTGAGCCGACGAGTCAGCAGCTGGCCGCTCACGGAAAGCTGACCGTCGTGGCGGCGCAGGTGGCGTTGTATAAGCCGAGCGCGTGGCTGTGTCAGTTGGTGGCACTGGGATCGGAGTAGCCTGGCTCGGAGGCACAAGTCGCAGGCGGCACTGCTGCTCAAGCTCAATGCGCAATGCCCACGCAATAGCTTCGTGATAGTCATCCTTTTGCAGAGCCGTGTAGTGGAATTCGGCTGTTGCTTTGAGAATCACAATCGGCAACTCCTGAGTCGCTTCGACACCGATGATCGTGTATCCATTCAGCACTGCCGCAATCTTTGCACCGTCTCTTTTCGTTTTCACACGCTTTTTCACAAACTCCCACTTCTCCCTCACCTGCTCTATCGTCAGAGAGGTAGCATCGCTCACTTGCTGGGCAGCAGTTTGTGACACAGCAGTGACAAAGGAATCGATGATCTTACTTTGCGTGCTGGCAGAAGCCTCTATCGTCGCTGATACAGGCGGCGCTGCTTCCTCAGCACCTTCTACACACACTACCTCGTCCCAGTCGGGGAGGCTTCCCCCGTTATCCTTGACACTCTGGCTCACCTGCGCCGGTTGTACCATCTCTGCTTCAACAGGCTTGTGTACGGAGACGACAACGCGAGCTTGAGATGAACTTGGTGCTGATCGAGGCGCTTCTGCCACAGGTGTCGGGCGAAGTTGCGTCGGTTGCGCAGCGGCTTGCACGGCTACGGGCAAGCCGCTAGCGGCTACGCCGGGTTGCGCGTGGCGGTGCAGTTCGATAGCTGCCAGCAGCGCCAGTTCGAGCGCAAGTTGAGGTGTGCCCTGACTCTTGTATGCCAGGTCGTTCTGAGCGAAGATGCGCGCACACGCCGTTAATTCTTCCAGCGTGAAGAGCTGTGTCATCTGCACAATCTCACGCACCCAGTCTTCGCCATAGTCTAGAATAGTGGCAACGTCCGCGCCAGCTTTAGCGAGCATCAAGGCGCGCCAGTACTCGGCAACCTGCGTATTTATTTGACGTAAATCGGCCCCTGCTTCGACCAACTCATGAATATGATGCAATCCGGCAGCACTGTCGAGCTGTGCAACGTGCAGAATGAATGTTTGAATCGCACGCGGATCAGCTACTCCCAGCATCATCTGCACCTGTGCCAAGCTAACTTGTTGACCGCAGTAGGCAGTAGCCTGATCTAGCAAGCTGAGAGCATCACGCATACCACCAGCGGCTGCTTTTGCGATCAACTCCGCTGCTCCACGCTCTAGCTTGATTCCTTCTTGCGCCGCGACAAAGTCGAGATGCGCAATAATCTGTCGCGTGGTGATGCGCTTAAAGTCGAAGCGTTGACAGCGCGAGAGGACAGTGGGCAGCATTTTATGCACATCGGTCGTCGCCATGACGAAGAGAGCGTAGTTTGGCGGTTCCTCCAATGTTTTGAGCAACGCATTACAAGCCTCTGTCGTAAGCATATGCACTTCATCGAGGATGTAGACCTTGTATTTCCCGCTGACAGGCGGCATCATCACTTTTTCGCGCAGTTCACGAATGTTGTCGATGCCACGGTTAGAGGCTGCGTCAATCTCAATGACATTGAAAGAGTTGCCCATCGTAATCTCACGGCACTGCTCACACTGATTACACGGCTCGCCATCTACTGGATGCAAACAGTTCACCGTCTTGGCCAGCAGACGAGCGACGCTCGTCTTGCCAGTTCCTCTTGGTCCGGTGAAGAGATAGGCATGAGCAAGACTGCCACTCGTTAGTGCATTCTTGAGGGTACGAACAACCGCCTCTTGACCGACCAGCTCGGAGAAGGTCTGCGAGCGCCACTTACGGTAGAGTGATTGCGACGCCATACTTCACCCTTCCGTTTAGGTATGCTCATGATGGACTACAAAGAAAACAACCGACTAAAAAAAGACAAAGAAAACCGATTTTCGCCCGGTCCTGCCGCTCGGCGTAATCAGACACCCCCGCAACACCCAAAGAGGTCCATTTACCGTTGCTGCCTCACGGACCTGGCGGGGTTCATAGACAATTGCCGTGCGGGACCCAATTACGCCGACCGACAGGACTGGAAGAAAATCGGTTAGCAGCATGTGTAGTTTTCCGATGGAACGGATTCATTATACTCCTCTGTGAGGGCATTGTCAAGTAGTGCGCAATTGCTCAGTCAAAGGAGGGGGAGCAATGAAACATTTTGCTCTTCCTCATTGCATGCATCTTACATGAAATATCATGCTCCGATTGCTTACTGGGGAAGCGCAAAACTGAATGCACCAACTGAAAGCAGTGCTTGCCCTTGTTCATTGACCTCTACGTGATAGCGGTCGACTTCCGGGCAGTCAAGCTGGTGCCAGAGGGCGTAGGCATTGTTCAGATCGTCCCATAACGGACGACTTCCGAATATGCTGCCTTGCCAGTGTCCACCAGGCTCACGCCGCAAGAAGCATAGCAGTGTCTTTGTTTCCGGCTCGCAGAGATAGAAGTGATGAATAATACTGCTGTTCTGGCTGGTTTGAGAGCGCTCCTGCAACTGGCATCCAGGCATAGACCATTGTAGCAACCAGCGAAATGAACGGGTCTTCAGGATGGCTGGAAGAGGACTCCCAGCAGGTAATTCAAAAGTCGCCCTACAGGGTTGTGCAAGCCTCTCGTTCAGATGAATCATGAGAGAAGGAGTAATTACATCTCGATTTATAAGTGGCATGAAGTGGATTGCTCTATCGAAAAATCGACCTACCGCCTGCATCCCTTGCTTGTTTTTGTCGAGTAGGAAAAAACTGCCCTCAAGGCTGCCATGTAGCTCCATCACCAGTCGCCCCCCGGGTGCAAGCTGTTTGTACCATTCAGGTGGAAGAGTTGGCGCTGAAGCGGTAGCAATGACTCGGTCATAAGGAGCGTTCTGCTGATAACCCTGGTAGCCATCGCCCAAGACGGTATGCACCCCCTTGATGCCTACTTGGCTCAGCGCGTTGCGGGCCTGTTGCACGAGGCGAGGATCAATGTCAATGCTCGTCACCAGGTCTGCATCTCCAGTGAGATAGGCCAGTAATGCGGC
The DNA here is from genome assembly GCA_019240835.1 of Ktedonobacteraceae bacterium. Classification (GTDB taxonomy): domain Bacteria; phylum Chloroflexota; class Ktedonobacteria; order Ktedonobacterales; family Ktedonobacteraceae; genus JAFATZ01. Next base: position 7,419 of record JAFAXQ010000210.1, read on the forward strand.
ATTGTAGCCAGTTCCGGTGCCAATCTCCAGCACTCGATGTCCCGGTTCAATGGCCAGTGCCTCGATCATTGAGGCCATAATCGAGGGCTGCGAACTGGACGAATCGGGCATGCCACGGCTATCCACACTCGTTACGAGCGCATCATCACGGTAGACCAGAGCAAGATATTGATGTGCTGGCATCACGTCGGGACTCATCTGCTTCCAAGCCATACGCTTGCGCTCTAACTCATCGCGCTCATAGAAATACGGGACAAACACCTCGCGGGGCATATGCAAAAAAGCGTTCTGGATGGTTGGAGTAAGCGGTTGCTGCCTGAGCATGGCAGCAACTAGCTCTACGCGCAGCCTTGGTAATAGTTGGCTGTTTGCTGTATCGAACTGCAGACTCATAGGCAAAACTCTTCTGGATGTGCTAGCAGATTAGCCATTGCTTCCTCTTCTTGAAGATATTGCAAGTAATAATATTCTAATCAATTATACCTCTACCCTTGCAGTTCTTCAACTCTTTAGACCAGAGCCAACATGTCGCGAATGCGAAATGGCTTGAGCAACAGGATGGCCTGCATGCTCTCTTTGATGCGTTGTACCCCCGGGTGTTGGCTCTCCTCTCGTATAACCATCATTATGAGACGAGCCTCTGAAGAGAGCACTCGCAGCCTCATGAGCACCTGCACACTCTGTGGAACCGACGTGCGCAATGCGACAAAAGCCACGTCAGGCGGCTCGGCCTGAAATCGTGGCAGCCCCTGGACGGCTGCTTCATAGTTCTCGAACAGCACCACCTGGTGACCTGCTTCTCGCAAATAGACCGAGAAAATTCTCCGTAGCGTTGGCGATGGTTCAACTACAAGAATGCGCTTCCCCATTCCCTCTTTTTTATGCAAAGGAACACAAGCTGCCTCGCTTTGATTATATATGTGACCCGTCACGCTTTCTCCTTTCGAGAATCTGTTTACATGGACTAGTAACGCCTCTGCACATGAGAGTAGCATGCCGCAGAGGAATTCTGTATATGGAGTACGCACTTGATTTCACACGAAATACCGTCTATAGTTGTGAAAAACATGGACAAATAAGGACAAAGCCTACTTATCCCCCTTCTCACCTTCACCTACGCCCGTTTACGAAACAGCCGACTGGGCGGGAGGTTACACTACGGGCAACCTATCACATGACAAGTGAGCGTCCAGGTGACACAGAATGCTTTCGTTTCCTGCTTGTTCCCTTCGGACTCACAGCTAAGCCATGTTGCTTCTTCCATGCTTCATGTCGCTTCATGAGCAAGGACTTGATGGCATCTCTGTCACGACACGCCTGAAGAGCTGTATCTCCCACGCGACGGCTGAGGTTCACCGATGCATTGTGGTCTGCATGTGCTGTGAGACCGCACACCTGACAGCGGAACGTCCTCTGATCAGGTCGGTTTTTGCGGTCCGTATAGTGGCACACACTACACTCTTGAGACGAGTAGGCAGGGATTACAGGGGTTGCCATTCCCCCTCGTTTTTCTGCATTCCACTTGATTTGTTGGGGAATATGAGCAAGATTTGATGCTCGTAAGTACGCGTTCATCGCTTTCGCCTTGAACCGCATCGAAGCTACCGATAACTGTTCATAAGCAAACTGGACGCTCTGGTGGTCAGGATCAGCATAACACTCATTCACTGCCCGATTAATTGCTTGTTTCGTCTGTCGAATGAGCTTCTGTCCGGTGCGCGAAGACGTTGAAGGGAGCTTCTTCACACCCTTCTTTTCCAGACAAGCACGCAACTTGGCTTTTCTCCGACGTTTGGCACGGTCTCTTTTGTGTCGCTCTTTGAGCTTGCCATGCATGGTGCCGTAGTGCTTGCCTGTGCTTGTCGTGATGAAGTTCGCTATCCCTACGTCTATCCCCACTACAGGTGCATCGGGTGAAGTTGAAATGGCTATTTCCTCATCGTATGTTACCGTTAACCACCAATCACCATTCCGCTTGTTGAGTGATACACTGCTATTCAGCTTTTTCTCTTTGAGTGCTTCTTTGTGGTAGTCTGCAAGCTTCACAGGGATCTTCATTGGTTGTCCCTTCTCAAGCGTTGCAACGGTCAACCAGTAGTCAAAACTGCTGTCCTCTGAGGGTTCGAGCCTGGCTACATTGGCATTCGTCTGTATGCACCATTCTTGAAGTGTTGGGATGTTCCACTCACGCCATACGGGGGCCTTTGGTTCCTTGATCTCTTCTTCGCCTTCTTCGAGCATGCCCCGCGCCTTTTGTTCCTTGTACTCGGCAAGCCGTTTCTTGTACTGCTCCCGGCTCTTCTCGTAGTCACGCAATGCATTGACTCGGTTACTTCTCCATGATTTGGCAATCCCCGCTGCTTGCATGATGGCTACGCGATGCCACCTCTCTGACAACTCTGTCTCATAGAGCGAATCACGTAACTTGTTTGGAAGTTCTTCTGTACAAAAGAGGGTCACGTACTGCTGGCAGAGGATAAGATACACAGGGGCAAGCGCATCAAGAGCAGCAAGCTTTCCCGCATTGACATCTGTCAACCGGATGCGTGTGACCGCACGCGTGATGCGACGCGGTTCTGTGGCTTGTTTCGCGCGTTTGCTTTTGCGTGCCGCTTGCTTTTCCTGCATGCTCATGATGACTTGCCCTCTCTCTATGCGCTCTTCTCTCTAACCTCTTCTTTGCCAAGCAGGTGCATTCGGACATATGCACCCACTTGGCAAGGCTCCCTCTAGCAGAGTGCTAACCGTTGCGCCTCATCGTAGTTCTTGCCTTGCTTACGGTAGAAGTGTACCCGCGCCCGATACGCTTTGATGGCGCGTGTATGCAGGATGTCAGCACGAAACGGTTCGTAGCGCGGCCACGTTACCGGACGATCCTGTATGAGCAAGGGGAGTAAAAAGCAGAGATGTCCAATCCCGACGTAAGCCAGGGTGCGGTCTGTCTCAGCTAAACGGGTCAGGTCACGAAGCAACCAACCCACCTGCCAGGGAAGAAAATCTGGTACAATCTCGCCGGTAAGAAGGTCACGGTACAGACGAGCATCAGTCAGGCTCGAAAAGATGTGATTCACCAAGCGGGTAACACTGGTCATCCAGTCCTCTTCTTCTTTGCCACACTCTTCTTCGCTCAGATAGTTGTACTCATATCCGTCTCGGAAAGCAGGGTCATCGAGGATGTGGCGTGGCAGATGAACAGGGAGAAGCAGAGAGCATTCATCACCGGTAGAAAGGTGTGCATGCATGGTGATGATCTGTGCAGGGTCAATAGGACCGATGGCATACGAGAACGTAGAAGCGGTAGCGTCCTGATGTTGGTTTTGTGGGAGTACTGATACAGTGACGATGGTACTAACGCTTGTGGTTTCGGCATAGTTCAACATGCGTCAAGCCCTTTCCTGTGCTTGACGCATTGACACTTCAGCCCGCATAATGCGCGGGGAGAGTGTCTAATGCTTGCGGTTAACAACAGTCATTGGACATTTCTCTTGGGGGTCAGTGTTATCGGCACTGGCCTCTATTAAGATGTGCTCAAGTTTGGGAGTTTGTGCTTAGTGTTCATCAAACAAGAGTCACTACAAGAATATTATCCTAATTTTTAAGATATGTCAAGCATAAAAGGCAAAATAATGCTTATTTTTGTTGCGTAATGGAAATAAGTACGCTATAATAATTGACAGTGATCCTTTGGTAATGACTCTTGGGGGAGATTAGAAATAAGAAAATGGAAGCAGAAGATAACAACTACGCTCCAGAAGAATTGATGACCGCACAAGAAGCCGTTCAAGCCTTTACAGCCGCCGGATTATCAGGCCCAACATTTCGTCGTCGCGTCCATGATGGACATATAGACAGCATTTTGCCGGAAGGTCGGCAGAGAGGCGCGTTGTATCCAAAGTCTCAAGTACTGGCTGCAATAAACGAGAAACCGAAAAAAATCAAAAGGCGACGAAAGAGCACTTCAAGCATAAAGCCATCTACATTTAGCCTAGCAACTCCACAGGATATGATAGAAATAGCTCCCCTGCTTGTTTCCTTCTACACACCCAGGATTGACCCACAGAAACGTGCTGCGTGGATAGAACGCAATCCAGAAGTTGCTTTTATCCTCAGATGTGAGGGCGAAGCTGTAGGATGTGCTTTTATTATGCCTTTAACAGAGCAAAAGATTCTTGAGATTCTTTCAAGTCAAGTAAAGCCCCCAACACGCCCACATGAAATCTTGCTCTACGAGCCAGGGAAGGACGTTCATCTCTATATACGTGCTGTGGGAGTACTTCAAACAGTGAGTAAAGAGCAAAGGAGACATTGGGCAGCGAGGTTTATCAAGGGACTTGCAAAAGCCGTAATAGATCTGGGTGAAAAAGGGATCTATATTGACAAGATCTATGCTCAAGGAGACACAAAGGCTGGTGAACGTGCTCTCAGATCACTCGGTTTTGCACAGATTGATCTCAATGCACCAACCACTAGGAAAAATTACATGCTCGATGTTGCCCAAAGTGGATCAGTCTTTGCCATGAGGTACAAACATGCTTTGAATGTGTGGCGTTCACTCAACGAAGAAGAGTAACTTTCTCTAAGCAAAAATGTATCCTGAATACTTATCCACAAAAGCTGTTCAGGATACATTTTTGCTCTTTTCGCTCATAGATCATCCGACGACATGCCCGCTAGGGAAGTCGAGTCAACCCCTAAAAAGGTGGAATAAAAGTCCATATTTGGCTATATTTGTCCATATTTTTTAAAACATGTGTAAATACTATCTCTGCCTGTGAATACCCATACCGCATATGGTATGGTATATGAGACGTGTACGGAAACGCAATAGCACAGCAGCGCAAGGAAAGGAACAGATATGACGACCCCAGCATGGAGCAGTTTCTCCCAACTGCTCCGCACCTATCGCAGGAACAAGCATTGGAGCCAAGAACAACTCGCCGAGTACCTAGACTATTCCTACGAAGCCATTTCTGCTTGGGAGCGCGGCCTGCGTCACCCCAACCGCCATCAACTCCCTCATCTGGCCACCTTGCTCGACATCGACGCCGACGTGCTGGCCAGGCTCTGCCAGGCGGGCCGCACCCCCCCCAAGCAGAAGACCCTTGCCAACGTGGTACCCACTGCCTTGCCAGAAACCCTGCTCACACTGCTTCCCGCCGAGGTGCGCGCCTACTGGCAGAACAGACAGCACGTCGATCAAGCGCGCCGTGATTTTTTCCTGCACGTGCTCATCATGATCAGTACCGCGCTGACAACCTTGCCACACGAGCCACTCAGTCCTTACTCCTTGGAACGGCTCGTCAACGTGTTAACCCATGCCACACACGTCGATGAAGCTACGCTCGCTGACTTGGAATCCATCACCATGCAGTATTGGGATATCTTTAGACGCACGCCCGTAAAATCTGACTTGCTCAGTGGTGGATTGGGCTTCTTGGGCACGATTACACAGCTCTTGCACGACGCACTTCCACCCAAAACACAACAGCGACTGTGCGTAATAGGCAGTGATGTCACACAAATTGTCGGCGATATATTCTTCGATATGCATCTGTATAGCGAAGCCGAGACCTACTACCAGTCTTCTCTACGTTTTGCTCAGCAAGGGAACAGTGATGTATTGTGGATTGTAGGACTTCGCTCGATGGGCTTTCTGTCTGTCTACAAAGGTGAGCCACATAAGGCACTGCCTCTGTTAGCAGAGGCACAACGTATAGCATCGCTGAGCGACACAATTTTGGCGAAGCTTCCCGGGTTAGCTCTGAGGGAAGCAGAGACGAGAGCTCTTGTGGGTGATCTGCATATCTGTGAACAAGCCTTGGGCCGCGCCGAACGGCTTATTGGACAATGTGAGGATGGACAGAATGAAGAGGTAATACGATGTGGTGAGAGTCGACGGGACGGAGATTTCGTACGGTCCCAGCAAGCCAGTTTTTTGGGCTACAAAGGCGTCTGCTATCTGCGCTTAGGTCAACCCTCTGTAGCTCAACTGGCATTGGAAGAGTCACTCACCCTGCTGGACATGAACTCTGGTATGCTGCGTTCCTGGGCCGTCCGTTTCACTGATTTGGGCACAGCATGCATCCAGCAGGGTCATCTTGAGCAAGCATGTCATTTCGCTCAACAAGCTCTGGAAAAAGTAGAGCAAATCAGATCAGCACGAACGCTGCAACGGGTACTTACTCTCCGACAAGAGCTGGAATCGTGGAAGGATGAGCAGGTGGTCAAGACGTTGGACGAGCAGATCACAGCGGTCAAGAAGGCTGTTGGATAAATTACTGTTGAGGTAGCTTTCGGATGTGATATAATGGCTTCTAGACGAACGTTCAGCAAGGCGCAAGGCGCACGCTGGAAATTGGAAACCGAGTACATACCCATGACTAACACAACTCCACAACGACTCTACCTCATGCAGTTAGGTACCGCCATCATTCCAACCGCTCAGGGGCCATTGGCACTATCGAGCGGGTGCTATCTCGTTCAGACGAGCGATGGCAAGAACATTCTGATTGATAGCGGCCTGCCTGCAGACTACACACCACCATCAGGAGCGCCGCTAGTCGCGAAAGAAAAAAATGTGCTTGAGCATCTCGCCGACCTTGGTCTGCGCCCTGACGATATCAATCTGCTCATCTGCACTCACTTTGACGTAGACCACGCGGGCTATCACGATTCCTTTGCGAGCGCGGAACTGATCGTTCAGCGTACACACTACGAACTAGCGCGTAGCGGATATGCACGTTTTGCTGCCGTCCGCCCACACTGGGATCATCCCGCACTACACTATCGCCTGATTGATGGAGACACCGAACTGCTCCCTCGACTCTCGTTGATCGAGTCTAGTGGGCACGCCCCTGGACATCAATCGGTGCTGGTACATCTGCCGAAGACTGGCCCCGTGCTGCTAGCAATCGACGCAGTATCCTTTCAGCGTCAGTTCACCCCTGATCGCAAAGCCCAACCAGTTGAGGACGAGGAGCAATTGCGCGCCAGCACACGCAAACTCCTTGACCTAGTCGCGCGTGAGCACGTGGCGCTTGTCATCTTTGGTCACGATGGCCAGCAGTGGCAAACGCTCAAGAAAGCACCAGATTTTTACGAGTAATATCGCCCCCACGGGCATCCATCACTTTCTTTTGCGCCAACGATAGGTGGCTCATACACCGCTTTGGTGAAACAGGGTTTGCTTCCTTTTGGCAGAGAGAGAGACAATGAGAGACTCTTCGTGAAAAACCTGTAGCATTTACGAGGAGTTGACGATGGAAGGGACGTCCCTTTTGCCCCTACCCCAGGGATTGCAGATGACTCACCTTGAGAAGCTGGAGACCAGCTTAATGATCCATGTGCTTTCGACACACCCCACCTGCCGTTGCCCGCTCTGCCATGCAGAGTCAGATGCCGTTCATAGTCACTATCAGCGGTATCTCAAAGACCTGCCCTGTTGCGGCCAACAGCTCTGTCTCCAGCTTACCGTTGGCAAGTTCTTTTGCCAGAATCAGCAGTGCCAACGGAAGATCTTCACAGAAAGGCTGCCCGAGTTTGTGCAACCGTGGGCGCACACGAGCAATCCTTCGACGTAGGGCGTTTTGTTGCGTGAAAGAGAACGGACAACAGCGATTTTGCCAGCTTGTGCATTTCTTCTACACTTATCTGTGGAATAGGGGGAAATGAGGCATGCTTCTGCTTGACAGCAGACCACGGAAAGGATACACTCGTGAACAGGTAAAACTTTTGTCATTGTGTCTCTTTGTGTCTTCCTGTATTTCGACGGCCCCTCGTGCCCTCCCTCACGAGGAGAAGGGAGAACTGCTGAGAAACGAGCATCTGCCCGGCGATCAGTCCGATGGGCGCAGGCGTCTGGAAACGAGCGTTGCTGGCTCTGCACTGCCAAGTCGATCCCACCTTGAGTCGCGATACTGCTTGTACGATGGAGGAATGCAAGGAGTTCGACCTGTTTGGTCTGCTTCCGTCCGCGATCCAGCCCCCGACGAGCAGGTCAAGTGAGCGTCAGCCCGAGATCCAGCAGCAACCGGATAAGGTGAGCAAAAACAGCTATTTCTCCGCGCTCCAGGACCTCAACAGGGTTCTTTCTAGCGACTGCTCTTGAACACCTCGCCGAGAAGTTATCACTGGTCTCTGATCCCACCGTTGCTCTGCCGATTGAACAGGAGAGCCACGAGTACTGGCGTCCAGGCAGCGTCTCCCTCTCGATCGATCATCCAGAGGCCAGTGAAGCCTCCCTGTTGAGAAATGGTTCCCTATACAACCAGTTGACTTAACGACAAAAGCGTGATGAACGTCAAAGGAAGAGAGTTCTCAGTACAGAGAGACCCGGCGACCAGCTCGGGTCTGACCAACGACAAGGAGAAGAGCAGCATGACATCGCAGAAAACAGACACAGCAAATCAGTTCAACAAGAAGTCGGGCATGGGTAACCGTGACGGCGTCATCTCCGAGTTGGCCACATTCTATGAGGTCATACCGGGCCACGAGGACGAGCTGCGCGCGGCCTGCCAGCGGCTCGCCAACACGCTGAAAAACGCGCCCCGGGAGTTGAACATAGAGACGGGGCTGCGCGACGAGCGGCACGTCATCTTCGACGGCGGCAAGCGCCTGCTGTGGTGTACGACCTTCGAGACCGACTGGGACCCGTACATCGAGGATGCGATAATCAGGATAGGCATCGAGAATTTCATCGACTGGCTCCAGCACACGAAGGAGTGGTCGAGGTTCGAGGCCTGGCTGCGCGAGGCAGGTGGCGTCGAGGCGCTCAACAGGGGGATGTCCGGCTCCCCCGACGAGAAGTCCGTGCGGATGAGCACCCGTGGGCTCAAGGAGTTCCTCCAGAACCAACAGAGCCCGGCGGCCGGGTACTACAACGCAGTTTCCTATGTAACGCATCCCCAGATCGCGAGGGCGCTGCAGGTGGAGCAGGCGTTCCAGCAGGTGCTGGA
>JAFAXQ010000014.1 GCA_019240835.1 Ktedonobacteraceae bacterium
TAACTGGTGTTTCTCCAAGACCCAGGTGCCCGGTTTCCAATGCATTTGTGTCCTTGCTGGAGTCCAGATGACAAAATGTTCATCACTTAGTGGTATGTGGTAGCCATACCAATTAGCCCATTGGTCACCATTGACCAGCATTTTTCGGATGTTCGCCTGGAGTAACATGCTTATGATCCCTCTCTGCAGAACAGTAGGTGAGTTTATAATTACAATTATACCTTAAGGAAGGTGGAAATGAACAAGCGATTAGTCTGCGTGAGGAGTTGTTATCTGCTATGTTCCCTTCCTATGAGATGAGTATATACTCTGTAGAGGACGAATATGAAAGGAGCAACCATCCCCATGCTGCGCACGATGTGCAAAGGAAAAATTCATCGCGCCACTATTACTCAGGCTAATCTCAACTATATGGGGAGTATTACTATTGATCAGGATTTGCTGGACGCCGCCAACATTTACTGCTATGAGAAGGTTCAAGTCGTGAATATTAGCAACGGTTCACGCTTGGAGACGTATGCTATTGCTGGCGCTCGCGGTTCTGGAGTCATCTGCCTAAACGGTGCGGCGGCCCGCTTGAACTCGGAAGGTGATCTCATCATTATCATTAGCTATGCCCAATATACTGAGGAAGAGATACGTTCGCTGGTACCACAGATCGTTTTCGTGGATGAGTATAATCATATCAGTCACAAAAGGGAAGTACCCCTAAGCGAGATGCTGCCGGAAGCAGAAACCTTATAACGCGTGATAAAATAAGATCATGCGTATTACCTCGCTACAACCACAAGCTAACAATCCTGAACGCATTAATGTATATGTAGATGGTCATTTCTTGTTGGGCGCGCATGCGAGAATTGTGGATCAATTGGCGTTGGCGCTTGACCAAGAACTCTCTGCAGAACAGTTGGAGCAGTTACGAAACGAAGAGGCACTGCAGTTGGCAGTTGACCGTGCGCTGAACTATTTATCGTTCCGCCCACGCAGTCGGGAAGAGATCAGGCGCTATCTGCGACGCAAGCAGACGCCTGCTGCGCTAGTAGAGACTGTGCTTGCTAGACTCGATGCCCTAGAACTGGTGAATGACCGCGACTTTGCTTCGTTCTGGATAGAGACGCGAGAGCAATTTAGTCCGCGGGGTACACATGCCTTGAAAAATGAACTGTATATGAAAGGTATAGAGCGTGAAATTGTGGATGAGCTAGTTAGTGAGGAGCAAGATGAGGAACGCGCTAGGCGTGCAGGCTATAAAAAAGCTGTGTCACTGTTACATTCTCCTGATATAGACTTTGCCACATTTCGCACACGCCTGGGAGCCTTTCTGCAGCGTCGTGGCTTCGACTACGAGGTGTCAACACGAACAGTAAAAGCCCTGTGGAAACAACTGCGGTAGGGGCCCGATTTATCGTGCCCCACGCATGGGCATGATAGATCATGGGCATGATAAATCAGGCCCCTACTTGTGGCAACTGCACCGTAGGCAGATTGGTGGTGTTGGGATCAACCAGCATAAGGTGAATCTGTAGCACATTACTGGGTATAGTATCACCGTAGGAAATGCGAATAGTAATTGTTTTTGGATCAACCCCTTGCTGTTGAGCTAAGAAGAGCTTTGCGGCTTCTAGTTTCAACCCTGTCAGATGCTCCGTCATACTCCTCAATTGATCGTCCGAAATTTGGGACTTCGCTACTCCACCAGCCGCGACCTGTATGGTTATGACGCCGTTTCCATCTACGTCCTGTACAACAGGCTGACCCATTTGCGTGAACCGATCAATGAGCATGTAGTTACCGGCAAATTGTTTGTTCATCTGTTGTATCAACAGTAGACGCACCAAGCTACGAAGATCGCTGGGCTTGATATATTCAACGCTTGCTTGCTCCGTTAAAGAGACGACGTTGACCGTCCTACCGGCTTGGTCTGTGGTTGGGTTTGAGGACAGAGGGCCGTCTCCGTAACGAATACCGCCTACCTCTGTGCCGCCGTCAGCGCGGACCTTTGCTTGCAGCTCCTGATCCAGTTGTGCTCTCAGATCTGAGCGCGTCTGCCCCACAAGTCCGTCAACGTCAAAAGAGCCGCCGATGGGTATACAGCCAATGAAGGGAGTGCATATTTGACCTATTGCTGGGCTGGTCTTTGAACCCGTCGCGTTAGCTGTTGCTACACTGGCATGGATAGAAGCTGAGTTTACATTAATATCCTGCTGTGTCGGCCTGGCAAACACGGTGAACACTTTGCTGAGTGGGTGAACTTGGGGACTGACTGTCGCATTGGCAGAGATAGTAGCTTGGAAGACAAAAAAGCCGATGGCTGCCGTCACCACCAGGAGTGCGACCATTGCTAGTGAGATGAAGCCGACTAGAGAGCGCTTGCGCCGTCTGAGTCTGCTAGATGTGTGAATTGGTACTACTTCGACGAGCTTCTGCTTTTGCGACAGTTGCGCGGGATCAAGCTGGGTAGTAGGTGCGCCGTAGTCCTCTGGATTGAACGTACGCACAGGGGAGGCACCATTCATTGCCAGAGGAGCTTCTGGTAACACAATCTCCGCATGCTGCTGTAGTGAGGCTTTCTGTAGCACCTCGTTCTCTGTATGTGCTGCTGTTGCATACTTAGGTGTAGGAAAATTGTTCTGGTTCAGTGTTTCAGGGGTAACAACCGATTGCGTTCTGGCTGATGCGGCGAAAGTCTTATATGCCTGCTCAAAGGCATCCAATAGGTCGTCTGCGCTAGCGAAGCGATCCTCCGGGTTAGCTAATGTACAACGCTCCACTACGTAGTCAAAGGGATGCAGTATTGACAGCAACTCTCCCTCTGAGGGTAGGTCATCGGTTAGCATTTCATAGAGTATGATACCGAGCGAGTAGATGTCATTACTAGGAGCTGCAATACCTGAAAGGCGTTCAGGGGCCATATAGGCAACCGTACCTAGCTCATTGCCCGCCCTTGTCAAGGGTGGACTTGCCGTCGTGCCCTGAATAGAAGCAATGCCAAAGTCAATGAGACGGACATAAATCTGGTCGCCACCTTCCTCACGGTCAAGCAAAATATTGCTTGGCTTGAGATCACGATGAATGACGCCGCGCTTATGGATATAGACAACGGCCCGCACGAGAGCGCTAAAGAGCTGATGGATCTCCGAGAGGGAAAGTGGCTCATTTTGCAGTCTTTTGGCGAGTGTACCGCCCTCAATGTAGGGCGTAACCAGGAAAAGGCGTCCCTGCTCTTCGCCAAACTCGACGAGGGGGAGAATATGCTCATGTTTCAGGTGGGCGCTTACCTCGGCTTCGCGCAGAAAGCGCCGACGCGCTGTCATATCATGTACAAGATCAGAGCGTATAATCTTTACAGCCACCTCGCGCCCAAAGGCCGTACGCTGATGCGCCAAGTAGACCTCACCCATCCCACCAACATCAATACGACGAACCAGGTCATAATTTCCAAAGTGGAAATTATTTTTACCGGTATTATAAGCATTGTTGTTGTTCACAAACCTGTGTTGCTCTTTCAACATGCGCTGCTCTCTCATACTTCTCTTGTTAATGGCCGTCATATATTCACACTACGATCTTATATAAAAAGACGCATCTCTGCAAGATTTGTCACAAACTATGTCAAAGCATCCTATTGCAACGGACTAATGAGCCTACATGCAGTATAGCACTTCTGATGAGAGAAGTGAAGCGATCTGTTTACAAGCTGAACAATAATATTGGATGAAACCACGACAATGATGGGTGCGCGTCAATTTTTTGCAAACAGGCCCACGGGGGGGGACATGGCGGGTGCTAGACCCGCCACCTACGAGACACGCTCTGGGGCGGGGCGTGTCTCGTAATAACCCTAATTCTTCGTCTCCTAACTTTAATAGGTAGCTACAACCGTATTGCCTTCTGTAGTATCTTCAGCGCTATCAAGTGCCAAAGCATCCTCAAAGGTAAGTTGGTCAAGACGTAATTCTTTCCTCAATCTCTTAATGGCCAGCTTATAGTATTTTGCGTCAAGCTCAACACCGATGCCGTTTTTATTGTGGGTAAAACAAGGCATAAGAATACTACCGCTCCCTAGAAAAGGGTCAAGCACAGTATCATCAACTGCACTGCTTCTTCCAGTATCGTTTATACAACACAATGACCACTTCTACAGGAGCAATTACATAAGGAGCCGATGCTGATTGAAATGATCCCCAAGCAGTACGCCTGGACATATTCCCTTCATTCCAAATAATGGTAGAATGATATTGAAAGCCGAATTGTTGAGTTATATAGTATAACAGATTGAATATTTGCGTTAAAGCCTATCATACACCCCCCATACAATAAAAATGAAGGCAGTAGGCTTCAACTCACCAAATTATAACATAAAAGCCCTTCTATAGCTCTTATGCTTGCTATAGAAGGGCCTAACAGGCTACTTGAGTGGGCGATTAGGGATTCGAACCCCAGACCTACTGCGTGTAAAGAAGTAGTAAAAGTTATACCACTCAGTCAGCCTATGGAGCCAATCCAACCATGTTAGCCAACTGAGTTTTTTTTGTACCCAGTCGGCTAAAAACACCCATCATTCACTCCAATAACCAGAACCAAAAGCCCCATCATCAGAGTTACTATTTCGCCAAGGAGAGTACTTTTCATGTGACTTCTGCAACTGTTCCACCGAGAGCGATGCATAATGATCTGTCATTTTCAACGAACTATGCCCCAGTTGCCGCCTCACATCTAACGGACTACGACCATTAGCAAGCTGAGTAGTCGCCATATAGCGGCGGCACTGATGAGCAGATACCCTTTTACCGTTAATACCTGTAAGCTTCTTCAGCTTTTTGAAGAGTGCAGCAACACCCCACATAGTCAGCGGCAAGCCATTATCAGCCAAGAATACCATATCATCCTTACGAGCAGGACCACCACCCGACAACACCTGACGGTGGGTAGCCAGATAATGATGCAAAGGCTTAAAGCCCTCTCTAGAAACCGGTACTTGTTGCCATTTATTGCCCTTGCGATGAACCAATATCACACGCGAGTTCTTATCAACATCCCCCAAACGCAAACCGACTAACTCACTCAAACGTATACCAGAGTCCACAAAAAGGGTCACAATAGCACGATTTCTAGCAGTAAGCGCCCTGCGTATGTCAGGCTCGTTATATTCACTTGCTTCACACGCTCGCAAAAGCTTATCAACATCATCCTGGGTATAAGTAGGCACAAACTTCTTTTCCACACGAGGAAGTTTGAAACGCGAAGTAATAGGCTTCTCTAATTTTTCTTCCCGTTCAAGCCAGTGACAAAAAGCGACTAGCGATTGACCATAGCTACGTATCGACTCATCACTAAGCGGCTTGCCTCGGTATGTTGGCGTCCTCTTCAGGTAAGCCATCCACCCCCGTAAATGCTCAAGCTGCAAGTCCTCAACGTTTTCTACACCATGAGCAGTTAAGAGCCAAGTAGAGAAGTAACGCAATCTTTGCTCATATGTCCTAAGAGTCTTAGCTGAACAGTTATCTAACTCACGAAGCTCAAGAAACTCTTTGATAGCCTGCTGTACATTCACAGACTCCCTCCTCTAGGCTGCGATCAGATGATAGTCTTGTTGTTTCTTGCGTACGAGCGTATCAAAGCTCTTCCTCTTTTGTTTCTCGATGTACTCAAGTGCATTGGGATAGAACCGATGCAACACCAAGGACAGATCATCCCCTTCATCACAGGGTTGGTTGTTCTTGTCCCAGGCATGCAGCGTCACGAGGCATCCCGTCACTTGTTGCACTAAGCGCTCTTTTTTCACTATCCGCTTCCGCTCTCGCACAATCGGGGCCAGGTCAATCTGCACCAACGGGAAGAAGGCATGTTGGACCGCTTGCCAAGCTGAATGCGTCTCCCACCGTGTCCGGTTCGTGTCCTCT
>JAFAXQ010000046.1 GCA_019240835.1 Ktedonobacteraceae bacterium
TAGTATAGCACGTCGGGGGATTCTTGTGTTTTCGGAAAGGAACTGTGATTCTATGATGAGCCCCGTATCTTGGTCATTGGGGGTACTTTGTAAAGAGGTGCATGCTACTCTGGCGCACTGGGCAGGCGAAGTCATGCACCACATACACTGGAAGCGTCTCATGGCACAACTCGCCAAGAAGCGCTCTGATGAGCACCTGCGCCCGTGCGTGCGGTGTTGGTATGACACCCATGACGAGCCCTTTCCTGCTGACTGCTCGTCTTGCTTGTGCCCTGCCCACGTGCAAGCCACCTGGGCTGCACGCCACAGTGAGGTATTGCCATAAAGGATGCAACACGACTCAGGAAGGTGGTGATAGAGGTGTCCCCGCGCGTTCTCGCAGACCTACGTGGCCGCTTGCTCGTCAAACAGCAGCGTGAGCGGGCCTACCTGGAGCGACGTGCCGCCCGTGGCATTTCTACCCCTACTGATGACGCCTATGAGGCCGATCAACTCCTAGAGACAGACCTGCTGCGTTTGTTGGATAGGTTAATGGGGTATGTGGTGGCCGAGCCATGAGCAGAGGCAACAACACCTGCTCTGCTGCCCCTTCAGCGGGTAGGCCACAGTGGGGCGTCTGTCCTGTGTGTGGGCAGAAAAAGTTTTTAAGTGTGACGACCACACAGTACGGCTGGATATGCCTTTCCTGCCTAGAAGCTCTCTATCCAGGCAGTCTCGGCTGGCCCAAACAAGGAGGACAGCAATGACCTTTGAAGAATTGTACACTCTGCATGCCGCCCCGCTCTTGCGCCGGATACGTGGCTATACGCAGTCGCATGAAGAGGCCGAGGACCTCGTGCAAGAGACCTTTCTGCGTGCCTGGCGTCTCTTGCCAACGCTCGATCAGCGCCATATCACAAGCTGGCTCTTTGTGGTCGCCTGCAATCTGTTGCGTGATCAACACAGGCGTCGGCGTCTGGTGACTTGGTGTTCGCTTGAGGGATTGCCCACTGAACCCATCGACCCTTGCACTGAGGACAGCCATGCCGAGGAGATGCTCCAGGTGCAAGAGACCGCCGCCCGTGTCCTCTCGCCTGAAACATGGGCAGTGGTGCTGGCCTCTGCGCAAGGAGCCAGTGCCCTGGAGATCGCGGAGCAGGTGGGCACGTCTGCTGCCTCGGTGAAGATGCGTGTGTCCCGTGCCCGTAGCGCCTTGCGGCGCGCCTGTGCAGAGGAGGCGTGAACATGGCAGACACACCTAAAACCCACTGTGAGAAGTACGGTCATTGTTGGCGGGTGAGTCATGATCCCCGCTTTGACCTCTGCACGTATCGCACTGGGCGCGGTGTCCCGTGTGGGGCCATCCGGCGGCGGCCTGATGGCGGCGCACCCGCAGCAGTTCCGCGCCGTCCCACGTCCACACCTTCACCATCTGCTGAGCAAATGACCTTGTTGTGAAAGAAGGAGTAGATCATGAGTGATGAGCTTGCGAACATCCAGCGTCTCGAGGCGCTCAGAGCAGACCAACGACATATTCGTACCTGTGCATTACAACTTGCAGGAGAGTACCTACAATTAGCAGACCAGAAGCTTATTGAGCAACAACTCAATAAGCTCGACGATGAGCTTGATGAGAGCATGCAGGTAGACAGTGCGCTCTATCTCGCCTATGAGGCGCTGTGTGAGGCTATTGCGCACGAAGTGCTCAGGATAGGTCAAGAACTGTGCCAGCAGGCACAAGAAAGTGAGCAGAGACATGACCCAATTTAATCAGATAACTCTGATTGGCCGGTTTGGCCGAGATCCCGAAATGAGTTATACCCCTAGTGGCCAAGCAGTCACCAAATGTAGCCTGGCGGTCAATCGCCCCAAGAAAAAGGCAGCCAACGGCGACAAACAGGAGCAACCGCCGTTGTGGATCAACGTCATCTGTTGGCAAAAGCTCGCCGAGATCGTCAATCACTACGGGCGCAAAGGCAGCTTAGTCTTGGTGCAGGGCACCTTTGATGCACGTACCTATACCGACCGCAATCAGGTGAAGCAGACGGCGTGTGAAGTCACCGCCTCCGCCGTCCAGTTACTCGACAAGCGGCGCGACGAGGATGATGCGTCCGAGGACCCCTTGGGCAACCTAGAAGATCACCCCTTCTAAGCGGTGTTGCCCAACACACCGTTTTTCGCCTGGACGTGCGTGTCGCGGGGTGCAAGAGGAACCCCTGCACACAGTGGAGCGGCTGTCAAGCGTATCCGTAGGACGTGGCTTGACAGCCGCTCCACTGTGTGCGATACAAGGACGCACCCCGCGACACGCCCAGGCAAGAACACAAGCTCTCTCGTGTCTTTTCCCTAGCGAGAGCGGTTCTGTTCTCGCAAGGGTGCAAACGAAAGGAAACGTGGTGGAATGCGTTTGAACCCCCCTGATGGCTACGGGGTCGTGCAAGTGGCCCCTCACGAGTGGTGTGCCTTGGAGATAGAGCGGCTCACCTATGCAGATAACCCTGATGAGATGGTGGTGTGTACGGTGCTCTGTGAGCAAGGAAAGCAGGCCGTCTTCGCACGCCGACAGGAGGCCGTGCTGCTCTGTCATCTGGATGCAACGCTCAAAGAGATCGAAGAGCGTGTCCGTTGGGAGTCGTTGGCAGCCGAAACGGTGGTCTATCCTGACCACTGCATTCACTATGTTGAGGAGATTGTGGCCATCACGGGCCACATGCCCCTGCTCACGGTGTGCGGTGCTGTTGCCGTCCCCCCCGTCGTAGTTGGGGTGATGGGCTATGAGTGCGTGGCAGGGTGTGCGCATACCACGCGCTGGGTGGCAGGGGCCACTCAAGAGGAGGCTCTTGCCCAAGCAGCCGAGTATGTCTATGCCGATCAGTTCCGTTGTGTGTGCTGGCAACAGTGGAGGCACCCCTGTCATGAGGCAGAGCATGCAGCGGTAGGCATGGGGGGCTGACATGCTGACACTGCGCTCTCCTGTGCCCTGGGTAGGCGGCAAGCATTATATGGCTGGGGTGATTGTGGAGACCTTTCCACCAAGTACCGCCTACGACGTGTACCGTGAGCCGTTCATGGGGGGCTGTCATGTGATCGCACGCAAACCGCCTTTTCATCACTATGAGATCATCAACGACATCAATGGAGATTTGGTCAACTTCTGGCTGCAGCTTCGTGACCATGCTCAAGACATAGCCGCACGCCTCTCGACGCTTCCCTATAGTCGCAAACTGCACTATGACTACTATCGGAGCCTGTTTGATAGGACCGACCTAGATGAGATGGAGCGGGCGGTGCGGTGGTTCTATGTGCTGCAAAGCAGCTTTAGTGCCTGGATCAGTTCCTCCTCCTCCGTTGGCTGGAAAAGTGGTCCGCGCACGCCTGTCGGTTCAGGCGCGACTATGCGCGGGCAACCTCACGTCCTGCAGAGTACGCTGGCTCTGTTCGCTGCCATGCAAAAGCGGTTTCGCACGGTCGAGATCGACAACCGTGACTTTGCAGCAGTCATAGAGCGGCATCAAGGGCTACGGACGCTCTTCTACGTCGACCCGCCCTACTTGGGAGTCGAGGACTACTACCGCCAAGTGGATGGAGTACGTTTTGACCTAGCCGACCATGAACGCTTAGCTGCCTTGCTCAATGCGACAGCATCCTTGGTCGTGCTCTCGTCCTACGAGCCTCCCCAGCTCTCAGAGTGGTATCCCGAGACGAAGTGGCGACGGGTGCGGTGGCAAACGGTCAAGCATTCCCAACGGACCAAAGCCACGCGTGAACGGGTGACAGAAGTGCTGTTGTGTAACTACCCTGCATCAAAGCACATGGCTTGCGTGCAAACTGCGCTTTTTGAGCAAGAGGCTGTGGGTGAGCATGTCTAGCGTTTCTGGGGCGCGACTAACCACTTTTTTATGTAGATGCATCCCCTCACAAAGAAGGAGGTGTTGGTCCTTTTCGCCACTGCTCAACCTTGGTTTGTCAGGCGTCCCTAAGAGGGCTGGGTGCCCCTTGAACTTGGATGTTGCCATCGGTGACAAGCACTTGACGGCCTGTTGGTAGCTCTTTCTCTCTCAGAAGAGTCCATGTGTTTTCTTGTGCCCAGGTATGAAGAGCGGCAAGCGCTTTTTGCAGCTTTTCTTCTGTCATGAAGAGTCTCCTGTGAGAACGGAAAACAATCCTCATAGCAGTATCCCACCTCTGGCAGAAGGGAGCCATAAGGGCTGGCAGAGGGAGTCAAGGGAGAGAGTGAGGCAAAGACCTTCACCAAGAGCAAGCGCGCGGGGCTGCTCGTCGAAGAGTCTTGACGGCATCGGGTAGACTGGGCAGCGCCGAAATGACCGACCCCTCGAACCAGGGCTGGCGTCGGTCGTCTCGGTCGGTCGTTTCGGCACGAAAGCCGCCCCCGATGCCGTCAAGACCAGCCCCGCACGCGTGTGTGTGGAGCAAGAACCCTGTTGTGTTTGCATCACCTAAAGAAAGGACCAGATCATGGCAAAAAGCCTGCGCGATGTGCGCGTAGAAACTATCTTAACAGACGTACAGACTTCGCTGCAAGAGGAAGCGGGGAAAGAGTGCCCAAGTACAGCGCTAGCCACTGGTGACATCCACGGGCTGTTATCGGTCTTGGCGAAGGTGTTTTTAACCTCACAAGGACAAGCTCGTGTCAAGCAGATCATTGAACTGCATCGGCAGTGTCTCTATCCGCTTGCCTGTAAATAAGAGGGAATTACGAGGCCCGCCCTAGTAACACGGGCCTCGATATTTACATTACCTGTTCTAGAAGCCCCAAGCGAAGAAGAGCACTGCTGCAAATGATGTGCTTGATGGTGGTGAGCAAGAACGGGTGAGCTCGAGAAAGGACACAGAACCCCATGCCAGACATTTTGTATAGCACAGATCATGCTAGAGTGGTCACTCTGAGTCGATCAAAAAGCGATATGACTCATGTGGATGCTCGTTTTACTGAGGACTTTGTGAAGATTGTTCGTTTTTCCGACTTGGATGAAAATCACTGGTTCACGTTGTGGCCTGAAGAAGTAGAAGCGTTTCTCCAGGCGTGGCAATCGTGGCAGTCCCATCTGGCAGAGAAGTATCAGTAACATGTTCCTCTCCCGCATTTCACGGGAGCAGGGGCCATGATGAGGTGTGCGTGTGGCGACACGCGTAAGAGCTAGGGGAGAACGCCAACGTATGAGCAGGTGAGCAGAGACGGTGCTCACCTGTTGTTTTTGTAGGGAAAGGACTGTGTAGGATGACTTGTATTGTCAATGTTGGCATAGATACGCTCAAGGTGAATGTCAAGCGAGTGGACCCCGTGACGGGCAAAGCAAGGACGGTGCAAGAACTGCCTGAAGAGTTAGCAGCCTACTTGCACGCTGTCCAGGAACACGCCAAAGAGCAGGGCAAGCCCCAGGCAACCGCCATGAGCTTTCACGGGGCGCGTCTGCTGGTGTTACCCAACGGGTCGCCGACGTGGCGCTACCTCGTGAAGAATGATTGCATTCAATTGGCGTTGGCCCCACGCTTAAAGATACCCATGTTGACCAAGGTGACCTTTTTTAGCGGGTATTTGTGGTCAGTACCTCGTGTCAGTGAAGCGGTAGAGGAGGCCCATAGCTTCCTGATGGACCTGTTTGGGCCGCATCTGTTCTTACAAGCAGCCCAACTTGATCTGTGTGTGGATGTTGCAGGCTTGGAGCCGCCCAGTGATTGGCTTGAGGTATTTGTCTCGCGAGCACGAGGCAAGAAAGCCATCGAAGCCTCACAGAAGGAGCGAGCGCACTACACAGGTCACCGTCTAGAAACCATTCTCTTTAGTGGGCATGGCCGCCCAGTGAGTTGCAAGCTCTATAACAAGGGCTTGGAAATCAGACAGCGCTCCCCGGAGAAAGTCTGGTTCCATGATCTCTGGCGCAAGCAGGGATGGGATGGAGAAACCGTGGTCTCGCGTCTCGAGTTCTCGCTCGAACGGGCAGGATTGCATCAAATGCAGCTAGAAGACATATATGAGACGCTGCGCAATGTGAAGCGGCTGTGGGCCTACTGTACGGGGGAATGGCTGCGGATGGTCACGCCTGGACCGGATACCAACCGCACACGCTGGCAGACCACGGCGGAGTGGACGCTCATTCAACGCGCGTTTGAGGACTATGGTGATCGCGCACTCGATGCTCTCGGGCCACTGGTGCGCACACGGCACCGAGCGGTCAACGTCGAGCAGATGACCGCGCAAATTGCCGGGTGTGCCACGACCTTCGCAGCCATGTGTGACGACCTAAACGCCGATGATGAGCCAGCGGTGCTCTTCTCAGTGGTCTACGACAAAGTGATGCAGCGCTGGGCCAAGCGAGGCGTGGTGCCGCAAGACATTGTACGAGAAAAGGAAATGCTCTATCCTCAAGCACCCTAGGAAGGGGGAAAGATGCCGAAACGGGCTGACTATCAGATCAGGTGGTCACCTGCGTATCAGAGCTATGAACTCAGGCACGGGACGCTCTGCTGCGTGCTCACCAGTGATGCAGAACTCCAATGGTGGCTGTCTTATGTCGCGGAGACGATGCATTTTTGCGCCCGATCTGGTCACACGCTGACCCTGCGGGTGGAGACCAAGCAACGTGGTGACCGATATTGGTATGCCTATAAGCGGGTCGGCCAGGTGGTACACGAAAAGTACCTAGGCGCGGAAAGCACAATCACCTTGGCGCTGCTTGAAGAGGTGGCGCAGTGCTTGGGAGAGCCTGCACCATCACCCAAACCGCCACCGCCGCCACGACAACCAGTACGTCTGAAGTTCACCAGGTCGCTAGAAAGTGCCTTGCGTATCTATGGCTTTGCTAAAGTACCGACCAAACACGCCTTGCAAGAGCGCTATCGTGCGCTTTCCAAGCAGCATCGCCCTGATCGGGGTGGATTGCATCAGGATATGGTCGCGGTGAACTTGGCCTATGACTACTTACAAAAATTTGTTGAGGAGAGACACTAGTGTATGTTGTGTTTCCCGATATGATAAAAGAAAAGGAATACCATTATGACACAAGAAGCGGATATACCACCTACACCATTATTGCTCACACTGACACAAACCTGTAAGGTACTGAACCTGGGCAAAACGAAAATCTACGAACTGATGGCAACGGAAGGATTGCCTTGTATTCGCTTTGGCAAGAAAGCTCTTCGCTTTTCCTACGTTGCCCTTCAAGAGTGGATAGTGCAACGATCACGTCAGGATGTGGCGTAACCCTATCGAAAGACACACCTCCTTGTTTACTTCTTGGTAAGAGGGCGGTGTGCTTGTTTCCCAGTACAAAGCAGAAAGTGGGGTAACCTATGCCAAAATCACGAAAACGAGCGAATGGTGAAGGCTCGCTCTATCAACGTGCATCAGATCACATGTGGGTCGCCACACTGCGCTTAGACCAGAACAAACGGCGTGTGTTCTATGGTAAGACGCAAAAAGAAGCCTTAGAGAAGCGTGCAAAAGCGCAAAGTGATCTTCAGCAAGGAAAGCTTCCGACCAAGCTCTCTAAACAAACAGTAGCCCAATTCTTGAGCGCGTGGTTAGAAAGTATTGCCTATAACAAACGGCCTCGAACTTACGAACGCTACGAGCAAATTGTCCGCTTGCACATCGTGCCACTTCTCGGAGGGATACACCTGCAAAAGTTGACCGTTCAGCATGTGGAGGCTTTTTATGGTGAGAAGCTTCAGCAGGGACTTTCCCCAACAACGGTCAATACTATTCATAATGTCCTGCACTTAGCGTTAGAAACAGCAATAGATTGGGAACTGGTGACGAGGAATGTGTGTGATCGGGTGTCGCCACCTGCTCGTGCCGAGGTCGAGTTTATACCATTGTCCTTGGAGCAAATCCATCAATTGATTAGGGCGGCCCGTGGGAGCTATCCCCTTGAAACGCTCATCACGCTTGCCTTGACAACAGGCATGAGGCGAGGCGAATTATTAGGGTTGAAGTGGCGCGATGTGGATATACAGGAAAAACGGCTGCAGATACGCCGAACAATGGGCCGTCTGCCGCGCAAATTTCGGGCGGAAGGACAACGCGCCTTAGCCGAATCAGTGCCCAAGTCAAAAGCGGGCAAGCGCGGTGTTATCTTAGTGCCGCTGGCTGTCGAGGCATTAGAAAAGCAACGCGTCTATCAGCAGCAAAGAAAAAAGGCAGCGGGTGAGACCTGGAGGGACAATGATTTAGTATTTTCTACCTCTCTTGGAACGCCATGCAATTCAGACCGCTATGTAACAGTCCCGTTCAAACATCTCCTGCAGCAGGCAGGATTACCCAATATTCGTTTTCACGACCTCCGTCATAGTGCAGCGACATTGCTTTTGAGTTTGGGCATTCATCCCAAGATTGTGCAAGAGATACTTGGACATAGCAATATCAATATTACCTTAACAGTTTACTCCCATGTGTTACCCACGATGCAGAAGGACGCAATGGAGAAAATGCACCAAGCGTTTGAAGGCTTGGACAAAGAGAGGCAATAAGGCTGCGATAAACACGAGAACTGGCATTTCAGTGAGAAGTAAAAAATAATACAAGAAACTCACCGCAGAGAGCACGCTTTTCGACGTTGATTGCCACATGGCAAGATGAACAGGAAGTGAGTCGTCCAGAAAGGATAAGCAGATCAAGGTTTCTCTTCTTGTCTCCTCACTGCCTCATTGCGGCCCATCGTTTGGAGCAAAATGGTGTAATTCTTCAGGGTGATTCGCGTGGAAGGATGCTCGGCTCCTAGCACCTGCTCACAAATGCGTAAGGCTCGCTGGTACAACGGCTCTGCCTGCTCGTATTTGCCTTGGGTCTGATAGAGGCGAGCCAGTTCATGCAGCGTGCTGGCAGTGGAAGGATGCTCGGCTCCTAGCACC
>JAFAXQ010000050.1 GCA_019240835.1 Ktedonobacteraceae bacterium
GATACCTTTATCCACAATATCTGCCATCAAGGTTGGCAGATAGAGGTTGGCCACAGTTTGTGCAAGCGCAAGCAGCGCCACAACAACGATCAGCAGGCGATATGGCTTCAAGAACCGTAATAATCTCATCATGCTTCTTCAACTCCATTCCATTGGGATTGTCGCATGGTAGCTTCTTTTTCGCTAAAATAGCGAACTACCTTTGATATGAGCGAGGCAAAGTGCTCGCTCTCTTCCTTGCCCAGGTATTCAACCAATCCATCTATAGCAGACGTATGTAGCTCCATTGCTTGCCTAATAACTTCTTCTCCCTGTTTGGTCAGCTTGATGCCAACAGCCCGCCTATCCAGTGGATCAGTGTGTCGCTCGATGAGTCCATTGGCCTCCAGACCTTTGAGCAGTTGGGTCACACTCGGAGAGGTCACATGCAGCAACTTGCTGATCTCCGAGACTTTCATGTCGGAGTTGCCAGGCTTCATGCAACGTTTAATACACAATAGCAGGCGAATTTCGCTTGGCTTACAGCCTGCAATTGAGTGTTCCTGCCAACTAAACCTGTGAAACTCGCGCAGAGCTTCCATCAGTTTCAGCGTCGTCGGGTTGATGTCCCGATCAATTATCATTTGCTCACCTTCCTCATTTACTAGGTTCGCAAATACTTTACTATATAATTTATTTGGTAACCTATCTAGATTATACGAGGTAGCTGGACAATTGTCAAGAGTTTTTGGGCCAAAAATTCAAGTATCTGTGACAAAACCCATGTCACAAAATCACGATGAGCGGTGTCTTATAAGCACTATGCATAGAAATAATTAGTAGAGAAAGAGAGTCATGTCGTCAGATATCGGAAAAACGTCTCTCGTCACTTTGCATGATGAGCAGTCGTTTGAAGCGACTTTTACGCGCTACTATGCCCTGGTGTATCAGCTTGCCTACCGCTGTACGGGACGGCATGATGAAGCAGATGATATTGCTCAAGAGGTATTTTTGCGCTTTTATCATCTGCCGCCGCATGCCAGCAGTGAAGGAGAGCAGCGGGCCTGGCTCTGCCGCGTCGCCACGAACCTGAGTTTGAATGCACTACGTACGCAACAGCGTCGTACGCACTACGAAGAACAAGCTGGGCAAGTAAAACAACAGAGCACAGACGAGGACGCAGCCAATCCCGAGCAGCTTGTACTTGCAGGCGAGCAAACAGCCTTCATACGCGCTGTTCTCGCTGAGTTACCCGAACGGCAACAGACCTACCTCTTACTGCGCAGTGTTGGTCTGAGTTATGTAGAGATCGCGCAGGCTACAGGAGTTGCGCCAGCTTCCGTTGGCTCACTGCTGGCACGCGCTGAACGCGAATTTCGGAGACGATACCATGAACGAATCACAGTCACAAAAAATAGATGACAGATGTTTAGATATGGGCCACTTGGTCAGCCTTCGTGACCATGAACTGACTGCGGCTGAGCAGGCCAGGGCAGAAGTCCACCTTGCTCAATGTGCTGACTGCGCTGCTGATGAGCGCAACGTGGCGACGAGCAGTCGAGAAGTATATGAGTTGTTGGCTACCTTGGATGCACCTACCAATGTAGACCCAAAGGCTGCCTTGGCAGATGTGCAGGCCAAGCTTCATGCACAAAGTCAGACGAAGAGCCGTATTATTCCCTTACCTAGAGTGACACGTAGCAAGAAGATGCCGCTGTTTGAGGGTAAGCAGCGTCGCAGCTATGCGTGGCTCACAGCAGCAGTCGCGGCAGCGCTGCTGGCCGTGCTACTACTACCAAACGCGGGTGTTCTAGCTGATCAGTTCCTCTCGCTGTTTCGGGTGCAGCAGTTTCAGCCTGTGAGCATCAATCCGCAAACCTTCCGCTTTGACCTCATGACCAACTTTCGCAGTTTCGGCGACATGCAGGTACAATATAACAACAATGCAGATGTTACTGATCCAACTCAATCCCAGGTACAGCAAGCTATTCATTTCTCGCTGCTGCTGCCCAGCCATCTGCCAGCAGGAGTTGGCCAGATGAAGCACTTCTTCCTTGTGCAGAGCGGGCAAGGCACGTTTACCTTTAGCGCTGCTCAAACACGGGCGTACCTTGCCAGTACAGGGCAGAGCAGTATGCATATCCCTGACCAACTCGATGGTGCGACCTTCACCATCACCACCGATCCTGGTTTTGTTGCCAACTACTCTAACTGCTCACAGGGCAAGACCGGCTCTCTTAACAAAAAGATCACGTCACTTTCTGAAACCACGCTGGCACCATGCGATAAAGGGTCAATGTTCTATCTAGCAGAAATCCCTAGTCCAGTTTTAAAGGCGACGGGCAAGGCATCGCTCCAAGACCTGCGCGATTTTCTGCTCTCCCTGCCTAAGCTATCGCCACAGATGCACTCTATGCTGCAACAGCTCGACCTGGAAAAGGGTGTTGTTCCTCTGCCCGTTCCAACAGAGTTTCAGACCCAACAGGTAACAGTGCATGGAGCGCAAGGAGTGCTGTTGGTTGACGATTCGCTGAAGGCCGGAGGTGAAATCTGGCAGACAGGTGGTATCATCTATATGATCGCTACCACTACAACAAGTGGTACAAAGATACAGGATGCTGCCAATTCACTACAATAAAAATGAACGTAGTACTATCTACTTGTCGCAAAGCCACAAGTAGATAGTACTGCGTTCAAGGAATAGTATTGATGAACAAAAAGGGCCTTGAGCCTGCAATAGAGGTAAAAGGATTACGCAAAGTCTATCGTCGCCTCGTAGCGGTAGATGATGTCAGCTTCACCATGTACCGTGGCGAGGCTTTTGGCTTTCTCGGACCAAATGGCGCGGGCAAGAGTACAGTGGTAAAGATACTGACCGGATTGGTGGCACCGACGCGGGGAACTGTACGCGTGCTGGGACAGCCAGTAAGCCACCGCGAAACACGACGGCGTGTCGGTTACCTGCCGGAGCTTCCCAGTTTCCATCGCTGGTTGCAAGCGGGAGAGTTCCTAGAGTTTCACGGTCGGCTCTATGGTTTGCGCGGCCCTCTACTGGAAAAGCGCTGCAAGGAAGTGCTCAATCTCGTTGGGCTAGTCGGACGCGAGCAGCAGAGGCTGGGCACATTCTCTAAGGGCATGATGCAGCGTATTGGACTGGCTCAAGCTCTTCTCAACCAACCAGATCTGCTACTGCTCGACGAGCTTGTCTCTGGACTCGACCCGGTGGGCCAGCGCGATATGCGCGACCTGCTGCGGCACTTGAAGGGCGAGGGCATGAGCATCTTTCTCAATTCACACCAGCTCGCCGACGTAGAGGCATTGTGTGACCGCGTCGCCATTATCAACCACGGACGCATCTTGAAAGTTGGAGCGCCACACTCGCTCTTTGACGAACCACACGTCGTCGAGGTGCGCGTGGACAGCGTGGGTGATGATCTCCTGCATCGGCTCGGTGCTGTAGCCTATGCCGTACGGCAAGATGAAGACGATCCGTGTCTTCTGCTGGTCGAGGTGCCCGGTGACGAGGCTACCGCAAGTGTGGCGACTATCGTCCACGAGTGCGGCATGCGTCTCTATGCCTTGACCCCCCATCGGCTCTCACTGGAGCAGCTCTTTCTACGCACTATTGACGCATCGAATCGGTAATGGTTCAATTCATACATTGATTTGCGGATCCAAGCTGGTTTGGGGGTGAACCGATGGTACAATGAATTGAACCCCTACCGGAGATCATCATTCGATATGCATAGATTTAAGGAATCATCATACTATGGGATTATTACTAGTTACACGCTTCACGTTATTAGAAGCGCTGCGGCGTCGCCTCTTCTTGGCGGTCGTAATCCTAAGCGCTATCATGCTGACAGTATTCGCTATTCTGCTGAGTGTAGGCATGCATTTCTTAGTGGCTAATAACAACAGTGAACTCAGTCCACAACTCTTCCTGCTGAGCGGGGGTATATTCATCGCCGTCATGGTGGGCTGGATGGTCTATCTACTCAGCAGCCTGCTGACCATTGTTTTGACCGCTGGCATGATCTCTGGTGAGGTCGAAGCAGGCACCTTTGCCGTGATTGTGCCCAAGCCGCTCAGTCGCGCCGAAATCGTGCTAGGCAAATGGCTCGGGTACGCTCTTATTTTAGGCATCTATACAACGGTGCTTTTTCTCTCTTTCTTGGCGGTGATCTATTGGCAAAGTGGCTACTGGCCCCCAGAGGTGTTAAGAGCGCTGGGCATACTCGAATTAGAGACGATGACGCTGCTAGCAATTACCACTCTGGGCAGCTCCCTCGTGCCTACCATAGTTAACGGAGCCATTGCCCTTATACTGTTTATTGCGGCCCCCATATCCAGTGTCGTGCAGTTTATCGTACAGGCCATTTCGCAAGCACAAGATCAGACGATGCAAAATATCGCCATCACTATCAGCCTCGTCGTACCGACCGATGCCCTATGGCACGGCACCTCCTTCTACTTGCTGCCATCACAGAACCTCTTCGCCATCCTAGGGGTCTCTACGCGCACCTTCAATACGCCCTTCACCTCGGCAGAACCGCTCACAGCAGCCTTCCTCGTCTGGGCGGTGTTGTATAGTCTTGTTCTGCCGCTTCTAGCGGTTTTGCGTTTTCAAAGACGTGATTTGTAGGCGTAGTCAGGAGGATATTAGTGCGGTAGAGGCAACAATTATCGCGGTGTTAGCTCCGTAGGCAGGAATCCGTATTCGAAAAGTTCGTATTCTTCTCGTTTTCATAGTTGAACTGAATCTGGATATAAGCGAGGAGAAGAAATAATTATGGATTCTCAACCCACACAGTTCTCATCCAAGTGGCACCTCGGTGAGTATGTGATTCAGCGTTGCGATTCTCATCGCGTACTGCTTATCGATAGCACACTCGTCCGTTTTACTCCTACCGAGTATGAGCTTGTAACCACCCTCTTCGAACAAAGTGGGAAGCCTGTACCCTTTGAACAGTTAGTCCATAGGGCGTTTCACTGCGAGCTAGATCACGACATGCGCCGCTTGCTGGATAAACACCTCGACCGTATACGGTCCAAACTGCGGCCTTTCAGTATTGGTATCTATTGTATCGTGCGTTATGGGTATATCTTGCTATCTGAAAAGAACACGCGTATTTGACTCCCCGTATCTCGTTTTAGGATAGAAGAAAGCCGTCTGTGCAGGAATCGAGGTACCATGTGATTTCACTCATAAAATTGATCTGCTACGGAGTGGTTTTGACTTCTTGGCGAGCATGTGTTGATACGCCGAGAGGAGTGGAGCCTGGCTTTGTATGTGCATTATACCATTGCCTCATGCTGCGCTCTTGCGTGTGGCGAGAGAGCCAAAGGTAGGTAATAAACGCCGCTGGGCCAAAAAAGACTTGTGCTGGTACAGTCACATTGGCTCTCCCAGTCATTGCAGTGAGAACGAGCACCACTCCCAGCGGGAGAAGTGTTCCAAAGATAGCAACAAGCCCGAGGGAGGCGATCATACCTCGGACACTGAAACCCTTGTAGGCCGCAACCGTGAAGAGTGAGAATACGAATAAGTCACCCAGTCCAATACTCATACGAAACGTACCAATGGTGAAGGCGATGGCTGGGTCAATAGCTGTATTTTCAAGGTGGATCAATAGTGCTGGTGTCAGCGGAACAACCCAAGCAAAAAAGGCATCGTAGAGTGCAAGGAGCAGAGCGAACCAAGCAACGTGGCGTAGGCGCATTGCACCTTGCACATAGAGATTGGAGATGGTGACAGCACCCAGGATGATAATAAGGTCATTCAAGGCCCAATGGATCTGCATTCCCATCGCCCAGCCAGTTTTGCTTGTCTGCGTTACCACAATATTCGCTGCAAGTAGCACTATTGCGGTCAGCAACGCATAGCGGGCTCGCATGAGGGGACGTAGCCCAGTATAGATCAAACCTATAAAGGCAACGACCAAGATCACTGTCAGCAGGAGAGGGGGTATTGCCACATAGATGAATGGTAGTACGAGGAGGAACATGAAGAGTATTGCGATATCTTCTTTGTTGAAGACACCTATAGGCGGTCGTTCCATGTGTACTGTCTGGAAGTAGATCAAAGAGCAAGTAACTGTGAGCAAAGATGCAAAAAGCATAATTATCAGCAGAACGTATTGTCCATTCACAAGATTAACTCCTTTGAGTCAGACCTGGCCAACTGATGTTGGTTAGGTCCAGTATGGGTGAAGGTTGTTTCTAAGAGGTCTGCTCGTAATGAGCGGAGGTATCTCTCTTGTTGGCGTGCTACATGACCAATCACATGAACAGGAATTCCCGCTGCTTGGAAGTGTTGCTCCACATCGTCCTCTGTCATTCCGTCGAGAGCCTGTTCGGACAACACAAGTTCGATAAAATCACCCGTCGATCGTGCTTGAAAGCGTGCTGGCCAGGGCTGTGAGGGGAGCGACTCATAGGTTTCAATGAATTCCCGTGGCGTAATAATCTGTTCATTGGTGTGCAACAAGTGATCGACCTTGCCCAGGATGCGTGATGTTGCGGGAATGGCTGCCATATTACACGCAAACGTCTCGCCTGACAAACAGCGCACCACATCGTGCGTATCATAACGGAATACTGGCATGCACTCTCGATACGGGTAGTATGGTGTAATAATAAGTGAGCCCAACGCGCCTGATTCTGCCGGTTCTCCAGTTTCTAAATCACGCACCTCAAAAAATCCGCTGTTGACATCATGATGGAGGTGTCCCTGATTACAAGCTCGTGCAGTGACGGGTAGAATCTCTGTCATACCATAGTTGTCGTGTACGAACTCCGCGCCTAGTGTCTCTTTAGCAGCATGAAGCAATACGTTTGAGAGAACTTCACCTCCGCAGTAAACGTGGCGCAGGTGGAAATCACAGGGCTTGAGTTTTCGATAACGGGCCTCTTGGACCAACTGCGCCAGATAACTAGGATGTGTGCTGAGCATAGTGGGAACCTTACTGCCATCACAGAGCAAACTGTCTACACTTTCACAAGGGGGGATAATGCCGAGAGCACGCACACCTGCACCTACTAGACCGCACATTGCGCTCATCATTCGTGCAGCGACAGTAGCCCGTGAGCTAATATTGATTTGGAGACAGCCATCCAAATCGATCTCATCTCTCAATAGCATGCTGAGGACATTGAGTGCAGGCCAAAGTTCTATTTCGTACTTCGAAACCCAAACCTCTGCAGGAAGTCCAGTCGTTCCGGTGGTACGTGCAGAAAGAAAAGGACGAGAGTCAGTTGTAATAAAGTCTCGTTGATGTTCCATGAGTTCCTTCTTGGTAGTTACGGGTATCTGGGACATCACGTCTACTGTCAATTTCTCTGGATTAATGTTGTGGGCAGCAAAAAGGCGACGATAATAAGGAGAAGAACGCGCTAGATGACGCGCTGTTCGTTGGAGTGCACCATTTTGGAGATCCTTACGAGTGGCGGGATCACCAAATGGGCCTTCTATCTGCTGCTGAATATCATCACCGAGTGTACCAAACTCCTCTATCGTCTTTACTGCATCCCCAATGAGGTGCTCAATGTTGCGCGGATTGATGCGTTTGCCTAAGGCTATAGACGAAACCATCCGCAATTGGCGGATAGCTGTTGCAAACATTCTAATCCCCCTTGTGCTTATATACACTATGAAAGTGAGGCAGAGGCCTCAGCAGAAGATCCCTGTTCCGACGTATATGGAGGCGAACTACTCTAGTAGATCAGACATTTAGCAGTCTAATAATGGTTGAAGGGCCATGTACCGCACCCAACCTACCAGTCCGGAAGGAAAGTAGTGATCTACTGCCGACGGCCTCTGTCTTACCAGAGCTCTAGGAGCCGCCGCAACAGCCTAAAAGGACTGTAGCTAGCGAACCCATCGCATAGCGGGTATACTTTAGTGTGGCAATGAACTGTGCCATAGCTGTTTCCTTTCTTTCTGTGACAAAACGACCTTCATATCAACTAATGAATGTACTGTGCAAAGCGGAATGCCGTCGGCTGCCTCCATACCGAGGTAATCCGTCTGCCAATGACAAGTGTAGCCAAATCCTACCCAAAAGTAAGTAGGAACATGTCCAGGTTTTTGGACAGAACTGGGGTTCGTAGGGCTGACCTCGCTATCTTACGATACACATTCAATATCTTCTAACCTCCATACCCATTCTCTCGTATACATGGTGTAGTCACAATCACAGAGCCAATCTCCGCACGAAGCGCACAAAAGATCGTGTATACATCAAAGACGAGTTAGACGTGTGAAAGGTAGGAAATTTCGTCTTAGCTACAGCGACGACGAATGATAATGCAGATAGTGAAATAAGGAAGGAAGAAAACAACTTATGGCACAGACAGATCCAACAATCAATATTGAGCCAAAGCAAATCTATGAAGATCTCCAAGTCATGGGTGGGCAATTGCTCAGTAGGGTGCAGGACATCATTCGTGAGGGCAATGTCCGTCGCATCATCATTAAGCAGCAGGATGGAAGTACCGTCCTGGAAATTCCGCTGACGGCTGGCTTGGTGGGTGCCCTGCTTGCTCCTCAAGTGGCGGTTATCGGCACTATTGGAGCGCTCCTCACGCAGTGCTCAATCCAGGTTGTGCGCTCAGAGACCGCTGCAGAGAAGCCGAGGGAGCATACTGAAGGCTATGGTGGCACTCAGCAATAGTGCTCAACTCCACTGATAAGAGGTGTAAGGCCTAAGCAAAAGTTGCTCAGTCTTTACACCCCTTATCAATGCAGCGTAACGACGGCCAAGAGAGGTCCGCCTGTGAATGAAGTACCTCTTCTTGCTCGCGGCAGCGTCTGCACCTCGCTCACTCTGGTCACTGCTACCTGTTCACTCTTCTCACCTCGCCAGATGAGCAGCAGTGCAGCCGTATTGTCAACCAATGCCGTGACCACTATGCGATCTCCCGTAGCAAGATCGGTCGTTATCACACCAGCGGTGGCACGACCCTTTTGTGGATACTGGCTCAGTTGAACTTTTTTGAGCAGACCAGACTCGGTAGCTACCAGCAAACTTAATGAATCGTTTTGCTCACTACTGTCCAGATAAGAGGCGCTCACGATAGAGCTTCCTTGGCTCAATGCCATTGCTGTGACGCCTTGCCCAACACGCCCTTGTGCTCGCAGTCCCTCATCACTAAAACGTAAGGTTTGAGCTGTATCTGTAGTCACAAAGTAGTCACCATTCCCTCTTGAGAGGAGTGCAGTCGCTGCACTGTCGCCATCGGCCAACTTCATATCCTGTAAGCCATCGACGGTTTTGTATTCACTTAAAGGTGATTTCTTGACTTTGCCAAGTTTGCTGAATATAACCAGATAGCGATCTTCATCGTAGGTGGCAACGGGCAGAAGCGTTATGATCTCTTCACCCTGCGCGAGTTCCAGTAGATTACGTATGGGTTCTCCCTTGGCTGAGCGTGTTGCTGCTGGAATGAGGTGTACAGCAAGCTGGAAAACGCGCCCCGTCGAACTGACGCACAGAAGATACTCCTGCGAGGTGGTGGCGATGACTTGGCGCAGTTGCTCGTCCCCTCGTACAGGTGCATAGGTAGCGTCGCTATTTCTACCTCTGGGTGTGAAGATATCGACTGGCAGCGCTTTAATAGCAGCAGAGCGCGTAAGGGCGATAAGCACTGGCTCACGCTCGTGCAGACGAGCGACCGTGGTAATGGGAGCATCAAGGTGCCCTTGTGCATCAATAAAAGTACGTCGCTCATCAGCAAACTGCTTGATGAGCTGCTGCATCTCCTTCTTCAGCAGCGCCACAAGCGCCTTGTGGTCAGAAAGTAGTCGCTCCAATGCAGCAATACGCTCCTGCAGTTCTTGTTTTTCCTGTGCATACTTGCTAGCATCCAGGCGCGTCACCTGTGCCAGTGTCATAGAGGCGATCACTTCTGATTGAATCGTAGTC
>JAFAXQ010000054.1 GCA_019240835.1 Ktedonobacteraceae bacterium
TTTGCCCTGGAGCAATGGCCCTGTCGAAGGAAAAATTAACAAGTTGAAGTCTATTAAGCGCTCGATGTATGGCCGATGTGCATTCCCGCTCTTGCGCCAAAAAGTGTTAAAGGCGGCATGAGCCAGCACCTCAAGTGCGGGAGAACCCACGGAATTTTGTAATTTACAGTAAGTAGTACACAACGACTAGCTAATTGCGCTCTTTTCAATCGAAGGTGTCAACACGTGTACACGGCCTACTGGGGTAGCGGGGAATCCCCGCTACCCCCCTTGGACTTTATCACCAGAGGTACGACAGATGAGACAAGAGAAGCAAAAAGAAGAGCGTCTACGCCTTGTCAGCATTGAACTACGAAGTTACCCCGATGGCACAACGCTAGCAATCACTCCTTCCGGTCGTCTCTATCAGATTCACACTGACCCCGCTTCGGTCCATGACCTGCTTGAGAAGTGTGACGGAACAAGGACCATCTCAGAAGTTCTCGCCGATTACAAAGATGCTGCAGCTTTCTCCGAAATCATCACCTTGCTCATGCAGGATGGTTGTTTACGTACTGGTCCTGCTGTTCCCGACGAGCAAGATTGGATTCGTTTTAGCAATGAGGGAATCGATCCTAGAAAGATTGCTAGAGCGAATCTCGTGTTGCTGGGTGATGACGAGCTGCTCTCAACACTGCTTAGTTTGCATCTCACGGAAAGATTCGCCTCTGTCGAAATTGCTACGCTTGAAACACTCATAACGATTTGCGCCAAGTATGAGCCCTCAAATCTTGTCATCCTCGTGCTACAAGAGAGTGACAATCATGATGTGCTCATTCAGATCAACAACTTCTGCGAGATCCATCGTATACGCTGGTCACAGTTGCATATCAGCCAAGGTCGTGGATGGTTAGGACCATCTGTAGTACCCGGCAAAACTGCCAACTATGCCGATTTGCTAGGAAGAAGGCTAACTGCAGCCGAACAAGTAGAAACCTTCCAGGCATCTATCTCGCAGCCGCTTTATGGAAAGACACATCTTCCTTCTCGGGCAGAAGTTATCTGGATGCTGACATTTTTCCTAGTAGATATTGAACGATGGCTTGTTGATGCGCCGGCTTCTACCCCCTGTCACGAAATCGAGCTAGATCCTATTACGCTTACATCCACTGCGCACACTCTTCTGCCTCTTCCTGATCGAGTGTTGCAGAACGATGAAACGAGATATTGCATAGAAAATTGCGAGCAAGTGCTAGTGGATGAACGGACCGGTCCCATCATTACCCTACAGAGGCTTGAGCACCACCCCTCAATACCTGCAAAGCTGGTGACAGTTACAGCCCAGGTAGCCGCCATGAAGCGTCTCTATGCTTGGTCAAATGATATTTTTTGTGGCGGTAGCTCGTTTGAGAGCTATGATGAGGCAAAAAAGGCAGCCATTGGGGAATCAATGGAACGATATTGTGCCAATTGGATTCCAGCAGAACAGTTGAAAAAAAGCTCATATCACAAACTCAAGTCGGAGGGACAGTACGCTATCGATCCACTAGACCTTGTGTTATACTCACAAAGCCAGTACCAAGCTGAGGGATTTCCTTTTGTGCCTTTTACCCGCGACTTGGAAGTGTACTGGGTACGAGGATGGTCTTTGACCAGTAACACAGCGGCTTGGATGCCTGCGAGTCTGGTGTATGTGAATTGGTATGCTGGAGCACATAAAGATGAACCTGCCACAAACAACCTGTATTACCCTGGAGTTGCAGCAGGCTCGACACTAGATGCAGCTCTCGTCTCAGCAATCGAAGAGATTATAGAGCGAGATGCAACCATGATCTGGTGGACCAATCATCACCCCCTACCAGCGCTTAAGCTGCCGCTGCAGCTTATGGCGCTGTGGGAGGGGGCACCCAAAGAGATGGGGCAGCGGGCATGGATCATTCCCTTGGAGAATGAATTCCGGGTTCCAGTAATGGCCGGTGTGGTCGAAAACCTTGACGAGCAGTTGCTCACTATCGGTTTTGCAGCACGCCCTGATCCCATAAAGGCTGGATTGAAAGCGTGGACCGAGGCTCTCACTCTGCAAGACGGAAGCAGAGATTTACAACGTCCCAACGGACTTTTTAAGCAAGCAGCAGTTTGTGCCCAAGTGAATGATTCGGCGATCAAACCTTACCGCGCTGATAGAGCCTACCTTAATGAGTATCAACCAAACTTCCACGACGTCACCGACCTCAAATGCCAGCAGCAAGTATTTCTTGACCCCCGTGCGCGAGAGTATATACGCGCATGGGTTGACGTAGAGGAGTCAAAACAGCTTAAAGATGTGTATTGGCTGGCGAATCGTTCATTAGAAACCTACCAAAATCTTGTCGAAAGACGAGGCTATGAAATCTTCTATGTTGATGTCACCACGCCAGATATACTCCTATCTGGTATACGTGTCGTTCGCGTAATTATCCCCGGACTAGTAGCAAACTTTCCTGCTGCGTTCCCATTTCTTGGTCGCAGCAAAATCCAGCTAGCTGCACTAGCATTAGGATGGCGCACTACTCTGCTCGCAGAGGAGGAGCTGAATTATTTTCCACTGCCGCACACATAAACACTAATTAGCTGTTCGTAGTTATATCAACAACGTCTCCTGGCTTACTCATCGGTTGGAATGTGATGCCCAGTGTGGAGAAGTGTTTGCCATAATTCTCGTAGCGTTGTTTTAGGAAAAAATCTTTGGCATAGCCGTCATGTACAGGAATGACCATTTGGGGAGCCATCATCTCAGCAAATTGAGCGACAGCTAATTCCGTGTTCCAGGGAGCCATGACTGGCAAAGCCAAAACTTTTATGCCCTTCAGACTGGACAGATGAGAAGCAAAGGAATCACCAGGGTTTAAGAGAGTATCATTTATGATATACGCCGTATTTTGTGGCAGGGTAGAAGAGAGTATTTTCTCGTGTTGGGCGGCAAGAGCACGGATAGTAAAGTTTTTGGTCTGGTAGTTTCCCTCTTCAAGCACTCTCGCTTCAATATTTTCCTTCTCAAGGGTTTTTTTTCCTTCAGCATTCGTCACGACAGATGCTCCACTGTGGGCCACAATGTTTTTGAGAGCAGAAATATCCACGTGGTCAGGATGCTGATGGGTAATAATGATTGTCGTTACATCTCTGAATACTTCTGGATGAACTTTCCCTTCGATAAAAGAAAAGACACCGGGATCAAAAAGAATTTTATCTTCACCTTCTTCTACGAGAAGACAAGAATGGATATATTTGTAAATACGCATCTCTTTTAAACCTCTGCTCTCTGTAAGGATGTTCCCATTACTGCTTAATACGATAAACACACAAAAAAGGAGTCTTCTACCGTTGCGCCAATTGCGCTACTTAAAGAAGGAGACAAGCAGGTCAACGCTTCTACCCTGCCAGGTACCGTTTGAACCACTCACCTGCCAACCGCGCAACCTTCTCCAAGGCACCAGGCTCTTCAAAAAGATGCGTCGCCCCAGGGACAACCTCAATCTGCTTTTCACTCCTCAACAGCGAGAGTGCCATACGGTTCAATTCAAGAACCTGTGTATCCTTCGAGCCAACTACCAGCAGTGTCGGTGCCTGCACTTGTGTAAGAGATGAACCAGCAAGATCGGGACGCCCACCCCGTGAGACTACTGCTCCCACGGCCAAGGGGCGTTCAGCGGCTGCAACCAGGGCAGCGGCCGCACCTGTGCTGGCACCGAAGTAACCAATCTTGAGGTTCGCTGTAGTAGACTGCGTTGTAAGCCAGTTCGTCGCATCCACGACCCGCTTACTGAGCAGATTGATATCAAAGCGTAAGTGGGCCGTCTGCTGATCTTGTTCCTCTTCGTCTACTGTCAGCAGGTCGATCAGCAGCGTCGCAAACCCAGTCTCCTGCAATACACGGGCAACGAATTGATTGCGCGGACTATAGCGACTGCTACCGCTACCGTGCGCAAACAGTACAACACCGCCAGCGTTTTCAGGAACACTCAAATTGCCTTCAAGTGTCCCACTCTCCATCATAACTTGCACTTGATACATCTTACTATTTGATGGTGAACTTCTATCCATCACATACTGCGGCACAGCTGCCGCTCCTCCTCTCCGCGTTTCATTTCACGCATTGTTGCTTATTCACTGCGTAGGTGAGGTAGCCGCTTGCTCATGTGCAGCTTGTTCAAGCAAGTCATGTACTTCGTCGTCGGTTGTCTGTGAGAAGTCCTCGTACCAGTAGCCCACTCCATAGAAAGGCTCTGGCGTTAGCAAACATACGATTTGGTCTACCTCTGCTCCAAGCTGCTGGCAGACCTGGGGTGCTGCTACAGGAACAGCAACCACAATACGAGCGGGATGCAGCTCGCGCAATGCTACGACAGCCGCGAGCATCGTTGCGCCAGTGGCCAAGCCATCGTCTACAAGCATGGCTGTACGCCCATGCATACCAGGTGCAGGACGACCACCGCGATAGAGCCACTCGCGTCGTTCCAACTCGTGCCGTTCCTTCTTCGCCACCTCATCAACCACGTCGCTGGGAATAAGGAGAGACTGCACAACCTCATCGTTGAGCACACACACCCCCCTCGTCGCGATAGCACCCATCGCCAATTCTTCATGGCCTGGCACACCAAGCTTACGCACAAGAAAGACATCGAGCGGAGCACGGAGTCTTTTCGCCACTTCAAAGGCCACAATCACACCACCACGTGGTAATCCCAGTACTAGTACATCTTGGCGAGCAGTATACTCCGTAAACTTAGTTGCAAGTAGCTGCCCCGCCTCGCTTCGATCTCGAAAATGTGTTAGCATCTTTTACCTCTTATCTTCGACATCTATTTCGATCTCGAACTTCACCACGCTTTTTTGCGTTCTTGTATAATGTGTATACGTATTGCCAGGCCAATTGGCTTTAAGCAAGGCTAGTACGTTTGGCACTCATCTTACGATACTAAGCGC
Organism: Ktedonobacteraceae bacterium; assembly: GCA_019240835.1. GTDB lineage: Bacteria > Chloroflexota > Ktedonobacteria > Ktedonobacterales > Ktedonobacteraceae > JAFATZ01. The sequence continues at coordinate 4,942 of JAFAXQ010000054.1, forward strand.
AATCGCGGCGGCACTTGACATATAGATGGCTGTCCCACGAGAATAGCACAAACCCCAACAGTTTTTCTTTGATAGCATTCTCCCTGTATGTGTTGCCTGCACGTTATCTTCTTATTATGGTTGTGTTCTCGGCATTCGTCAAAAGACAGCAACTCACGAGTAGAAGCTTGACAAGTATCCCTTAATATTGTACAGTTATTTGCAAGTAGGACTGTTTTTCAATTGAGCATAATTTAGAAGGGGAGGGTGAGTGACATCGGTTTTGGAAGTACAGCACGTAACGATGTGCTACGAGACAGGCCACAGTCATCCGCTCGTCGCCTTAGAGAACATTACCCTGCACATCAACCAAGGTGAGTTTGTTGGCCTAGTCGGGCCAAGTGGCTGCGGCAAGAGTACACTACTGGCTGTGATTGCGGGCCTAGAGACTCCGACAGCGGGAACAGTAGCTTTGCATGGTGACAAGTCGGCCAAACGACTCGGACGCGTGGCCTACATGCTCCAACGTGATGTACTACTTCCTTGGCGTACGGCTCTGGACAATGCTATCACGGGCTTGCAGGTGCAGGGAGTAGGGCGAGGCGTAGCGCGGGGACGGGCGAGGCAGCTCTTCGTAGAGTTTGGCCTCACTGGTTTCGAGCGAGCCTACCCTGCCCTACTCTCTGGCGGGATGCGCCAGCGGGTCGCCTTTGCTCGTACCGTGCTAGTCGGCAGCGACTTGCTTTTACTGGATGAGCCATTTGGGGCACTGGATGCTATTACCCGTGCAAGCTTGCAACAGTGGTTAGCGGCCATCTGGGGCAAGCTGGATGCCACCTGCCTGTTTGTGACCCATGATGTAGATGAGGCACTGCTGCTGGCTGATCGCGTCTATGTGATGAGCAAGCGACCGGGGCGAATGTGCCTGGAGCGGCGTATACCGCTTGAACGTTCACAGCGAGAAGGGATGTTTGCCCGTCCAGAGATTGCAAAGCTCAAAGCAGAGTTGCGTGCTGCCCTTTTTGATGAGTTAGAGACACCAATCCCATCCGTTGTTGACTCAGAGCAAGGAGGAAAGCAGTAATGTTCCAGTTGAACCAAGAGCAGGAGCATAAGTCTTTGCTGCCACCTCAAGATGTGCAGCAGAAGCATAGCACTGCCGCGTATTTACAGTCCAAGCAGTGGGCTGAGTGGCTACTGTCCCAACGGCGCTTATTCCTCACTCTCCTACCTGCCCTTGTCTGTTTCTTCCTCTTGCTACTGCTCTGGCAGTGGTATACCATGCAGCCGGGAGTGGACACGCATTTGTTCCCCCCTCCACTCTTCGTCTGGACGCAACTGGTTCTACATAGGGATCTTCTGTGGTCGCATATGCTCGTGACGTTGTATGAGACAGCCGTCGGATTCGCTGTAGCACTAGTGGCTGGTATGCTCTTCGCCACGCTCATGGATTTCTCGTCTTGGCTAAGGCGCGGGCTTTATCCCCTGTTGGTGATGTCTCAAACGATCCCTTTTGTTGCCATCGCACCTCTGCTGCTACTCTGGTTCGGCTTTGGCCTGATCTCAAAGATCATCCTTATCACTTTGGTGTGCTTTTTCCCGATCACCGTGGCACTGGCCGATGGGCTAGGCGCTACTGACCCAGAGGCACTCAAGCTCTATCGGACCTTTGGTGCAGGTCCGGTACGCATCTTTTGGTCGCTACGGTTGCCTGGGGCAGTGCCTACTCTCTTCTCTGGCATCCGCATTGCCGTGAGCTATAGTATCCTGAGCGCAATCTTCAGTGAATATATTGGTGCAACTGCAGGTCTAGGCTTCTATATAGAAGTCAATCAAAGCGCATATTCCACTGTTGGTGTCATGGCAACGACCATTGTTATCGCATTACTGACCGCAAGTCTGTTCGTCCTTACTGGTCTGGTCGAGCGCCTCGTGATTCCCTGGTACTACCTTCATCGACGTTCGACATGACAAGAAAAATAGCAAGAAAGGATTCACTGCTGATGAGTATGCTCTCTACATTTCGACAAAAAGCTTATTCAAAGGGTAATGTCGCGCCCCTCTTCCTTCTCACTCTCGTTTTTTTTCTCGTAAGCTGCGGTGCAACTTCCAATACAGGTACACCTCCATCAACGAGTACGACACCTACCGAGGTGAAGGTCGTGTTGGATTATCTGCCTAATGCTAATGACACCGGTATTTTTGTGGCACAGTCGAAAGGGTGGTACAAGCAACAGGGCATTAACTTGACCATTCTGCCCTACTCGAATAACGTTTTTCCCGACCAACTGGTCAGTAGCGGCAAGGCGGATTTTGGTGTAAGTTTTGCCGAATCGCTTGCTCAAGACCGTGCTCTAGGGCAACCACTGATTTCGGTGGCGGCAATCTTCCAGCACGACACTACTGGCGTGGTCACACTCAAATCATCTGGACTAGATAGCATCGCCAAACTGGCTGGCAAAACCTATGCTGGCAATGGAACCGCCTACGAACCGGGCCTCATTTCTCAGATTCTAAGCTGTCGTGGGGCCACGAATGGCAAATTCCAGAACATTACAACAAGGACCGACCCAGTGTCTGCCCTGCAGAGTAAGAAGTTTGATTTTGCTATCATGGAGCAAGGCTTCGGCGTGATACAAGCCAAGTTTAGGGGCATTGAGCTGAATATCTTCCCATTTATTGATTACTGTGTGCCAGACGTGTACGAGGAGATCATCATCAGCAATGAGCCGTTCCTGAAAGCCCATCCTGATGTGGCACATCGTTTTATGGCAGCCACAGCTCAGAGCTATACTTATGCAGCTCAGCATGCACAGGAAGCGGCAAATATCTTGTTCGCCGCTGCTCCTCAGGGATTTTTTACCAGTCAGCAGGAGGCCCAGGCCAGTCAGGCATTTCAGAGTGCCCAATATATCAATGATGGCAAATGTTGGGGGCAGCAGACGTTACAGAGGGCGACGGACTACCCACGCTTCATGTTTACCCATCAAGGCATTGTAGATGCAAATCATGAGCCTATTACGAAGGAACCTGACTATGCTGCCTCCTTTACCAATGACTTCTTGCCCAGTTGTACATAAAAGGGGGGTATCCGTATCGCTCTCAAAGAGAGGGATACGGGCAAGGCTATGTTCTAATTGCGTAGCGGCTTACCGGATGCGAGCACGGACTGTATACGCTCCTGCGTCTTTTCCATACCGCATAGGCTGAGGAATGCCTCGCGCTCCAGATCGAGCACTTGCCGCTCTGTGAGCGGGGTGCCGTCCGTGTACTCGCCACCCGTGAGGATGTGGGCGAGATGACGACCGACAATGGCGTCGTGCTCGCTGATGCTACCTAGAAGCAGCATGTTGTCGATTTGCTGTTCCAATACTAGGCGTCCTCCAGTTCCAGGTAACACGAGCATTTGGGGCTGTGCAGGCTGCCATGTGCCGCTTTCCCTGGCTTCGGCTAGCTTTATAGCATCGGCCTTGGCATCACGCAATACTAGCTCGCGATTGACAGTGATGGCGTCGGTTTTGCGTAGGAAACGCAGTTCCTGGGCCTCCACTGCGCTGGTGGAAACGGTGGCCAGGGCGATGATCTCGAAGGCCTTGCGCACAGGTGGAAATGGTCCACCTGCCTTTTTCGCTTGTTGTGACTCAAGGCTGGCCCCGTAGCGCAGCAACAATTCCTTGCAGCCACCGCCAGCAGGCACCAGACCGAGACCCGTCTCGACGAGACCAATGTACGACTCAGCATAAGCACGTGTGTGCGTGCAGTGCATAATTACTTCGCAGCCGCCACCCAGTGCGCGTCCGGCTGGCGCAGCGACGACAGGAAGAGGACTATACTTCAGTAAGAGATGCGCCTGCTGCAAGTTAGCAACGGCTGCCTCAAGCATCTTCCACTCGCGCTGCCTAGCACCCATGAGCACCAAGAACAGGTTAGCACCAGCCGAGAAGTCGGGTGCCTCGTTGCCGACGACCAGAGCGCGGAAATGTTTCTGTCTCTCTTCGACAGCATAACGCAACATCGTGACGATGCCTTCGTCGATGGCGTTCATCTTTGTATGAAACTCAATGCAGCCCACACCATCGCCCAAGTCGATGAGCGAGGCCGAGTCATTGGCGTACACTACGCGTGTGGGATGTGTCTTGATTGAGGAAAGGGATAGCGTATCCGCAGCTATCGGTACAGGCTGGTAAGTGTTCGTGGACAAGTCAAAGAACTGCTTCTCAGGCCCACTTCCTCTATAGAAGGTTCCTTGCCCCTTAGTCTGCACACGCTGCACCAGTTCTGGCAGCTCACGCTTAGCAAGCACCTTTTGCATCGTTGTAGGATTTTGCAGCAGCGCGTCCCACAACTGGAAACTGCCTACGTCGAAGTTGAAGCCCCAGCGCATAGCATTATCAATGGCAACAACGCTGTCGGCAATCTCCGGGGCCAGTTCAGCGGCGTAGAGCAACGCGTCAGCCGTGGTCTCACGGGCCAGTTGTCCCGCCTGATCGTCCGCCTGCAGGATAGTCAACATGCGCTGTAGAGGATTATCTATACTGCGTGCGATGCCAATCGAAGGGTAGCGTGTCTTGCGCTGTGGCTCGTACTCTAATGTCTGCAGATTCAACTCTAGAATGGTGGACTCTCCATCGGGGTTCTTGATACGCTTGTAGAAACCTTGGCCGCTCTTCTCACCAAGCATGCCTCGGCTTACCATCGTGCGCATAACCTCTGGTACGCGGAACGTCTCGCGCTGGGGGTCATGCGGCGCATTCTGGTACAGGTTGTCGGCGACATTGACGATGACGTCCAGCCCTGACAGGTCGGATGTGCGGAAGACGGCGGACTTGGGTCGCCCCATATTCGGCCCTAGGATCGTATCCACTTCGCCGACCGTGTAGCCTTCTGTCAAGGTACGCTCTAACGTTGCTAGAAAGCCGTAGATGCCAAGGCGGTTAGCAATGAAATTGGGTGTATCTTTGCACAGCACAACACCCTTGCCCAGTACCTCCGTTGCGAAGTGCTGTATGAATTGCAGCAGCGCCGGATCAGTATCAACATTGGGCACAATCTCCAACAGGCGCATGTAGCGCACGGGATTAAAGAAGTGGGTAATGAGGAAACGCCGCCGGAAATGTTCACTGCGCCCTTCTATCAACAGATGGGCAGGTAGACCCGATGTATTAGAGCTGATGATGGTACTAGGAGTCAAGACCTGTTCCAACTGGCTGTACAGCTTTTGTTTGATATCAAGGCGCTCGACCACGGCCTCGATAACCCAATCGACATTGGCCAACTCGTTCAGGTCGTCCTCAATATTACCCACTGTCACCAGTTGCGCACCTCGCTGACTGTAGAAAGAGGCGGGTTTAGCCTTGAGCGCCTTCTCCAGACCCGTACGGGCTACGACATCACGATCCTCGCCTACATTAGGCGGCACGATATCGAGTAAGAGGCTGGGGATGCCGACGTTGGCGAGATGGGCGGCGATGGCGGCACCCATTACGCCTGCACCTAGCACAGCAGCTTTGCGAATGTGATATGTCATGGCTATAGTAACCTCCCAAGAATTATCGCTACTTCCTGTTTGTCGCCCACACAGAGCGTGGCGATGCCTGGCATGTTGTCGGCAGCCTGTAGATCATTGCTTGTTTGCATAGCAGTATCATACTGAAGGTAGTATAGCATGAGAACGGGAAAAACATCCTGTAGCTAGCTACATGTAAGTGTAATTCATCAATCAGAAAACCCAGCCACCGGGAGCCACATGGGCTCGTACAGTCTCCTGGTCCCCTAATGGGAGGTATATTGCGGTGCTGTGGGATAATAACACGATGCAGGTCTTAGATGCTGGCGCAGAACAGGAGATCTTCCCTCAAGAAGTGGGAGAGGGATATGGCTTGGCTTGGTCTCCTGATAGTCATTTTCTTGCTTCTGTAGGGAGAGCAGATCACACGATACAGGTCTGGAATATGGCGACACATCAATGCGAGGCCCATATACTTCATCAATGTCTGACTTATACGCAGCACACTGCGCAGGTAAAAGCCATTGCCTGGTCTCCTGATGGACGCTCCATCGCATCAGCCAGCGATGACGGAACCGTCCAGGTCTGGAATGCGCACACAATGAAACAGCTCTATACACACCGAGACCGCGGCTCAAAAGTCACGGCAATTGCTTGGTCTCCCGATGGAAAGCGCCTTGTTTCAGGAGACGACAACGGCCTTATCCAGGCATGGGATGCTTTCACAGGAGCGGATCTCATGAGCTACGTCGGTCATACGGGGGCGATTACGTCTGTCAATTGGTCTTCCGATGGCAACTGTATTGCCTCATCCAGCTATGATAGCACGGTACGCATCTGGAACGTTGCAACGGGTAACTCTGACTATCTCCTCTCTAACGGTAGCCCTGTCTTTGCTGCCATCTGGAGCCCTCACTACCATACCTATCTCGCTCTTGCTTGCTATGATGGCTCTGTGCAGGTCTGGAGCATCACGCATCAGCAGGCAGGCCAGGAGGTGCCTAGATACCCCAAGCGTGGCAGGGAACAGTACAATGGCATCTTCACGATCTCGTGGTCTCCTGGAGCAGACCAGCTTATCGCCGGAGGACACGGATATATTCTCGCCTTCAAACTCGGGGACTGAATCCACTCAGGAGGAACTCTTATGATACCAGAACAGCATTTAGTGTTCAATGAACTGATCACCAAGTTGCGTTCAGGTCGGGTGACTCGTCGAACATTCCTAGAACAAGCACGAGCACTAGGGCTCTCTTTTGCCTCCGCACTCTCTCTACTGGAAAGTTGCGGGAGTCCTAGTTCCAGTGGCACTATCTATCTGATTTGGCAAGCCGAGTATGATCGCTCTGGCACTTACCAGCAGCTTGTGAACACATTCAACGAGCGCAACCAAGGTCGTATTCACGTCACCTTGCAGATTGGCCCAGCCGGGGGACCAATGATTTGATCACGATAGAACGAAATATGCTCAAAGCGCGCAGTACTGCTGTCGATATCTTCTCAGTTGATATCATCTATGTTGCCGAGTTTGCTCATCAGCGCTGGCTTCAACCACTCAGTGAGAGTCGCTGGCCGCGACAGGAGCGTGCGAAATATTGGCAGATCCCTCTTCAAGCGTGTACCTTTGAGGGGCAACTCTGGGCGGTTCCTCTTCGCAGCGATGTCGGGCTGATCTACTATAGGACAGATTTTATCTCTACCCCACCTACCACATGGGAAGAGTTAACATCCACGGCACTCACAATCGGGACGCAGAAGAACTCTCACCCTCGGTATGGATATGTGTGGCAAGGTGCCCAGTACGAAGGGCTGGTTTGTAACTTTGACGAGGTGCTCCACGGATATGGTGGCTCTCTCTTCGATCCACTCCATCCCACAGTTGTGACCATCGATAGCCCAGAGGCAAAACAAGCACTGACAACGATGGTCAACTGGATAGGAACGATTTCGCCTCCCGACACGGATACCTACACGGAGGAAGTAACGCGGACCACCTGGAGCAGCGGTAATGCTCTTTTCATGAGAAACTGGCCCTATGCCTACCCCGACCGGGCGCTGGCACACAAATTCGATGTCCATCCCATGCTTTCTGGAGGTAACAACCATACGGGACACTCTTCACTTGGTGGCTGGCAACTCGCAATCAACGCTTTTATTGATCCGCACAAACAGGATGCTGCCTGGGAGTTTATTCAGTATATGCTGCAACCAGAGGCCCAAAAGATCGGGGCACTCACGGCATCCTGGGCGATGAGCTTACAAAGCATCTATGAGGATCAGGATGTGCTCAGCAACGTCCCTCTCTACAAAAAATTCAAGTCGATTCTCCAGACAGCAGTGACACGTCCAGTCACCCCGAACTACACCGATATCTCGACAGCTATTGTGTTCCATGTTCGTCAAGCACTCGCACGCAAGATATCTGTTCCAGAGGCGCTGAAAGCGCTTGCCTCGAATCTGAAATATGCGGCAAGTAGCAATCAAGCCATATAGGACAGCTAAACGTCACGCCTCAGAGCCTCTTCGCGCACCTCTCATGAACCGTTCAAGCACGTCAGCACAACGTTGCCACGTCCCAGAGGCATGACGAGTCTGATATGCTGTCCTGACACGCATCAGATTCCTGTAGAAGTCCACGGCCGTACCAAATGCAACTATCTCATGTGCTAACACCTCTAGAGCAACTCCTTCATCGTTGCTTCGCTGCAGTGGACTGAGGTGTTGCCAAGTCTTGACTGTTTGAGTTAAAGGTGTGATACTAGACGAGACTCAAGCTGTTACTCATGAGGGGATGTCCAGTACCACACCGCCTACAATGCTATCTGAGAAAGCAAAACACAGTAAGGAGCAGCTTCTGCAACTTCCAGAAGCAGCGTTGAAGAGTTGCATGCTCTGCTCACCATTGCAGACCTGGATCAGCAACAGAAGGAAAGGTGAAAGTTTCAATGCAAACCTTGTACTGGTGGTCTCGCTACGGAGATTTTTCCCCAGGAATGGGCATCCTGCCGCATATGGGCCAAGTCATCGCCCATTACCGCAAGCAGCGCTATCGGACGCAGCTAGATTTTGCCAAAGCCGCAGGAGTCATCTTGCGCACTATCCAAGAATGGGAAGCCGCCATCATGACCAACGATCAAGAACGTCGCATCTTTTTAGCCAAATTACTCAAAATCCCGCCCGCTCTGCTTGGGTTAGATTGGCGTCTTGTCTACTATCAAGATAACACAGGAACCCATGAGGTACCTTCAGAACAGTGGGTCCATCTGCTGGAAGAGGACACCTTTTACCACTACGAGGATCTGCTTACCGCAGCATGGGACATGTTCTATAGTGGCAGGCTTTTTGCTATTGCCACTCGGGTTGAACGTCGTCTCACCAAGCTGGTGAAGCTCGTGCAAGAGGCACCAGCCCAAGACAAAGAAGCCTGGTTGTGGATGCTTGGTCAGTATTATTACATCGCGGGCGTCATTGCTGGGTATGGTGGAAAAGATGAAGAACATCAGCGACGAGCAGTGAGTGCAACGACATCAGCGTTGCAGATTGCTCAGGAAATAGACGATGCTGAACTGATGGGCCTTTGCTTGTACCGACTGACTGGCCTGCACTTAACCCAAAAGAGCGAGGATCTTGCCAAGCAAACCATCCAAGGGGCCTTGAACTATGCCGAACGTGTCGGTACACCACTGCGGGCAAGTATGCAACTGCGGGAAGCTGAAGTCTTGACACGCTTTGCAGCAACGGATGATGCACTTGCCAAACGTATCAGGCACAGCCAGGATCGTGTCGTAGCCGTGCTCTATAGGGGCAAGATGGAGCAAGATAGAAGCTTTTTGAAACTGAACTTGGCTGGTGTTCACCACGAGCGAGCCAAGACCCTGATCCAGTTTCATACCTTCCATCCTGACAGGAAGCATCTACTCAAAGACGCTCACCATGAGATGCAGATGGCCTGGGATGCTTTGACCCCTGATCTTGCCGAGTGGCGAGGCCACTTTTTCTTGACCGAGGCGCGGCTCTATCAGGCCGAGCGCGACGTAGAGGCGAGCGTGAAGCTGGCACTGAATGCTTTACAAGCCGCACGGGAAGTGCAGTCGAAAGGGCAAGAGGACCAGGTACGGTCCTTGTACCACGAGTTGATGCACATGGATACGCAGCATCCTTTGATCCACAACTTGGGGGTGCAGTTAGGCATATTTTAACTTTTTGGAGCACCTCGGGAATCAGCGTAGAGATCCTGAAACTCGGGGAGGAGAGCAAACTGTTTGACAATATGGCCACTCGCATCATGAGCCTTGGCCTGATCCAGCAGCGAAAGGACCTGGGAGCGGTCATGTGTCGTTGCCCACACGCATGCCGCTAACCACATATAGCTATGAGGAGGCGTGACGCCGTAAGCAATCGCTTGTTGAAATAGCGGGATTGCCAAGTCATACTGCTTGGCTTCATACAAACTGTAGGCAATGTTTGTACATAAGCGTCTGATTTGCCTTTTCTCTTTGAGCGAGGGTTCTGGCAGCGTCTGTATCCAGGTGGTGAGGTGATGGACAGCAGCCTGGCCAATCTCACGCAATTGCTCCGTCTTGCCCAGCACGGCAAGGACTTCCATATGACTAGCCTGCGTTTCTAGCAGAACATCAGCATGTCGTTGCCATGTCGGTTCTTCTTGCAGAAGGTGGTAGAGGGATGACACCAACGGGAGCGCCAGATGTGCTTGCTGTTCCTGCTGTGGGCGGATATGTTGGAGAATGGCCGTCCGCAGGTACAAAAACCGATCTTCGCGATTCTGCTCACTGGCAGGAATACGTCCCATCAGTTCGTCAAAGATGGCAAACCACCCCCTCTTCTGACCCGCAAGCAGCCAACACAGGGCCTGTGTGGAATCGTTCATGACAAAGAGACATTGGTCGACCGAGAAGTGTTGGAACGCCCATTGCAACAGAGCTCGTTGTTGTTTAACCACGGCAGCACAGTTGCGCTCGAGCGCGAGGCAATCATTGACGGTCCACCATGCCCATGCTTGCTCGTAAGCAACAAGTCCTTGCGCCCGATAGCTGGTAAGCAGTTGACGAATCTGCTCCCACTTTTGCAGATACGTATAGAGACTATTGCCTAGATGAGCAAGCTCTCGATCGACCTCCATCACACGCAAACGTTCTTGCAGCAAGGTTTCTGCCTCTGCTAGTAGATGTGCATCGGGGGTGTATCCCTCCGTTTCTAATTGACGTTCATAGACAAGAAGAAGCTGCGCCAGTTTCGTTTCGCGCTGAAGATCCATCTCAGAGACCCATTGGAATAAGCTCTCCGTTGTTCCGCTAAAACTCATGCTGTCCTCTCACTTTGGCAAGGCATTCAGAGGGATCACCCATCCTTCTTGCTGCAACTGCGCAACAAACTCATAGATGGCGTGATCGTCTTGTGCGTTTGCCTCACTTGCCTGCTTGTACAGGTATGATGAAGCTAAGATGGCTGACCAGGAGGATTCTTTGAGCATGTGAACAAGCAATCGACTTGCCTCCTGGTTCAGGTGGATCAGGTCCTGGGTGGTTGTATTCAGTAACACGATGCTCCCGTTCACTTCTTTGGCGATAATGTGCGATGGCAATGTTATTACACCATGCACGTGATGTACTGTTTGGTTGTTGAGAAAAAATAGCTCCTTTCCCTCATCTGGTCGAGAAAGGGGCGGCGATTCTAAAGGTGGATGGCCGCTGAGATGTCGCAGCCAGAGTTCAACGGCTGCGGCTGGAACCAGCGAACCACTCTGCTGCTGCAGTTCATATGCGAAAATTGTGAAAAACACAATAGTTTTGTTGAGCGAAATCTGCTCATACTGTTCCACCCTTCTCAAGGTGGGGAGGAACGCTACCCCAACCTCTCAATAATCGTCGCCACTCCCTGCCCACCACCCACACACAGCGTTGCAATGCCCAGCGTCTTATCGGCGGTCTGTAGATCATTGATGAGCGTGGCAACGAGACGCGCTCCGCTGCAGCCTAGTGGATGACCAAGGGCAATAGCGCCGCCATGAGGATTGAGCTTCTCCTGATCGATGTCCATCTCCTGCACTACGGCTAGCGTCTGGGCTGCGAACGCCTCGTTCAACTCGATGATATCAATATCGCTCAATTGCAAGCCGGCACGCTCCAATGCTTTCTCCATCGCGAGAACTGGTCCAATACCCATGATGTCCGGACGCACACCGCACACTGCCATGCTGCGTATCCTGGCCAACGGCTGGATATCCAGTTCGTAGGCTTTCTCGGCTGACGTCAGTACGATAGCGGCGGCACCATCATTTAAAGGACTCGCGTTGCCCGCCGTCACGGTACCATCCTTGAGAAAAGCAGGCTCCAGGGCGGCCAACTTCTCCATAGACGTATCACGGCGTGGTCCCTCGTCGACCTCTATCAGCTCTCCATTAGGCAGCGGGACGGGCACGATCTCGCGCTCGAAGATACCTTTATCGATTGCTGCGATAGCACGCTGATGACTGCGTAGGGCAAAAGCATCCTGAGCCTCGCGGCTAATCTTGTATTTACGAGCCAGATTCTCAGCAGTAATGCCCATTGGCATATAGCTTGAGTAGCCGTACTGCGGCACTGGATACAGATAAGAGGGGAAGGTAACGTCTTCGTTGCCGGACTTGATGAGGCGTGGATTAAAAGACGGATTAAAACCACCCATTGGCACACGTGACATGCTCTCAACACCGCCAGCGATAATAGCGTCACCTTGTTCCAGCATGATGCTCTGTGCCGCCATATTCACGGCTTGTAAGCTAGAGGCGCAGAAGCGGTTGACTGTGGTTGCAGCCACCGTTTCGGGCAGATCGGCGAGGGGGACAATAAGGCGGGCAACGTTCATGCCCTGCTCTCCTTCTGGAAAGGCGCAGCCAAAAATAAGATCTTCTATCTCTAAATGGTCAAGTTGCGGCACGCGTGAAAGTGCGCTGTTGACGGCGATAGCCGCCAGATCATCGGCGCGTACATCCTTGAGAACCCCCTTGTGCGCACGCCCAATGGGGGTACGTACTGCGCTAATTATAACTGCTTCTGCCATATGTACAATCTCCTTTTATGGGACTTCCCTGTTCTGCTGCAGCAACTCTGCTGCACACTTGAGTCGTTGTAATGAATCTTCTATACTTTTCTCGAATGCCTTCGAGCCGACCGTTTCAAGAAACCAGCCCCACCAACCTGATGGAAAATAAAGTCTCAACCATATTGTACACGACACGATCTAGCGCCTATAGGCGTGCAGATGATACTGTCATACAACCTCATTCCCAACGGGAGCGCTACCAGTGAGCGAAGCTGATGCTTGTCAGGATTGACCTGTTCAATCTTGAACGAAATATGCCAAGTTCTGCCTAGGGCCCTGCTCGTGACGTAGATCATTTGGCCAGGTGATGCCAGCCCCTCTGGCACAATACGCACTGTCTTGACATCGGCCCACTCATCCCATCTGGACGGATTACTGACCAATGCCCATACAATTTCGATGGGGGCTGCAACTATTGCTGCTGGGCATACGTTCAATCCCATAACGAGCACTCCTGTAAGGGCACAATGATAGGGGACACGATAAATCGGTGGGCACGATAAATCGGGTCCCCTACAGAGGATACCCCCGTTTCTCAACGACAATATCAGCTATCTCGCGCTGTGCAGTAACGCCGTTGAAGCGGTAGTCGCCGACATAGGCGCGCACACGGGCTAGCTCTTGCTCGACTTGGTCGGTTTGCATATAAGTCATGAGCATTTGGTCGAAGTTTGTGCGCATGCGAGAGAAGGAGAGCCAGCTTGCAAGTTGTGCAAGCTTGTTATGGGTGATGCTGTTCTCATCTCCGCGACGGTTGGCTTGGATAGCACGAGCAAGAGCGCTATCGACGGCATACAGTTCGATGAGCAGGTTGGCTAGATACTCGATAAACTCCTCTTCGTCCTCAAGCGCCTGCATGTACTTCATAGCGACTTTCACCCCGACGTAGATTGTCGCATCCTTGGCGCGCTCAAGTAGGTTGACAGGTTCGCGTAGTTCCACAGGAACACTCTCGCCTGCACGGTCGGGCCACTGACCCGCTGTGATTCGAGCTTCAACCTGTGGATAGTGGGTCATCAAGTCGATTTTGCCTACCAAGGCACGGCGGAAGAGCGTGCCAGCAGCGACTAGGCGATTAATCTCATTGGTGCCCTCGAAGATGCGCTGAATGCGTGCGTCGCGATAGGCTTTTTCGATAGGGTATTCCTGCATAAAGCCATAGCCACCGAAGATTTGTACGCCCTCATCAACCACATATGCCAGTGTTTCACTGCCATGTACTTTGGCAATGGAGGCTTCGATGGCATAATCCTCAATGGCTTTAAAGATGGTCTCAGTATCGCCTACGGTACTCTGCTGGGCATATGAGATGTTGGCTGCCGTGCGGAAGACCGCGCTCTCAGCAGCGTAAATTTCTGCGGCTATACGAGCCAGCTTTTTCTTAATCATGCCGAATTCGTGCAGCAGCTTACCGAAGGCTCTGCGCTCCGTGGTATATGCAGCAGCGAGACCAAGAGCAGAGCGGGCACTACCAACGTTGCCGACGCCAAGTTTCAAACGGCCAATGTTGAGAATGTTAAAGGCGATCTTGTAGCCCTTGTGAATTTCACCTAGCAAGTTCTCAACGGGGACACGCACGTCTTCAAAGTAGACCTGACGCGTTGAGGAACCTTTGATGCCCATCTTACGCTCCTCTACGCCAGTCGAGATACCTGGCCACGCTGTCTCAACGATGAAAGCCGAGGGCTTTTGGTTGTCAATACGAGCAAACACAATCATCACGTCGGCGAAACCAGCGTTAGAGATCCATTGCTTTGTGCCGTTGAGAATATAGTATTTACCATCAGGGGAAAGTTCGGCGCGTGTGCTCAGATTCATGGCGTCGGAGCCAACGCCTGGCTCAGTAAGTGCGTAGGCAGTGATCCATTCACCCGTAGCGATTTTGGGGAGGTAGCGCTGTTTCTGTGCTTCATTGCCGTAGTAAACGATGGGCAGCACACCGATGGAGGTCTGTACTCCATAAGCAACGCTGAACGAAGCCTCCTTCTGTGTCGCGATTACCAAGACGCTGGTGAGCAGGCCCAGTTCAGCACCACCATACCGTTCTGGAATCTCAGTCATGAGCAAGCCTTGCTCCCCCGCTTTCTTGAGTAGACTAGGCATGAGGCCCGGCTCCTGGTGCTCGATGGCTTCTGTTTTGGGGAGTACCTCGCGCTCGACAAAGGTGGCGCTCGACTCCTGAATCCAGCGCTGCTCCTCGTCGCACTGCTCTAGCGTAAATATCTTATCTGCACTCTCACTCACGAGCGCAGTGAGAAATGCTGTTCCCTGCTCCGTGGGTTTCACCGTCATTGCCATGAGAAATCTCTCCTTGCATACTTTATGAGGCTCGTAGCTCTCTACGTAGCACTTTGCCAATGATTGACTTGGGCAGGCTAGTGCGAAACTCTAATTTCTTGGGTACCTTGTATGCCGCTAGGTACTGCTTGCAGTAATCGAGAAGCTCTTGCTTCGTTTTCTCTGAAGGCTCAATACTGGGTTTCAAGACGACAAAAGCAGCTACGGTCTCGCCGCGATACTCATCAGGCAAGCCAACCACGGCAGCCTCGGATACAGTGGGATGCTGGAACAATACCTCCTCAACTTCGTGCGGATAGACATTAAAGCCGCTGGCGATGATCAAGTCCTTGGCACGCTCGACTATGTAGAAGTAGCCGTCGGCGTCCATCTTGCCGATATCGCCCGTACGCATCCAGCCATCGGGAGTAAAGATGGCTTCCGTCTCTTGCTGGCGATTCCAATAGCCCTGCATAATGTTTGGCCCCCTAACGGCAAGCTCACCGACCTCGCCAACGGCTAGTGGCTGTCCTGTCTGCTGGTGTAGAATTGTCGCCTCGACATTGGGCAAAGGAAGACCGATACTGCCATTGCGCGATTGCTCGGTGAGCGGATTAGCGTGAGTAACTGGTGATGCCTCGCTTAACCCATAACCCTCAACCAGCTTGCCATGCGTCATCACCTCGAAATCTGCCTGTACCCTGGCTGGCAGTGGCGCTGCACCACTAATGCAGTATTTGATCGATCTCATGTACTCTGTATGTTTGCCCACCTCACGCATAAGCGCAATGTACATTGTTGGAATGCCCGGAAACATCGTGGGGCGATATTTGCGGATGGCCGTCATTACCTCTTTCGTCTTGAAGCGAGGCAACAGCACCATCGTCGCTGCAGTAAGAATGGAGAAGTTCAAGCAGACGGTAAGACCATAGGAGTGGAAGAAGGGAGCAGCGCAAAGCATGACTTCCTCACCATCGACCGCTCGTGGACACCAGCTCCGCGTCTGTATGGCATTAGAGAGCAGATTACGCTGTGTCAGCATAGCGCCTTTGGCCAGTCCGGTTGTGCCTCCCGTATATTGTAGCACTGCTAGGTCAGAGCCGAGTAGCGCGACGGGTGAGTGGAACTGTTCCACGTCTCCGCTCTTGCGTGACTCCAACATCCTATACATTTCGTGCAAGGTCGGGTCATCGTGCAGTTCTTTTGCCGTCAAATGCGGCTCTGGATATTTCGCCTTGCGCTGACTCAATGGGTAGAGTATACGCAGCGTGGTAGGAAAGAAATCGGCGGGACTGGTGACGATGACATGCTCCAGCGCTGTCTGTCCACGCACCTTACGCACGATAGGATAAAATGAATCGAGCATGACCATTACGCGAGCGCTTGCATCGGCAAGCTGCTGCTGCATCTCGTGCTCTGTATATAGAGGGTTAGTAGGTACGACCACCGCCCCCACTTTCAACGCTCCATAGCAAGCAATGGGGTACTGCGGAATATTGGGTAGAGCAATGGCAACGCGGTCTCCCTTTTTCACACCTAGGCGCTGCAGTGCTGCAGCAAAGCGATTGGCATAGCTAGAAAATTGTGCATAGCTAATACGTGTGCCATAGTAGATGAATGCAGTATTACTGGGGTAGCAACTGGCTGTGCAATCCAGCAGCCAAGTCAAGGGATGATCAGGAATTTCCAGGTGAGCAGGAACACCTGACTCATAGTACTGGAACCAGGGATATTGCAGTTCACCAGCGCCAGAAGATGTAGACAAGTGTGGTTCTGCTTGTATATTCTTATTATTAATGATAGAAGCGTCAGACATAGTGTAGCAGCTCCTCTCAAGCCGGTATCTGTCTTAGACACCGGGGACGACATCCATCGGCGTCCCCACCAGCAAAGCGGGTCACTACTCCCATTATATATCGTTTAGCTGAAAATGAACATGTTGCTAGCTAACATATTCTTGCTGCACAATCTGCATGTACAGTACATCCTTCCCTTGCTCGAACGCGCCTGGGTTCCAAGATAGCCTTACACCAGCTTGCAACGTAGCGCTTGATAATTTTTTCATCCATGGGAAAATCGCCTGCATGTTCATCGCCAAGAGCAGCGTTACTGTTGCTGCGATCAAACACTCTCTCTCCAAGCAGGTAGGGAGTGTAAAATTCCATGGCCTCGTCCAATTGATGATCAAAAGTTGTAAATGCCTCTTTTGACGGGACCAGGATTGGCTTGTGAATCCCTAGTCCGTGCCAGAACGGAGGAAGAAAAGCACCCAACGTCGGAGAGGTCGAGTTGGTCAAATGAAACACGGAAGCTGATGACGATGAGAAGGCAATGCGCACAGCTTGTTGTGCCACCATATCCACAGGGATCAGATTTACGGTAATTGCAGGATCACCACGCAGACGCGGAGCTTCTGTAGTTAAGTACCCCACCTGCAAGCGAGCCATGCTCTCTTTGAGCATCAAGAGTTTGCGCGCCATCACATATAGGATTCCAGTAAAGATGCCATCGGTATAGGTCCGACTATGGCTAATCACACCACTAGGTCTGAAAACCCGTATCCGCATCTCAGTTGTGCGCGCAACCAGAAGCTCTGCCTGAAGCTTACTGCGTGAATAATGGTTGGGAGTCTGATCTTCTTCATAGATATTTTCAAGCAGCAGCCCGGTCCTTTTTCCTTCCACAGCGACTGTGCTGAGATAATTAAAGCTTTCTACCTTGAGGCGCTTTGCCAACTCCAGAGCATTGTGTGTTCCCATTACATTCGTGCGATAAATTTCCTCCTGATACTCGTCCTGATACCTTAAAGAAGCGGCACAATGCCAGAACTGCGCAATAGAGCCTAGCGCTTTACTTGGATGACACCCGCAGCAGTACATGTCCATATCTGCTTCCAAAGCGTTACATCGTTGCTGAGCCAGAGCAAGTATACGCCTGTCATAGCCATGCGCCAATGCGGTCAGACGTAGTGCGTTATAGAGCCGAGTGTCGACATCTTCTTTTCCAAGTCGAACAAGACAGAGTAGGTCGGCATCCGTCTGCTGTAATAGCTCCAGAATAAGCGCTGCACCAACGAATCCTGTGCCACCTGTGACGATATAGGTGCTCATTTTGATACCTTCTCCATCAAAAGTTCTACAATCGAAGCGCTTAGACTGGCAACGCTACGAGCACGGAGAATCTTCATCGTGGGCAGATCCACTCCAAAATCTTGCTGAATGCTATTGTGCAGTTCCAGTGCCATCAGCGAATCCAGGTCAAAGTCTGCATCTGCTTGGGGATCAATGCTGGAAACAGGTGAGGCGAGAATGGTGCTCAACACTTGCAGAATGTGTTCCTGGACCAGGGTCAAACGATCCTGGGGTGTTGCCTGCAACAGCGAGGTGTGGAAATCCTGCTGAGATGCTCGCTCCTGCTTTTCGTCCTCTTCCTCCTGTCTAAGTATCAGCCCCAACCTAGTCTGGAATGAAGGCGACATGGTCATCGCGGACTTTTTCCAATCTATGTCTACGGCTGTTACAAGGGAGCGACGTTCCTGAAGCAACCTGCCTAGGATGCGCAAGGCCTGCTCAGGCGAGAGACCCTTTACCCTTCGGCGTGCCAAAGAGTCTTGCGCCTCCGCATGGCGAGCCACATAACCAAAGCGTGCCAATGGTCCCCACTCGATTGTTAAGACAGGAAGTCCTCTCGCTCGTCGATAGCAAGCAAGAGCTTCTAGAAACGCATTTCCAGCGACATAATTGCCTTGCCCCACCATTCCTATCAGCGAAGAGAAAGAAGAGAAGAGCACAAACATGTCTAAGGATAGCTCTCTTGTCTGCACATGAAGATTCCAGGCACCCAGCATCTTGGGTTCCACCACCCGCTTCATAGATTGCTCATCAAGCTGTGAGAGTGGTGCATCTTGCAGAATCATAGCCCCGTGAAAAACGCCACGCAGGGGTGGCATGGTTGCGCACACGCGCTCAAATAAGCGCGCAACTTCCTGTTCCTGTGTCACATCGGCTCCTACAACCAGCACCTGAGCACCGGCATCCCTCATCGCCGCAATGGCTTGGCTACTCTCCTGAGGAACCGCGCCACTGCGATTGACCAGCACCAGATATCGCCCTCCCCGCTCGACTATCCACTGGGCGACGGCTAAACCAAAGCCGCTTACTCCACCTGTAATCAGGTAGGACGCATCCGGTCGAAAGGTGTATGCTTGTTGCTCCACATGCTGGCTCACAGACGCAACCCCGGGCTGCATAGTGACCACCACTTTGCCGATGTGCCGCGCTTGCTGCATGTAGCGGAAGGCATCCACCACCTGTGGGGCTAAAAACAGGCGATACGGCAGTGGCCGATAGATCCCTTTCTCGAAGAGTTGTGTCAGTTCCTGAAGCACTTGCTTGACCAAGCCCGGATACTTGCCACACACCTGATCAATATCGATGACTGTATAGGACAGGCAGTGCTCAAAAGGTCGCAATCTTAAGCTTCTGTTGTCTAAGGCATCCCGCTTGCCAATCTCCAGGAAACGTCCAAAGGGACGCAAGAGGCTCAGGCTTTTTTCTGCTGCTTCTCCTGCCAAAGAATTCAGCACGATGTCGACACCCTCGCCATTGGTAAGTTGCATAATCTCGTCAGCAAAGGCTAGCGAGCGTGAGTCTAGCACATGTTGCACCCCCAGAGAGCGAAGGTAAGCCCGTTTTTGCTCACTTCCGGCAGTAGCGAACACTTCCCCTCCTGCCCACTGAACGACCTGAATGGCAGCCAGACCAACCCCTCCAGCAGCACCGTGAATGAGCACTCGTTCCCCTTTGTGCACCCGCCCCTGGATATGTAGAGAATAGTGTGCGGTCAGAAAGGCAAGGAGGAGCGTAGCTCCCTCTTCATGACTGATATGAGCGGGTTTGTGTATGACAAACCGGGCATCAGTCGTCACGAAGGGACTGAAGCAATGACAACCACGAGCCAAGACCTCATCGCCTAGCTGAAAGTCAATCACTCCTTCGCCAAGGGCCACAACTCTTCCCGCGCATTCTGCTCCTAGCATGAAACCTTGACTATAGCCACGGTCGAGTGCCTCACCGCTGATCAGCCCGAGAGCCAGCATTACGTCTTTGAAGTTGAGTCCTGTCACAGCCACAGCGATCTCGATTTCTCCCGGCTGTGGTTCTCTGCGCGCTATTTCACGCCAGAACAGGTTCTCTAGCACACCTGGAGCCGTCATTTCTAGGCGCAACGAGGACTGGTGGCCTACCATTGGTGCGGTGTACTGTCCAAAACGCGTCGCTGGGCTACCCACGATGCGATTGACCAACTTGGTCTGGCCACGCAAGAGCACCTCTGGCTCTGTCCCCTGCGGCTGCGATACTTCTTCGCACAGAGAACTTATCTCTGCTGGATCGTAGGTCAGAAGCCCATTCACCTCATGAGGCACACCCAGATCAATCAAACGACAGCGCAACTGCGGGCATTCATTGCCGATCACGCGGCCCAATCCGTAGAGCGGAGCCTGCTGGATCGAGACCTGCTGCTCTGTTTCAAAGGGCGTCTGAGCACCACTGGTGACAATCCAGAGCTGCGGCCAAGGATGGCTTTGTGCTGTGAGCAGTTCCTGCACTAGCAACAGGGCACTCAGACACCCGACCTCCAATGCTTTGTTCAGATCAGTCACGCTCATATGTTCCTTTGCTCTGTCCAGTCCCCACAGATAGACAATCTGCTCGTAGGTAACCTCTTCGGCACGCAGGGTCTCGAACAACTGTCGCATATCATCCCGATGGTGGGGACGAAGGACGAACTGGTCGGTAGTAAGATGCTGATAACGCTCTCCCTTGCTCACCAGTATGATCTGTCGAGCAGCTAGCGTGGGGTGTTGGTGCAGTTGCCCGGCAACACCAGTATCATCAGCAAAAACAAGCCAGGTGCCTGCCCTTGCTGAAGGAGTTGCCTGCACAGCTTTATCCTGCTGTACCATCTGAGTGCGTCGAGCAAGAACGATGGCTAAGCTAGGCTCCCCTGCATCTTGCTTCTCTGTAAGAATGGCCGTCTCACTGAAACCCATTTCTGTCAGCAGGCACACCCATTGTTGTGCGCACAGGAGCGGTTGGACTGGGCGCAGATTCTTATCCAGCAAGGACCAGTAGCTCTTGAGTAGGCTGAAGCCCAGTAGCATTGTGGGAGTGAGCGGATCGGTGACCTCTACCAAGCAGAGCAAGCCCTGCGAGGCTAGCAGTCGGTGTGTATGGTCCAGCGTCTCATGCAGATTACGGGTGGCGTGCAAGACATTTGCGGCAATGATCAGATCAAAGGTATGTTCCTCAAAGCCCTGTTCCCACGGAGCGTGCTCAATATCAAGTATCTGATAGCGAACAAAGGAGTAGTCGCGGAATTTGTGCCTAGCCCTGCGTAGGAGTGTTTCTGAGATATCAGTAAAGACATACTCAGTCCGATCTGGTGGTAGCAGGGGTAACAGATAGGATGTTGATCCTCCCGTCCCAGCACCAATTTCCAGGATACGTAGCGTGCTTGTGGGTGGGAGGTGATCTATGATCTCTTTGAGTGCTTCTTGGAGCAGCTTGTTAGCACTCCTTGACGGGAGCGCAGTCTCATAGAGTTGTTCGGTTGTCCCATAGGTTTCATCTGAGAAAATGAGAGATAAAGGATCAATCTTACCAGTGAGGATGGCTGGCAGATTGCCGCCGAAGTTCATCAGCAATATCAACTCTGCGTGGTAGTCTGGACACTCACGCTGGACTTTGTGTACAATCACTTCTGGATCGGTCGTATGCGTCCCACATACAACCCATACGTCATCGACAGGCTTGGGTATCTCCTTGCTCGCCGATTCGAGAATTCCCTCTTCTTTGAGGAGTAGACACCAGAGGAAAAGCAGGTGGTCATAGTCTGCTTCAATCCCTAATCGCTGCCGCAACGTGGCTACCTGAAAGCTCTCTCCCAGCTCAAGTTTACATCCAAGCTGCCGTAATGCTGCCATAATGTAAGCTGAACTCAGGTGCTTCAGTAGTGGTTGCCCCCGTCGAGCATATGATATTGCCGATACTTCCCGCTGTACTTGCTTGATAACTGGTTGCAGCGTGCTGACAAGCTGTGTAGGGGAAGGAAGGTGACCAGCAGTGCGCGATTGTGAAAATCCTGGCTGTAGGAACCAGCGAGATTCGTAGAGACAACTATCGTCTTGCTTGCTCTGAGTTCCCTGAGTAAACCTCGCGACCTGCACACGGAAGCCATTGAGTTCCATCATCACCCTCCCCTGCTCATTTAGGATTACATAATTCAACTTGTAGTAGTCTGACCCTTGCCTGATCACGTACGCATAGCTGTAGAGCAGAGTCTGGGGAGAAGGAGAGTGATAGAAGCGGACACGTTCTATTCCTACTGGTAGATAGGTCTGACCTGGCTGCTCTTTGCTCCTGTCCCAAATAGCAGCCAGGAATATTTGAATACAACAATCAAGAGGAATCGGGTGGAAGTGGTAGCCTTCACTCTTTTCTGGCCAACGCACCACACCTACTGCTTCGTTTTCTCCTATAGAGATACTCTCGACACACTGAAATTGGGGGCCGTAGTCTAACCCGTGCAGCGCGAGCTCCTGGTAGAAGTCTGAGCAAGAAATAGCTCGCCTACACCGTTTGCGTATATTCTCTACATCTATCTGGGAAACAACTAGGGGATGCGAAAAGGGAGCAAGATATCCATTGGCATGCAATCTCCATCCCATGGCCTCATCTTGTTGCTGGCTATAGATGCGTATGGCGTGGTCTTCTGCTGCAACGATAGTCTGGAGTAGATACGTCCGATCCTGGTTGAGAAACAATGGTTTGTGAATCTCTAGGTGCTCAATCTCGCAGGATTCCTCCTCAAAGAGTTCGAAGGCAGCAGCCAGGACCATTTCAACGTAGCCAACGCCTGGAACGATAACGGTGTCATGCACGCGGTGTTCTGCTAGATAGGGGAGTCGGTTCATATCCAAGATATTTTCCCAGATGGTATCTGCTGCTAGTTGCCTAGAGCCAAGTAAAGGGTGTGTAGACCGAGAGTGACTCGGCATCCCTCTGGGAGCATTCCAGAAGCGTTCATCTTTAGGCCCTTCCCAGTAGCGCACGTCGTGTTGCCAGGGATAGCGAGGCAACGTGACATGCTTCCCACCTTCTGCAATTTTCTGCCACACAACTGGGCACCCTTGGGCAAAGAGAACGCCCAGTGAGTTCAATAGGACAGTGCGCTCATCTTCTTTGCGCCGCAGTGAGGGAAGGACTGTTGCCTGTTTGTCGGCTTCCGCAAGGCCCTCTGCTATATACGCGGATAGGACAGGGTGTGGCCCAATCTCAAGAAATACTGTGGTTCCATCAGCTACCAAGCGCTGTATACCTGCCGCAAATTGTACTGGGCGGCGAATATTCTCCCACCAGTAGTGCGCATTGCATTCTAGCCCCGTCAGGTGCTGGCCCGTAACGGTAGACACAAACGGGAGTCTGCTAGTTTGTGGGTGTACATCCTGAAGTGAGGATAGTAGCTTCTCCTGGATAGGGTCCATAAAGTGGCTATGAGCGGCAAAGTCCATAACTACACGGCGGCAGAATATCTCTCTTTCTTCCAGGTCTATCATGATCTGTTCTAGGACGGCTTCGACACCTGAGAGCGCCACGGAGCGAGGTGAGTTGATGGAAGCAAGTGAAACACGTCCCTCAAAGGGAGCGATGATCTCCAATGCTTCTTTTGGCGGAAGACCAACAGCCAGCACGGCTCCCTGTCTAGTGGTCAATCCTTGCAGTCGGCTTCTATGAAAAACTACCTGAATAGCATCTTCAAAGTTCAGCACGCCAGCAACATAAGCAGCAGTGATCTCACCGACACTATGACCAATGATAGCTTGTGGTTCAATGCCCCAGGATTGCCATAAGGAGGCCAACGCGACCTGGAGTGCGAAAAGTGCAGGCTGAGCAATCTCTGATTGCTGCATGCGTGAATGGTTCACATCTGCTAGCAGTTCATGCAGCAGGGACCACCCTGTATAGGGTTGGAGTGAGCGATCACAGCGAACAACGGCCTCCCGAAAACATGGTTCCTGTTCTATCAACTGCCTTCCCATTGCCCACCATTGAGAACCATTGCCAGAAAAAACGAATGCGATGTGAGGAGCACTGCCAGACTGATGGTGAGACGTGATGCCAGGACGGCTTTCCCCGGCCAGAAACGCCTTCAGCTTCTCGATCAAATCTTCGTATGACTGGATCATCAGGGCCAGACGATAAGGATGATGCTCTCTGCGTACGCTCGCCGTATAGCACAGGTCGCGAAGTGGGGGTGGAGCGTCGGAGCATGCCATCTCTCGGTAGGAGCGCGCCAATATACGTAATGCTTCGGGACTGCGTGCAGAAAGAGGAAGCAGGTAGGGCAAGACAGCAACATTTTGTTGCGTCTGTGCTGTAGGAGGCTGGAAGGCTTGCAGGACAACATGAGCATTCGTGCCACCAAAACCAAAGTTATTGACACCGACAATGGGAGGAGAACCGTGGGTTGGCAACACTTCTGTAGCCTGTGGCACTTTGAGATGCAGTTCTTCGAAGGGAATGTTTGGATTGGGTGTCTGAAAATGCAGGTTGGGCGGAATCTGGTGATGTTTGAGCACCAGAGCAGTTTTGATCAGACTTGCCATGCCAGAAGCGCCTTCTAAGTGCCCAATATTGGTTTTCACTGATCCTATACGCAACCATTTCCCCTCCTCTCGATCCTTACCGAGTACATTTCCCAGCGCCTGAGCTTCAACAGTATCGCCTACTGGGGTGCCGGGACCATGTGTTTCGATATACTGGACTTGGTGAGGAGAGATACCCGCTTGGCGGTAGATCTGTCGGAGGAGTGTCTCTTGTGCCACACAATTGGGTTGTGTGATGCCAGGTGTTTTGCCATCTTGGTTGATGCCGCTGGCGAGAAGGAGCGCGTACACGGAATCTCCGTCTTGCAGTGCTTGTGACAAGGGTTTGAGCACGACCACACCGGCCCCTTCACTGCGCACAAAGCCATCGGCGTCCGCGTCAAAAGCGCGACATTGACCATGACGAGAAAGCATCTGCGCTTTACAGAAACCAATGGTCAGATTTGGGTCCAGGATAACATTTACGCCACCAACAAGCGCAAGCTGACACTCCCCTTTCCAGATGCTTTCACAGGCCAGATGCACCCCTACCAAAGAAGAGGAACATGCAGTATCCACACTTAAACTGGGCCCACGCAAATCGAAGCAATAAGAAATGCGATTAGCAGCAATGCTGGATGTCATACCCGTATTGCTATAGACATTCAGAGCAGCAACGTCTTGCCAACGTTTCGCGTCAATTGAGCAAATCCCAATAAAGACGCCCATCTGCGTCCCTGCTAGTTGTTGTGGCACCAGCCCAGCATCTTCCAATGCTTCCCAACTGACTTCCAACAAGAGACGTTGCTGCGGGTCCATCTGCTCTGCCTCCACAGGGGAAATGCCAAAGAAAGGGGCATCGAAGCGGTCAAATGCTTCCAGGAAACCCCCCCGCAGTGTATACATCTTTCCCGGCTGTGCCGCATTGGGATGGTAGTATCGCTCAATATCCCAGCGATCTGCTGGAATATCGCCAATGGCATCTGTGCCCGTGATGAGCAGATTCCAAAAAGCCTGAGGAGTAGAGACATTTCCAGGGAAACGACACCCTATACCGATAATGGCAATCGGCTCTCTAGAAATAGGTGAAATGGTATGGTTCATTCGACCCCTCTTTCATCGAGCATTGCCTCATATATAACTATGTGCCTGAAAGGCAGGAGTTCTCAGAGACAGAGGTCCCGATGTGAACTTGTGGACAACCAAGCAATGTTCATGCGAAAGATCATAGAGAATATGAGCAACAGACTGTCGACTAAGCCGCATTGGATGCACTATAAGATTCTTCCTGCTACGTGCAGTAAGGAGATAAGTTAATAAAATACGTGTTATGAACATATTACAAATGGAGGGATGATTTCCTGATAATAGCAATCGTTCGGACAATTACCTATTTAATGTATATCATTACTATTTTGCATTGTCAAGATTGTTTTCAGCCTTTGAGCTTCGTTACTGAGACTGAAACCATCAATTTATCTAGCACAAAAGGGTTAGACGGTGGGAAAAACCCCTAGCATCTGTTATCATTGTAACAGCATTTGCTTGCTAAAGAACCAGTTTTCAATTATCTAGTACTTTTGGCGTATCTTATAGCGTAACTTGTTAAAGAAAGTCAAAAAGTTTCATACTGTTTCTTGTACGAAACTCCTTTTGCGTGGCAGGAGGGGAAAAAGAGCAAGGGCTTTCCTGTTCATTAGATTTTTTCTTAGGGAGGATCTTTCCATCGATGACAAACGTACCTCATTACCCACTACCTACTGATTTCTCAGAGGAATCACTACAGGTAAACAAGAGGAGTCGCCTGCTACAGAAATGGCTGACACTCACCGCTCTCCCCGACGTCCCAGCTAGCGCGAGCTTTGCCCAACGCGAAGCTGTACGTAAGTCGCAACTCACTAGTAACGTGCTCTTTTTTTTCACAACTATGGTGGTTGCACTGCTGCCAGCCCTTTATTTCTCTCCGTATCGCAGCCATTTTTGGCTGGACTTGGGACTGGTTGGTCCCTGCATCTTTGCGCTGGTCCTAAATCGCAAAGGACTCACCTTGGCCGCTGGCATACTAGTTATATCTGCTGGTTTCACCGCGTTAACGCTAGCAATTTTCTCCACCGTCCCTTTTGATGAAACGACCCTCCAGGCATACGATATGTATGTTATTGCCGATCTGTTGGCGGTTTCGTTACTGCCCCCCCGTAGCGTCTTTCTCGTCACTGTGGCGTCTATTGCAGTGTTCCTCATTACACTCTTCACCATGCCACATACAGCCGCGCTCAACTACGATCTGAGTACGCGTTTGCCGATTATTGTTGCGCGGCCTATCGGGACTTTGTTCCTAGTAGGAGGCGTTAGCTATATCTTGGCCCAACATTTGACAACCGCGATTGGGCGTGCTAGCCGCGCAGAAGCTATTGCGAAGCTTGAGCATGCGCTGGCTGAACAGAGCGCTGCACTGCAACAAGGCGTTCAGCAAATTCTGGAAACGCATGTGGCTGTGGCAAATGGCAACTATGGAGCGCGCGCTCCGCTGTCAGAAGACAATCTGCTTTGGCAAATCTCGCGTGCCCTGAATACGCTGCTGGTACGTCACCAGCGGGCAGTACAAGCAGAACAACAACTCAAGCGCGTTGAGCAAGCTGTGGCTAATTATGTTACGATTATTCGACAGGCACGCAAGTTCCAGCAGCAACCAATTCTACCTTTTGAGAGAAGCTATCTTGATCCTCTCGTCGCAGAAATGCAGGGAATGTCGTTTGGATGGACACACTCGACGGTTTCTGAGACTTCTCCTAGCAAGTATGGAGGAGCGAGTCCCGCAGCTAGGCGGACCCGTTTGACGCCTCCTGAGACTTCTCCCAGCACGTATAGGACGACTCCCCAAGCAGGAAGGCAATCCCAGGAGTATAGGTTCCCCTCCTGAAGAGGAGGCTGTTTTTCTGCTGTGTTCTTGTGGTATAAAGAGGATCTGGGTCGCCCAGTCCCCTTGCTCATTTTTGGTATAGTATTGTGTAGCCTTTTTTTACTGAGGAGAGCATGACGATGGCCTAGGCAGAACGAGCACGAAATGGTTCCGAACAAGCACTCAGATTTTGCACAGCTCATAACGACGTTTCGCCAGCAACGCGGTATGTCACAGGGACAGCTTGCTCAGGCTACGCAACTCTCGCGTACCTACATCTATCACTTAGAGAGTGGGCAGCGTGCTAATCCTTCGCCGCATGTTGCGCATAGTATTGCGCACGCGCTAGGGCTGCACAGCGAAGAGATGGCAATGCTCTATGCTGCTTACACGAGGCTCACGGGGCAGTTGATTGATACTGAGCAAGCCGAGAGCACGCTACTTGACTTCGGGAAGTTAGCGGGCTTGCTTGTACACAACACGTCCTATCCGGCCCATTCGCTGGATCGCTTGTGGTTTCTACACTCGTGGAACAATGCGGCGACAGAACTGTTTGAAGTGCATGATGAAATCTTAGAAGGTGAGAAGCGTCATCTCCTAGAGCAAATATTCGACCCACGACTGCGCCATCGCTTTCTTGACTGGGAAAATCTGGCACACCGCCTGGTAACTGATTTTCAATATAACACACGCAAATCGACCCACTTACCCGAATACAAAACGCTGTGGAAACAGTTGCGCGATCTCCCTGATTTCCGACGTATTGCTGCTTCCTGTTCCCCTACTGGGAAGCCTGCCCCATCTTTCGTCTTCCAAGTACAGCACAGTCAACTGGGGCGTCTCACTCTGCGCACCGCTACCACCGTCTTTACTGGCATCTCCGCCTGCTCTATGGTAAGCTACGTGCCTGGCAATCAACATACGCTAGAGATCTATCGCAGGCAGCACTGGCAACCTGATTAGCATTCGTCTTCGGATTGCCTACTCGTCTGGTTATCGTTGACCTGCTCATCATCTTCTAGCGGTGCATTACCTAGAATGCGTTGCCTATCTGCCGCATTGGTAATACCATACAAATCGAGTACGCGCTCGTCAATTTCTGCGTCAATGCGCCTGATCTCATCAAGAATGGTGACAATGTGGTGTTGCTTCTGCGCTTCAGCAGTAAAAAAGACTTGCAACGCATCGGTATCAGCAGGAATGAGTGCGTTATTCTTGATGTCGTCCCATGTTTTCCCTTGCCATCGTGGACGCTTGAGGTAGCCAAGCAGGTAGCGCCGTATATGCTCGTCGGGTACCTCAAACCACAGTTTATTAAGGCGCAATACGAGGCTAGTGGGATATTTTTCTGGGATGTAGATGTTTCTGCTTATAGTTGCTTGCAGACTACAACGATCAGGGATGCTAAACATGCCTACTGACTTCGCATCATAGAGAGTCAACACGGGGAAGTTGTGATCAGCTTGCTGAAGATCGTTCAGAAGGATGTCGTAGGGCACGTCGATGAGTGTTGTGCTATCGCGTCTTTGCCTGATAATGTAGCCCCGTGCTCTTAATGTGTTTAGTTCAGCGTGTGTTGCCTGGATATCGTCTACTAGTGTCACAAAAGTTGCTTGTACAGGAGGAGGAGCAGGACAAATAGGTAATTGACGGAAGTAGGATGGATTGATATTTACGTTATCAAACTTGCGTGCAAACCAATAATTCAACAGTGAAGAGTTGAAAAGGGCAAGGATATACTTGAGATCGTACTGTGCATCCTTTGCAATAATGTTGCTGAAATTGTGACGATTGTAAAATTTTTGATCATCAAAGGTTGCAACCAGACGTCGCTTTAACGCACGATTTCTCATGTACTGTACAAGTAATTTGGCTGACTCGAAGAATTTAGCTTCTCGTGGTCGACCCAACGATTTACTATATTTCAAATATGGTTGCTTATTACCCCATCGCAACTCATACCGTCCAACGAACGCACTACCATCTAATAATGGCTTCCAATCAGTTTCTGTAGGTGGAACTTCTCGACGAGGTTTGATATAAAGATTGGCCTTTCCCCCTTCTTGCGTTACATACGGAATTATTCCCTGCGTGCTCTCTGTGATGTCATTGAGTCTTAAAGTCTTTGTAACAGGCCCCTCATCGATAAAGACACGACACGCATTTTCAATTCGTTCCAGCAAATCGTCGTTGCGGATGGTAATTTCGTACTTTGCATCATCTATCCAACCCGCTTGTTGCTGCACCAATGTCTCAATCCATTCTTTACTGAAGAGTTTCTCAAGCGTATCGTGCAATCCTAACAGATTAATCTGTACCTGCTGCGTCCTACGCTTTACTTCATCAGCTTCAGCTGCTAAGAAGAGGAGTACACAATCCACGTTGGCGTCACTCCATATACCCTGCGGTAAATCAACAATTTGTTCAATGCGACAAGTGGTGAGAATTTTACCGCGTAAGTTTGCTGTGTTTTTGCCCATCAGATAGGTATTAGGTGTGATAAAGCCAAGCCTGCCATTTTTCGCCAGCAAATTTACTCCTAGTTTCAGAAAGAATGTATAGGTATCGGGCTGCCCATAGAAGACATCCGCCCAGTTCTCACGTAGCATCACTTTGTAGTCATCACTGAGGGAAGCACCATAAGGAGGATTAGCCACTACAAAGGCAAAACCAAGTTCGTAAGGAGTATCAGGTTTGCGACTTTTAATCTGATCAACTTGGTCGTTTTCTTCTGCTAGCAGTGTGTTGAAATAAGAATAGTAAAGCATGCCTGTCGGTGGAGTGAGGGCATCCACGTTGTAGATATGAAAACGCTGCAGTTCAGGCTGTTGTTTTCTCTCGTGGGCCAGCTTGATAATATCCATGACCTGAATAAGTAGGTTTACCTCTGCTAGGTAGCAGGTAAAAGGATTGAGATCAAAGCCGAAGAGATTATCTTTTATGCGACCTAATAATGCTACAGGATCCTCAATGCGCTCTGCTGCCCCCTTGTATGCAGACACGAGCCTCTTAGCAGCTTCAACCAAGAACGAACCACTACCACATGCTGGGTCAATCAAGCGTTTGTTAAAGCCAATAACGTTTTTACCACTGTAGCCAACTGTATCCAGTATATAGCGAATAATCTGAGGGGGTGTGTAATATTGTCCTTTGTCACGTTTTTCCTTGCGGCTCACATAGGTATTGTAAATGGTGCCTATGATATCTGAATCGACCTCTGCGAAGTCAAAGCGGCTTAACCTATGAAGGGCCATGACAAAGCGCTGACAATCCAAATGATACCAGTTGAAGAGTTCGCGTCCAGTAAAGAAGTGAGCATAGATATTTTGTGCGTTTTTGTATGCCATATCTAATAGTGGCTCATAAGGATTGCCCCGTGCGAAGATGAAGTATCGCTCAATCTCTTCTTGCCAGTGTTTGATGCCACCATCAGAAATGAAGCGATGCGGGAAAACGCCCTTGTCTTCACAGACGCGGATGAGAAGGAGCCGAATAAAGACAACGTATGCCGCCTGTAGTGCAAACTCGTCTCTGCGTTGCTCTTCGTCCAAGCCGCCCAACGTTGTCTCTCTCACAAGCGACACCCAGTCATTATAATCTTCATAGACACCACGATCAACTTGATAATCATGGTTTAAAATTGCGCGTCGTTGATGCCATGCGAACGTCTTTTCACTATAGATCTGTAAGACCTCACGTAGCACAGGGATATCATCAAGATTTGGCATAGGCTGTGCAGATTTCGGCTTCGCTACATATTTGCGTCGCCGAGCGGCATTGATTACAGCGAGTATGGCAGCCACAACCTCTTTTGGACTGGTAAAGGCCCTGACGTCCTGCTCTAGCTTCACTAATATGTCTTCAATCTGCACCACATCCTCTGGCTCTAGCCCCCAGATGACTTGAAAACTGTTGATGAGGATGGATATAACTTTGCTGCGTAGCTCTTTAAGTTGCTGACTGGCAAGCTCAAAAGAATCATCAGTCAAACGATTTACCTTGTCTGCGTACTCAGCATAACGCCCCAAATGATTGTCGAGTATACGCCGTGCGTCGCCTTGTAACTCCATTACCAGGGATTGTAGGGTTGCAACGAGAATAGCTTCATTGCCGCTTCCTATACCTAAGGGCAGTGCTTTGTGATGCCATTCCTCAAAACTTGTAGCAATTTCTCGTTCTAGGCGCTGTATGTCAGCAAAGGATTCCTTGCGGCAAAGATCAAACAAATCGTAGAGGGACCTCTCAAATGATGGGGATAGTGTGGAAGCGTTGCGCTGCCAATCAAGGATTGCAGCAGGGATATCCAGGTCGCTTATACATGTTGGGTTTTGTAGATGATCCAGTTGCCAAAGTGTTAATTGTTTTCCGTTCGTGAGCCAGCCGAGATAGACACCTGTCGAGCGCATATAGCCAATAAGTTGTGAGAGATGGCTGTCAGGATCGTTTAGATCAAAGCTAAGGGGGAGGGAAGTACTTTTATTCTCAACTATAAAACATGTGCCATACAGTGCGCCGCTAGGAGCAAAACCGGGCCGCCCGTTCTGACGTTGTTGGTTATACACTCTCTCCGCTGGTGAGAAGCTCAACAATCCTAACAATGGCCCAACGATAGCAGTGTCCACGATAGCAGCCTCATCCCCGCTACGTTGCTCATTTGGCCGATTGAGGTATTGAAGATAGTTGCCACCCCTGAAACTTTTAGTAGTAAATAGCTCAAAGAACTGGCTAAGAAATATAGAGAAATCTACTGAAGAAGGCATTCTAGCATGACTCCCATCCATCTGACGCTTGGTCCACTGCGCTCCCACAGGCTGTTACAAAGTGGCTGGAAGGTATGACGACCACAAGGGCTAGGGCGACCCTTGTGGTCGCCCCTGCTATATACGTTGCGCCGTTCCATGTTATTCTCGACTTTGCAACAGTTCTGCTGCGGTCCCAATAGTATCATAATGGAGTAGGTTTCTCAAATAGAACGAACATCTACGCTCTTGTAGGTTTACGAGCGCGAATGAAGGCACTCACAAATTTCCCATTCAATTCGCTAGGTTCTGTATCTAAAAGTGTGGTAAGAGAAGTAATGGCTGTTACTCGTCATCTAGCCTGCTCAGACGTCGGGTTGCGCATAGCACTGTGTCGCGTGCGGCTTGGAGGAGGTGTCGGCAGAGAAAGTTTCATCCTGCGTTAAGATATGATCAACATGCACAGCCCGCGCATTGAGCGTGCCGCAAGCGTCAGGGGCGGAGAGTATCGTTACGCCCAGTTCTGGAAACGTGCCGGCTTGACGTTGCACGAGTAGACTGTAGGGATGATAAGATGCTGGCGGCACATACCAGGAGAGTGTCAACGTAGCAGTACAGTTTTTGGGTACAATGACGAAGCCGCCGAACATGGCTCGGCCTGTTTCGTCACTGGCGAAGTTGGTAGGCGGACCAACGGTATCAAGAGGATGCCATTGCCCATCATAGGGATCATCGAGCATTGGCGCGGCAGCCCCAGCGAAATATTGACCAGCAGGGCAAAGTAGCTCATCATGCGGGTATATATGAGTTAGGGGACAGGCGGCAAGTGGGCCACCACACAGCGCTGTGCCACTATCAAAGCCATCACCCCACAGAAACTTCGCCGATGATGGAACGTAGATACGCACATAGTCACGATAGGTGTCGAGACCGTAGACAGGTCCGGTTTGATTATAGACCAAGTGTAGCTGCATGACGTGTGTCGCTCCTCCCCCTGCGTCTAGGCTCACGGTATCGTGAATAATTGTCTGCACATACTGCGATGCCTTACTGGCGCTCACGTTGGCCTGCACCACATATAGTCCGTCGTGGGCAGCCGAGCGGTCTACCTGTGCTGCATAGCCATGTTGCATCAGCCATCCTTCGAGTTGAGCATCGCTTACATAGATTTGTACATCTTTCGTTTTGAGATCAGAAAACATCTGTTGCCCTAGTGCCAGCAGTTGTGTAGGCGAGGCGTGGCGTACACGGTCTATTAACGTGCGAGCCACTAGCGCTGTAAAGAGCTTGCGTGCAATAGCCGGAGCGTCAGGAGAGTCGGGGATATGTTCTATAATCTCTTCTTTGCGAATACCGGTATTATCCAGTTGGTAGTAGTGCAACCGAGCCTCAAGATTTTGCGCGGTAATCGTCTCATGATAGGTAGGAAGAGTAATGGGGCCAAGCACTTGCAGCATATGGGCGATTAAGAAAGGGGTGAAGACGATAATACCGTCAACGTTGCGGTGTACTTCGCTTTGATATTGGTCAATAGCGAGCCGCGCCGAGGTGGGAAAATCGGCAGAGAGGTTTGAGTCACGTAAGCCCCAATTAGCGAAAGGCCACCAGGAACGATAGGCTTCAGGTGCAAGTTGACCTGCCGTAGTGCTGCTATCGGTATACTCCAGCAGAGCAATATCCTTCAATGTAAAAGGAGCAACGCGCCCATTCTTTATTTGTAGCTCACCGTACTGCCCGGTAAACCCTCCCGTAGGCCGTAGCTCTGAACGATCCATCGTTTGCACGAGGAAGGTACGCTGCCCGTTCACTCCGAGCAACCAGCCGAGAGGATCAAGCAGGTCTCGGCCCTGTACGAGCACCGTCCTAACTTGTGGCAACAGTTGCATCAGTTGCACTATTTGCTCACGCTGATGGGCGTTCACAGGTAAAGCGTCCACGGAAAGAAAGGGACGTTGCGCTTGTATATCATCAAGCAGGGGCAGAATAGTATTAAGAGTGGAGCGAATCGTTGCTAGACGAGCAGATGTCAGCAGTGGAGTAGCAGAATCTTGCAGGAGTGGACCGCGTAATACAGGGGCCAGGGCAGTAGCGGTAGCAGTCAGCTCTTGACCAATAGTGGCAACGTCTATGCCTATCTGACTTGCGGCATCTGCTGTCACTACTTGGGAACGATACTGCTGCGAGAATTGCGTAACTGTTTGGATGACCACAGCATGATCAATAAGCGAGTGGACCAGCTCAAAGTCCTGGCGTGCAGCCGCAAACTCCTTTCCTGCAAGCAACAACTTGTTGCTATCAACTACATTGCTGGCATAATCGGTGGTACCTGTAAAGAGTGCTTTGACATTCAACAGATGCTGGATACCGCTCGCCCCATGAGTACGCAGCGTTATATAGGTTGTATAGGCACTTGCACCATAATTGGTAGTCACTAGGAGGGGTGTAGCAATACCTAACAGGAGCAGCAGTAAAAGTCTCATAGAGAGAAACCAGGAGCGCGATCTCGTTGGCATAGGAATAGAAGGGGCAGGAACGGCATCAGAAGGATTGCTGTCTTGTACATCTGGTACATCTAGTGGACCTGTAGTCATTGATTACCTCTGACACGAAGAGATATAGAAAGACATACGCTTTGCTGTTATAACGTACTGCAAGGCTTAGAAGTCTCTAGAAGAACTTAGGTTGGTGCCAGAGATCTAATAGGCGTTGATTATATAGGCAACTCCACCATCTCGCGCACATTGCCACGTACCCCGCCAACACCGTGGGCGAATTGGCGGTCCTGCTTCTGAACAATCATGGGCAAGCCACCCTTGGGCGTGATAATCATCAAACCGAAACGATTCACCAATGGTCGAGGTAGACATTGCAAACGATACCGCTGCAAGAGCAGCGCTAACACTATCTTTATCTCCATTATGGCAAAGGACGCTCCAATACACATGCGTGGTCCAGCACTAAAGGGATTGTACTCAAAGACGCTGGGGCTGATTGCTTCCCAGCGCGCTGGAGTAAACACCTTCGGTTGGGGATAGATTTCGGGCATATGGTGCGTCTGGTAGGTGCTGATAATGAGTTCAGTTCCGCTTGGGAGGGCATAGCCGCCGATTTCAGTCATTTGCGAGGTGACACGCCATTGCAACGGGCTAGGTGGTAGCACACGCATACTCTCCTTGACGACCCGATCTAGCAGAGGCAAGTGCTGCAACTGCTCGACAGTCGGTGCCTCGCCATACAGCACGCTCTGCAGTTCATCGAGCAGGTCTGCTGCCACCTGGGGATGCTGTGCGAGCAAAAACAACGTCCAAGTGAGGGCATTAGCACTGGTTTCATGCCCGGCAGCGAAGAATACGCCGATATGTCCAAGCAACTCATCCTCGCTTAGGGTAGCTCCACTTTCTTCATCGTGAGCTCGAATGAGCATTGAGAGCATGTCCCTTCCATTGGCACCTGTCGCTCGCTTTCGCGCAAGGATGGCACGCATCTGGCCGTCAAACCGTCCGACTAAGTCAAGGAAATGGTGGTAGGGTAGCCCCGGCAGATCGAACGGCAACAATGTGGTGAGCGGTGACGCCAATAGAATAAGGGCGTCCTGCAATGTCTGTACCGCTTCACTGCCATTTTGCTCGATATCCTCACCAAAGAGCGTTTTGGTGACAACGCGCATAGTAAGCATCTGCATCGCTTTGCAGATGTTGCGCTGCTCACCATCCTGCCACTGATCCAATTCCTGCTGGGTGATGGTCACCATGTCGTCGCGGTAGGCCTCAATGCGCTTTTTGTGGAAGGTAGGCATGAGCAGGCGGCGTTGCTGGCGATGCTCATCACTGTTGACACCGAAAAGCCCGACCCCGACATGCTTCAGAGGCTCAGTTCGTGGCGCGGTCTCTCTCTTACGGTAAAGTGTCGCGGTCAAGGGATACTTATAATAGATCTCGTGCTGTGTCGTGACCTGACGAATGAGAGCTGGTCCACAGATGAACACGGTACCGGGACAGTTACGCTCCGGCGAGTAGAAGTTGGTGCCTCCACCAGCAGCCAAAGCAACTATCGGGCCGTAAGTCTTGAACAGATGGCTGGTGTGGCCAACCGGATCGCTGATAAAACGAAAGACGTTGCCTTTGGGGCCAACAATGGGCATTGCAGGAGGGCCAGGGACGCTCAAGCAAGCAGGGGATGTGGCCAGGGTACATGTAGTGATTGTCATAGAATTTCTTTCCTCATATGCTCAATAATGCCTGCTACAAGAAACGATATCAGATTCGGTTCATTGCTATCAAAGCTTGCGTGTAAGCCTGCCTCGGGGGCGAGTAGGAGGAAGATAATAGGACGGAACGGCGGTAATAATGTTACCGATGCGCAGTTGCACCTGCAGATAGCGATAGGTGGTGTGATGGTAGTGGGCAAAGAGCATTAAGCTATGATGAGCAATGACATCGGCTTCGTCGGTATGACGTGAGAGAATCATCTGCCCGCCAATCGTCTCTTCAGAGGGGTTCACAGCCACTTCTTCATCCTCTTCGTCCATTAGCAATTTATGTGTTTCGCTGTGCATACGATCAGGCCACAGTATGAGGGCAATAACTTGTCCCTTGAGACGCTGCTCACATAAACGTGCGCTTAGGTAGTCGGCGAGCCGCTGAATAGCAGCACAGGTTTCATTAGCATCTGCCGCGTGATTAAAGCGAACCCGCGCATTTTGACTGAGCGGCGGAGCGTCAGGCACTACCAAGCTTATATCTTCACCACGGGCGACTTGGTGGACCCACGCACCTAATCGTCCAAGGCGACGCAGTAATCCCTCTTCGGTCAAGGTAGCCACTTGGGCAAAGGTGGTAATACCAAAATCGCGCAGGTGTGCCACCAGCTCGGCCAGTGCAACCGCATCTATATGTTCGCTCCTGCCCTCGACCTGAAATGGTCGCGCAACTTTCCCTTCTCGCTGCTCACTAAGCTCCGCCAACATGCTGGGTGCATCGGTCCCCACCGACCTCAACTGCAACAGGAGAGAGAGCGGGAGCGTCTGCACAAATGCTGCTTCGCGGCCACGCGGGATATAGAAGACGCCATGTCGTCCATCTTTGCGGCTCATGAGCGCAGCAAGCTCTGCAATTGTCTTGCCGTTAGCTATGCCAACGAGGGCAGTGAGACCCATTTTCGCAATCTCTGCACACAGCCGCTCGGCTAGCGATACGGGCGAGTCGAAGGGGATTTCGCACCCACACAGGTCGATAAAAGCATCAGCAATGGGTCTCGACTCGATAATGCGCGAATAGGTCCGATAGTGCTCATACAATTGCTGCAGGAAAGGCTGGTAACGGTCATAAGACGCGGACAGAAAGCGTGTACGGGCATCTATGCGATGGGCACGACGCAGAGCCATACCGGGGCTTATGCCCAAACGTGTTGCAGCGGGCGAGGCGTCAATAACACGCCCAGGTTCATTTGGCCGTCCGGTTCCCGTGCCCACGACAAAACACTGCCCTCGCAAAGAGGGATCAAACATCTCCTCCAGTGTACAGTAGAAATGCTGAATGCGCACGTGCATAACGGCCTGGCGCAAGCGTCCTCGCTCTACTGCCTGGACAGCCTCCTGCCCCGTAGGGGAAGAGGTTGTATGCTGTTGCTCCTGTTGCATGGCAGGTATGCTGCCAGTATTGCGTGTCGTATTATCTAAAGAAGGAGGCAAATTGAACTGTTGCATATAAACCCTTACAGGACACCGTTCTGCTCTATACAGATTGTCATACTTCTAACATTATCTGTCAAAGTCAATAATGAGTACTAAGTAGAACAAGGTTTCTGTTATTTCCTACATTTGCTAGCTTCATTATACCAGACACAACAGAACATGTTTCCCTTCTTTAACCATGGGTACAAAGTCTCAACGAGAACATAACCATTTCCTTGTATGCTTCCCAGCCTTATTAGTGTACGATACTTAACGAGTTGGTAGAGTAACTGGCAGAACTATCTCTTGTAAGGAGACGCTTCAATGGGCAGCGCAGCCACTTCTCATCTTATAGAGCACGCGCAAAGCGCACACATATACAAATCCTTGGAAACAGTGGAGGGATTTGCAGCAACGGTACAATCTATTGTTGACACGCCGCCTATGGTACAGTTCGCTCTTGTGACTATCACCCTCTGCTTTGAAACCGAAGGGAAGATGCAAGCAAATAGCTACGTGTCGACAGAGCGAAGTGTAGACTATTATTTGACTAACTTGCGTCCTCTAGTGCGGAAAACAGACATGGTAGTGCTCGTTGAGCATACGTGCTACTTCCTTCTGCTTGGAGCCGACCTAGAGGGGGGAAAGACTGTGCAGATACGTCTGCGGGATGCACTCTTCTGGCAGGTTCACAACGTGAGTGATGATGAGGCCCTACAACCACGTTACGTAAGTATTGGGCACAGCGCGTACCCATTTCCCTCCAAGGATATCTCCTCTTGTATCCTAGCGGCTAGCGATGCCTGTCTCAGTTTTGAGATGGAAAAGACACCATCCGACACATCTAAACGAGCAGAGTATGAGATGCAAGAGACTGAGCTACCTGCATTAGCGCGAAAACTGGGTGTGCCATATCTCCTCTTGATTCCACAATTATCTCCTGCAAAAGTAAAGCTACTCGTCAACCCCAAACTGGCCCAGGAGCTACACTGCTATCCGCTAGGGCGTGAGCGCGGCACGCTTACTGTGGCGATGTCCAATCCCTGCGATAGTTCTGCACTGGCACGATTACGTCGCGAAACGGGTTTGCACATCTTTCCTGTGCTTACTCATCCACAAACACTGCAGGTAGCCCTTGATCAGCTCATATAGGAACATGATTTAGCACCGCTCATACGGTCGTTTCCTCTTATTAAAGAGATTTGCTATGATATAACAGAAGCTGTTGAATAGCTCCCTTGTGAGCTTGTCAACAAGGTTTCTGTGGTACAGTTCATAGTAATCAAACACATCTCGGTATATAGTGTGGGTAGTCGTTGCACACTATACCTTAAG
>JAFAXQ010000289.1 GCA_019240835.1 Ktedonobacteraceae bacterium
CTACGCACAATAGGACGTTCACCTTGCCTCCACTTTTTATACAATTGAAAGATTATATGGTGCGTTTGAGCATTTACGCACAACAGGATGTTCACTCTGCCGCCATGTCGCCATCTCATGATGTAACTTACGACACATACTTCCCAATAAGCAGCTTATATTTCTCTTTTGTTACTTCAGGAATCAGTTTGCGGTCCGTTATGATTGCGCTTGCAAGGGCATGGGTGCAGCCGCACGACAGATGAGAGCGATCAGCGGGAATCTTCTGCGCTACGCTTTGCAGAATACGTTGCGCGTTGTGAATGTTGGCGCTCAGGTTGGCTAGCACCATCTCGACGGTCACGGTTTCCTCAGACTCGTGCCAGCAGTCGTAGTCGGTGGCACAGGCAATGGTGGCGTAGCATAGTTCGGCTTCGCGCGCTAGCTTTGCCTCGGGCAGCGCTGTCATACCAATGATGTCCATGCCTAGCTTGCGGTACACATTTGACTCTGCTTTTGTCGAGAAAAGGGGTCCTTCCATACACACATAGGTAGCGCCCTGGTGAACTTTCACGTCGCCAAGAGCGCTTGCCGAGTCGAAGAGCAGTTTGCTCAGCGTGGGACAGAACGGCTTGGCAAATGTACAATGCACTACGATGCCACCTTCAAAGAAACTGTTGACGCGACTCTTGGTGCGGTCAAACAGTTGATCGGGAATAATCAGGTCACGCGGCGCAATCTCCTCACGTAGGCTGCCCACCGCGCTCACCGAGATGATCCATTCAACCCCCAAGCTTTTTAGTGCCCAGATGTTGGCACGAACAGGGATTTCGCTTGGGCTGATACGATGCCCTCCGCCATGACGAGGAAGAAAGGCCATCGACACGCCCGCTACTTTTCCTATGCCAATGGCGTCGCTTGGATCACCGAAAGGCGTTTGGACCTTGACTTCCTCAATGTCGGTCATGCCCTCCATGCGGTAGAGTCCGCTCCCACCGATTACACCTATGGCTGCATGTGGCATCGTGCTTATCCTACCTTTTAATGCTGACTAATTTTGAGATAGCGCAGCTTCCCTACCTTAATAATAGCCCCCTCGATAGGCTCTATTTTCGCCTCGACATCATCAATCTTCGCCGCTTCATCGTGCTCTCCCTTGGCAAAGAACGAGACTCCTCCCTGCCTGATCAACTCCCGCGCATTGTTCTTGCTCTTCGCTAGGCCAGCATCCACGATGATATCAACGATACCTTTAGGCTCAGTGAGGCCATAGACGGGAATATCCGTGGGTAACTGGCGCTCTGAGAACTGGCGCACAAACGCCTCCTCAGCAGCCTGTGCGGCTAAGGGATCGTGGAACTCGCTCACAATCTCGCGTGCCATACGCAGCTTCACATTGCGCGGATTGAGCGTCCCCTCAGCCATCCTGCACTCAAACTCGGCAAGCTCAGGCTCGTCCACATCTGTTAGCGCCTCGAAGTACGAGCGCATGGCATGATCGGGTAGCGACATCAGTTTGCCGAACATATCGTTGGCCGGAGCAGTGATGGCGATGTAGTTCTCCAACGATTTGCCCATCTTCTTCACACCATCCAGCCCGACGATCAAGTTCATGGTGAGAATCTGCTGCGGAGCTTGACCAAAGATGGGCTGCAGTTCGCGTCCCACCAGCAGATTAAAGGTCTGATCGGTACCGCCGATTTCCACATCGGCGTTCAGTGCAACAGAGTCATAGCCCTGCAACAACGGGTACATAAACTCGGCCAAGTTGATCTCGATACCGCCCTTGTAGCGATTGGCGAAATCGTCGCGCTCCAACATCTGCGCCACCGTCTTATAGCTCAGCAATTTAATAGCATCGCCCAGCCCGAACGTGTCGAACCACTCACTTTGCCAGCGCACCTCAGTCTGTTCGCGGTCCACAATGCTAAAAAACTGATCAAGATAGGTGGCAGCATTAGCCTTGACCTGCTCTTCGCTCAAAGGCTTACGTGCCTCCACACGCCCACTCGGATCACCCAGACGCGCCGTCCAGTCGCCTATAATGACCACAGTTTTGTGTCCTAGCCGTTGAAACTGGCGCAGTTTGCGAAAGACAACGGCATGCCCAATCGTCAAATCGTAGTGCGTAGGGTCCACACCCAGCTTGACACGTAATGGTTGACCTTTATTCCCCTCAACAAGCATACGGCGCAGGTCCACTTCCTTCTCGACCTGGGCCACGCCGCGCTTGAGTAAGCGTTCTATATCTTTGGTTGTCGGTTGTTGATTCACCGTCACGTACATTCCTCCCAATTGCATGTGTAGTTGCTCTGCTGCATTGTAGCAGTATGCCCACGAGAAAGCAACACGAACCGCTCTAACGGAATGTTTATCTACATAGCCAAACAGATCATTATAGTGTATAATAGCGCTGACTCTGAATGAGTGTTTGGTGAAAGACAAATCCCTATGTCAATGCAAGAAGAGAGACTCACAAATTCGGAACCCGTACCAACGACGTTCAATATCAAGACTGCTGACGCTTCTCACTTACCTATACATCATGTGAATGTGTTGG
The DNA here is from genome assembly GCA_019240835.1 of Ktedonobacteraceae bacterium. Taxonomy (GTDB): domain Bacteria; phylum Chloroflexota; class Ktedonobacteria; order Ktedonobacterales; family Ktedonobacteraceae; genus JAFATZ01. Next base: position 2,540 of record JAFAXQ010000289.1, read on the forward strand.
ATGTTCGTCCAGGTAGTGATGAGTTTTTCTTTACGTTGGGCGTCATCGTGCCACCAGATCAGGAAGAGGGCATAGCAGCAACGGAAGTAGGCCATCTTGTAGCTCAACCTGTTTTCCGTTTTGCCCTATCACGCGACACAATGGAAAAATTCCTAGCTCTTATGGCAAGTCAATATGATCAGCAAACAGCACTACGTAAGCAATTGCAACAACTCAGCGAAGAAAAAGAAGAGGCAAGTGGAGATGAATAATCCTTTTGTCACCCCTAACACACACCAGTTGAAACTGACACTTCAGCCGTCTTCCTCACCTGTCACCTCGGTTGTCATTGTCCCAATGGCGAGAACGGCAACTGCCGGACCGTCCATTATCAAACCAAAACCGTTGCCAGAGGACTATGAGGCAAGGATAGAAGAATTCCTGCATTTTCTTGACTCCTTCGAGTCAGAGTCGCAGACGATGGATCCTTTGAGCAGTAAGAAGCATCTACCTAACCACAGAGCAACATTCTCCACTTTCGAGCATCAGCGACTTGAGTCGGTGTACTCCTTCAGCAACAAGGAAAAAGTTCTTGGATTTCTTGAAACGAAACAATTTCTTATTCTGCTCTTACTGGAGGCACGTTTCCATATTGCGAAATTGTTTCCAGGCTCAGAAGTCTTCCTCGAAATCGATACTGACCCAGAAACAACTACGGATGAGCAACTAGTAGCATTTATTGCTACAAGTCTTCCATCAAATGAAGCCTTCGCTAGGCTCAAGCAGCTTGACGAAGACTGGTGGTTAAATGCTCTAGATCGCGCACAAGGAAAACTTTGCATCACCGTGGAGTTTCAATGAGCTTTGAATGGTCTGATTACCTTGCATTAGCGCGTAACCTCTATCAACAAGGGATAATCCATTCAAGTAAGGAAGCAGAGCTACGTTCTGCGACTAGTAGAGCCTATTATGCTGCTTTCTGTAAAGCAAGAAACTATTTGCGTGATAAGGAAAAAATCGTGCTTTCGGAAGGTGGACAGGTTCATGCAGAAGTTCAAAATGCATTCCTAAGCAGTAGCGATAGGAGGCGTAAAGAAATAGGTGAGAATTTAAATCGTCTGCGACTGTTCCGAAACCAGGCAGACTATAGAGACAAGCTTTCAAGATTAGACAAGACAACTGCAACCTCTCTAGAACTTGCTTATGACATAATTTCCGAAATTCGTAAGTTGTAGTGGGTCAAGACCACGCTGTAACATGTACCATATTGATGCAGAGAGATGAACTCTCTCTGTTCAAACCATACACAGAAGCCATCATACGTCATGAGGAGTGAAGGCGGTGAGTTTACTCAGTAACTTAACATTCCAATTTATCATCACAACTAGCGTATCTCCTCTGCTCGGTGGTGTGAGTGTATGGCTTGCAATGCGACGACCTGTACAGATACCGTTGACCTATGAAACACTGTCTCAACAGCGTGTTAATCCTTCCGATGAAGAGGTAAAAGAGTTATTAGCAAAGATATACCTTGACCCTACTGATAGTAGAGTACAATATCTTACTTTTGTTACCTTCAAACTATACAATTCAGGAAAAGAATCGGTCACCTTACCGAAGCCAATCCTTTATACATTGGATACGAACGCGGGGCAACTATTCTTGCCTGCGAAGCAATCGAGACAGTTCCACAGGATTTAGATTATACTAGGCGACTTGAAGATGAGAAAATATTACTGGAAGTTCCATTATTAGACCCAAAAGAGTCAATCATATTGCGGATATTAATAGTCGCTAGACGTATAGATTATTTTCCTACTATCTCCGTTCGTGTTCCTGGTAGGAAGCACATTGTAAGAGCAAATAATATCCAGTATTCAAAAGAAATGCTCATTATCGGGATATTCTATCTTTGCGCAACTGCCTGTTTGTTTGTTTCTACGCCATCAGTATCATCAGTTCCTTTTCCAGGCGGAATGTGGTGGATGATCTTTGCTGGGCCGGTTTATCTCTGTGCAAGCTGGATAGAGAGAAAGTCACGCCCTTTTCATCGTAGACTTCCTTCTGAAATGTTTTGGGACTCCGTTAAGACGCTGCCGATAGTTATTCCAATTGCTATCCTAGGTGTACTCATCTATCACTGGCTTGGTAGACAGACATTTATCTATGTGGTAATTATTGTCGTGTGTCTCCTTATTACCTTTGCTCTCTGGTGGATGCCCTATGAATGGGTTACTATGTTCTTGAAACGGATGAAAATAAAGTATAACGCTGCCCTCGTTGGCGTGCTTGCTAGTCTACCTTCGCTTGTTTTTCTAAGTCTGTGTATACGGGTCTTCTTTCTGTATAAGTGGTAGTCCAGAGAGAACTTCGTTATACATGATCTCCAGAACAAAATTCGACTCGACATACACAATCACGCAGCATCTCCAAACAAGACAGCAGCCCCTTTAATTGAGTCGTTAAAGCCGGAACGAGCGAGTGTTTGCTCAGGTTCCTCTCCTTCTGGTTGTGGCTCTTCAGCTAGAGAGAGTAACCATTCCAGTATAAGCCATTCTAGCTCTCCCTCATACAACCTTCTTCCTGGATCTTTATCTAAGTAGCGGTCTACGACACTGGTCATGGCAAACTCATAGGTGGGCGGCAGATCCAGATCGTCGGTCTTCGGCTCTTTCCACAGAAAACCAACATCCTGCGAGAGGAGTAGAAAGTAGGGAGCTTGCGCCGGAATCCAGCCGTACTCAATTAGATCATGGCGTATGCCTATGGCCAGATCACGAGAGAGTTCTTGTAGATTTTTAATCTCTACAAATGCAATGGTGGAGCCTCTAGCGTTTCTCACAATGAGGTCTGTGGCAAAGGTCATACGACGTTCCCCCTCCTGAACTATACAACGTATCTCTTCCTCATTGTAACATGAGCAAAGACATTCTACTACCTCATGTCAACGAGGCTTGACATGTAGCCTCATCTTCTGTATCATATTCAATGAATGACTAGATAATCATTCATTGGGAAGGAGGTTACGAGATGCCGAGAACAGAGGAAGCAAATCAGCACATTCGGGAGGTGCGCAGGGAACAGCTTCTGCAGGCTGCAGCGCAGGTTTTTGCTCGCAAGGGACTGGCCGATGCGACGGTAGCGGAAATTGCTGCCGCTGCCGGTGTGAGTCATGGATTGCTCTATCGCCACTTTGCCAGCAAGGAGGAGGTCTTTGCGGCAGTCGTTGAGCAGTCGCTAGAGCAGGCGGGACAGCTTGCCCGAGCTGCTCTTGCACAACCTGGTACAGCCTGGGATCGCCTGCGCTGGATCACCGAGCGTATCTTTCCTGGTCAGGCACTTGGTAATCGTCCACAGTTCTTCATGGTTGTGCTGTATGCGCTGACCAATGAGGGTGTGTCTGAGCACGTCCACAACATGGCTGTGCAGCAGGGGAAGATTATACGGGATGTGGTGCAGCAGTTTGTTGTCGAGGGTCAGCAATCTGGTCATGTCCGACTTGGCGATCCCCAGCAGCTTACCCGCCTTTTTCTGGCCTCGATTCAAGGACTGGTGCTTAGTGAGACGTTCCGCCAGAGCAACGGGGCTGACCTCCCAACCCTCGATATGGTACTGCAGATCTTGCGAGCCTGAGAAGAGGATGACTGATTGAGAAAGCAGATGAAAACATATGCATGAAAACGAGACCATGTGGCAGCTTGGCGCGAGCGATGCGCTGCTGCCTCCCAGTGTAGTTCCTCAGCAAACGGCACTGCAAGCCAAAGCTTGCAGCAATCTGAAATTTTATGTCGAACAGCATCAAACGCTTGGTCCCATCTTCCGCGTTGAGCGTTCGGACAACATTGTTACAGTGATGGCGGGACCGGAGGCCAATACTTTTATGGCGCGGGTTGGTCCTGAGACGTTGAGTGAGAAAGCGTTCTGGCAGGGCTTTGACGAGGAGTATGCGAACAGGGAGAATGTTGAACGTGAAGGGACCGCCAACCGACAACGGCGTGCGCTGCTCAGTCGCAGTTATTCGCGAGGGCGCATCGTTGATCGCTTGCCTACTCTGGTCGAGATGACGCGCAAGCATAGTGCTGGGTGGGAGAATGGACAGAGCATTGCTTTTTTCTCCTGGCTACAAGGCCTCGTGGCCGAGCAATTGGGCCAACTCCTGACGACATATGGGCCGGGTGACTATGTTGCTGATCTCGATACCTTTTTGAGCATTGCGATAGCGTCTACTCTGACCAAAACCCAGAACAGTGATGCTTTACAGGCGCAGGTATATCAGCGAGCTAAGCAGCGGGTCTTTGAATTGGGGCGGGCTATCGTCGCGGCGCATCGTCTCGCGCTAGCGCCGGACCGTGAACCCGATATTGTAGATGAAATGATTGCGGCGGCCACGAAAGCGGGGCACGAGGTGAGAGATGAACAACTGGCGCTGGGTGCGCTCGGACCCTTTCTGGCTGGCTTGCACACGGTGACAACTGCTGCCTGCTACTTGCTGTACGCTTTACTCAAACACCAGGATGTATTAGAGCGTGTCATGGCCGAGGTCGATGCAGCATTGGGGAAAGGCGAACTTTCCTGGGAGCGGGTTCGTGGGATGCATGTCCTGCATGGAGCGGTGATGGAGGCGCTGCGGCTCTATCCTGTCAGCATCGGGCACCACTGTCAGGCAATGCAGCCATTTACGTTTGCGAGCTACCGTGTTGAACGCGGCGATGATGTTTTTGTTGCTATGGCGGTATCGCACTTTCTGCCGGAGCTATTCCCGCATCCACTGAGCTTCGACTGCGACCGCTATCACGAGCCACGCAATGAGCATCGACAGCGTGGGGCCTACGCACCTTTTGGCCTGGGCGATCATTCATGTCTCGGCGTGGGCATTGCCGAAACCCAACTCGTAGTAACAGTAGCCACCCTGCTCTTTCTATTTCAACTTGAACTCGACCCGCCTGGCTATGAGCTGCGCCCGCTTGAGCCTGCCGCCTTTTCAGTCAGAGGGCATTTCCGTATACGAGTGATGAGCCGCCGCCGTTAAGTGCGCTTGTCAAGCGACCCGAAGTCTTTCGGAAAGTTTGCTTTGGGTTTTGTTCCTTCAAGGAAGGGAATTATAGACCGTGTCTGATCAACAAATGTCTTCGCGTCGTATCTGGCTCTCTTTGCTGCCGATGATTCTCTATACAGCAGTTTTGCCGTATGTGATCTTCCGGCTAGCAAGTCCACATATGTCAACGGTAGCGGCGCTCCTGTTAGCTGCCGTCCCTCCGGCTTTTGTTACCGTGCTTGGTCTTGTGCGGCAGCGGCGCTTCAATCTGCTGGGTTCGCTCGCGCTGGTTGGCATTTCTGTCAAGCTCATGAGCGCACTGTTTTTTAGGGATGTCAGGTTGGTGCTTCTGAGCGATTCATTGATGATAGGGGTATATGGCATACTCATGATAGGCTCGCTGCTTGTGCAGAAGCCTTTGTTGCTGATGCTTGCTCGCAGTGCGCTTGCTAGCGCGCCTCCTGCTGAGCGTGCGCAGTTAGAACAGCACTGGTTGGCGACGGGCCGCTCGGGATTTACCTTCATCACCGCGGTTTGGGGGACCGGATTGCTGCTGGCGTTCCTGGTGAACGTAGGACTGGTCTATAGTTTGACAGTGGCGCAGTTTGTGCTGGTTGGTCCTCTTGTGCAGTACGCCGTGTTCGGGCTGTTGATAGTGGTGTCGCAGGCTTACGGTTTCCTGCGTCGCAGAAAAGAGCGTCACACAAGCAAAGAAGATGAACTTTGATAGTCATCCTATCAATATTTCTAACAATCTTCTTATACATTGTATACGTCCTTCTAACGAATCAGAGGATATACTGTGAACGTAAACGAAACGGACGAACGAGGTTCTACGAGACCCGTTCAAAATAAACAAGTAGAAAGAAAAGGATAAACATTAATGGCTAACATCACTCGTTACAACCCATTTAACGAATTTGTTTCTCTGCGTGAAGCTATGCAGCATCTTTTCGAGGATAGCGTTATCTACCCAACTTCACAGTGGGTTGGTCGCGGCATGGGCGCTAACCTGTATGAGACCCAAGAGGGCTTCGTGCTGGAAATTCCAATGCCAGGTGTGAAGGCTGAGGACGTGGAGATCACCACTCAGCAGGACACGCTGAACCTGAAGTGGCATACCCACTTTGCTGCTCCCGAAGGTGCAACTGTGCTGTGGAATGGCTACCAGGCTGGTGAGTTCCATCGCACTTTCACCCTTCCCACTCCTGTCAATGCCGAGCGCGTTGAGGCCCACTACACCGACGGTATTCTGACACTGGCGCTGCCCAAAGCAGAGCATGCCAAGGCTCGCATAGTGAAAGTAAACGCACGGTAACGCGTAGCAGTTCAATAGGTATATCATAATAATGAGGAAGGCGAACCGTAGTGGGTCGCCCTCCTCATTCTAGTTCTATGCAAACCAATCCTAATTGAGAGAAGGCAAGAGCAGACTTCTAACCCGCATACGTACCTTATCCAGTTCTCGCAACGTCTCATCTCGTTGCTGCGACGACTCGACGACCAGGCGCACCCCGCGGCAGAAGGCCAGCATTGCTATATCTATCGCCCACACCTCTATATCGGTCAGCCAAAGCTGCTCCCCCTCTATCTTCTTACCTAGAGACAGCATCCTCGTCAGCCGCACATACACACTTTGTAAGACAGTCATCAGTGTGTCGCGCCGCTTTGAGGGCCGGGACACATTGCGCAAATACTTCAAATAGCTCCCAATAGCGGTATTGAGCGCCCGCAATTCGCCTGGATGCAAAGGAACCACGCTTTTCTGCTCGTGGTCACTCATCACTATCTTTCCTTCCTATTCTCTTTCACGGGTATCCATCATATTGTTGCGCCCGCATGCTCGCCCATCCACGCTCGATGCAACAACTTGACGCTCACCCCTCTTTCACTGTGTAGTTGACAGAGCAGGTTGCGTAATGGCATACTCGTAAGGAGATGATGAATACCTAAAGCGTTTCAGCCCTTACACAACTCTGCTATAAAAGCATACTCTACCGCGAGGCCGCTAAAACGAAGTGGCACACCCCTGCTTCGCATTTCTGTAGACAGAAGAGTTTCTCTTCGTTATACTTGCCAGCATCAGGAGATTTTCGCGCTACCAGGAGACTTTTATGACAGAGAGCAGAATGTTTGGGGACTATGGGCCGTTCAGAGTCGGGCCAGATGGACTGCCGCTCTTTGCTGACGTGGTTGCCTTCTTCTTAGAACGCAACGGCTGGAGCAAGAAGCAGTTCGGGTACCTCTACGGCCGTGCAGCCAGAGACAAACCTTTCACAGAAAGATGGGTACAAATGCAGGTCAAAGCCAGCTCTTTTCCAGACGATGGAGAGCGACGATGGGTCATTGCCAATCTGCTCAACATTCCCCCTGCTCTCCTGGGAGTCACTCACCTGGATGAGTTGCTCACACACCCACAGATGCCGGACACCCCTGTAGAGAAAAGTACCGCCATTGACCTGGCTGAGTATCGAGCACGCTTACCCATTTACTGGAAGCAGCAGAACACCCATACAGCAGCACCAGCCTTGAAACATGTCCTGTTGCGGTTAAAGCGTCTCCACAGCAACTACTTCGAGGTAGCCCCAGAGAGCAGGACGAAGCTGGTGCGGCTCCTGTTTGATTACCATCACCTGGCGGTTCGCATTTCTAGCGACCTGCAACAGTTTACTGAGGCGATTGTCCATTTGAACAAGGCGTATGCGATTGCGCGCTTCCTAGAAGATAGCGAGCGAGAGACGTTGACCCTCTTCCGACGAGGATACATCCTTCTTGAAAAAGGGGATGCGGCTACTGCTCTAGTGGATTTCACTGCTGCACGTTCCTTGGAGAGAAAGATCAGTGCCCCCCTGCGAGGATCAATCCTGCTAGGACAAGCTCGTACCTTGGCTCGCGCAGGACAAGACAACCAGGATCTCAAGCAAGCTCAACACTGGATGGACGATGCGGGCACGGTTCTGAGCGCAAGCAAATGGGCAGATGCCCATTTCATCCATTTTGACCAAGTGTGGTACCACCTAGAGAGAGCAACGGGCCTCTTGGCATCACCGAGCCGACGCTTGCGTTTCCCCAGAGAGGCACTTGCAGCAGTCGATACTGCCTTTAGCCTCGCCACAAATACGGCGCAATTGTCTGTCAACCGCGCAGGTGAGATGCTTCAGGCAAAAGCCTATCTTGACCAAGGATATTACCCGATTGCAACGACGCTGGCTCATAACGCACTCCACGCGGCAAAGGATGTTCCCCGCTCTGTTGCCTCTATCGCACGGATCTGTGATGCGCTTAAAGAAAGTTCCTACCGA
>JAFAXQ010000061.1 GCA_019240835.1 Ktedonobacteraceae bacterium
TCCAGCCACTATCCCGTTTCCCTGCCCTGCCAGTACACCCCTTGAGGAGCAGGACAGCGAGTTTGCTACGTATGTCCCGCTGCGTGTGGGCAAGTCCCACTTTGAGGTCTCGCCCACCTTCCACGAGGGCTATCTTGCCGCACGCCGAGCTTATGCGCAGATGGAAGAGGAAGATGCATGGGGTCCCTCCCTCTTCCTAACAGGCTATGAGTATGCTCACCTCACTCGACAGTACATCCCTGCCAACTTGTCTGCTGCCAACAAGCGCGAATGGCAACGTGGCTTCATTGGGGGATGGACGGCCTGTTCCTACGGCTTCTAGCACGAAAGGAAGCGGTATCATGCAACTGGTAGAACAGCACGTCATTGCTCGCAGTGACCCACGCTATGCCGTCATTGATGCTGCTTCCTTTGCCTCCAAAAACTTGTACAATGCAGCCCTCTACGAAATACGCCAATCTTACATTCTTCAAGGGAAGTACCTCACCTACAACGAGATGGACAGGCGTATGCAGTCCCATGAAGCGTACAAGGCGTTGCCTGCAAAGGTAAGTCAGCAGGTGTTGATGCAGCTTCACCATGATTGGGATGCCTTCTTCAAAGCGCGTGCGGCCTACAAGCAAGACCCTTCCACGTTTCAGGCACGTCCCAGGATCCCAGGGTACAAACATAAGACGGAAGGCCGTAACCTGCTCGTGTACACCATCCAGGCGCTGAGTCGAGGGAAGAAAGGCTTGAAGCGAGGCATCATCAAGCCTTCGATGTTGGCTATTGAGGTGAAAACGAAGCAGAAGGACATCAACCAAGTGCGCATCGTCCCACGCAAAGGCTTCTACGTCGTGGAGGCAGTCTACGAGCAAGAGCAGAAGCAAGCGGCGGTCAATCCTGCCTATTATGCTGGCATAGACATTGGGATGAATAATCTGGTAGCGCTAACTTCAAACAAACCAGGGTTTCGCTCTGTAGTAGTTAACGGGCGTCCAGTCAAAAGCATCAACCAATTCTACAACAAGCGGAAGGCAGAACTACAGAGCGAGCTTCGACGCAAAGGCACAACGAAGCGCATGGAGCGCATGACCAACAAGCGGAACAGGCGCATTGACCACTACATGCACACTGCCAGCAAGCAGATTATTGATCTACTAGTAAAAGAGAGCATAGCAGTCCTGTGCATCGGGAAGAATGACGCCTGGAAGCAAGAGGCGAACATGGGTAAGCGCACCAATCAGAACTTTGTGCAGATCCCGCATGCGCGTTTCATCGCCATGCTCACCTACAAAGCGGAACTGGTAGGCATTCGTGTAGAGATCACAGAAGAGTCGTACACGTCCAAAGCGTCGTTACTGGACCTGGACCCGTTACCAGAGCGTAAGAGCGGTAACGAGAAGCACACGTTTAGCGGCAAGCGCGTGAAGCGTGGACTCTACCGCGCTCAAGATGGTCGTAAGATCAACGCCGATATCAATGGCGCTGGTAACGTGATACGAAAAGTAGCCCCTGATGCTTTCTCGGAAGTGGAGGGGGTAGAGGATGGGAAAGCGGTGCTGGCATCGCTGGTAGTCCATCCCGTGAGGTTCGTCGTTGCCCCCTCACGAACCCAGAAGGCGAGCAATGGCGCAAGCAAGCGGTCAATAGAACGCTAGCAAACGCTATGAAACGCTATGCTTTTTGGAACTATAGGGTCTAGTAAGTATCTGGCGTCTCTTCTGGGATTATATCTCTCACTCTAAACCTGAAATTGGTGCAGCTATTATTGCTGCATCTGGCACGATCATTGTATCGGTGTTATCTTTCGTGGTAGGACGATTCCTAGAAAGGAACAAAGAGATTGAACAGAGGAAAAGAGAAATTGAACAAGAAATTCGCATATACCAAGAACTGATAGATTTTTTATTTAAGGTAATTCAGGCGCAAAAGACGAGTACGCCAATTACACTTGATGAAATGAATACGTTTTTTACAGATTTCACGCCAAAAATATTAGTCTGGGGTAGCGATGGATTTAAAAGAGCATACATAGGCGAATGCCGTACGGAGGGCAATCTGGAGCGGATAGGTATTCTTGCGGGTCTGAGTGAGCAGGAGACCACCCTGCAAACTCGTCATGATGGCAGCGGCCAGTTCAGCCGGGTCAGCATCGGAACGCAGATCGCCGCGCTCTTTCATGCGAGTCAATCCCTTGACCAGATAGTGTTCCCATCGGTCAAAGGAGTTCGTCAGGGCGATCCGTGCGGCCTCATCGTGATCAGCTAATTCACTGGCGAGCGATCCAATGGGACATCCTCCAACACACTGTCTCTCTTCTTGCAGCGCGATCAGCAGCGCCGCCCAGCGTTCGAGATTTTCCCAACTATCGAGATGGTCGAGCAGCGGTTGCTGCGCATCGAGCACATTGGTGGTCTGACGCCCAATGACGGCCTGAACTAGGTCCTCTTTATTGGCAAAGTAATGATAGAGCTGGCTTTTACTGGCACCAGCAGTCAGGCGAATATCATCGAGGCTCGTGCCCCGTACACCTTGCTCACCGATCAGTTGAGCGGCATGAGCAAGAATACGCTCACGACTGCTGCGCCCTCGTGATGTTTGCGGTTCGGTAGAAATGGTACAGTCACCCCCTCTCTTTTCGGTAGTATAGCATATACTGGACTTTTTAGTCCAGATATTGCACAATCGAGGATGTCATTCATTACGGGAAACTGATCGACCCGTAACAAAAAGGGCGTATCAACGTCACCCTAAGCATCGAGCGTCATAAACAGCGTATTGAGCCCTTCAGCCAGGGTGGGATGCGTGAAGATGCCTTCTTTTAAAGCGGTGTAGGGCAACTTGCCCATCATCGCCACCTGGATGATGGTCATTATCTCGCCCCCTTCCACGCCCAGGATGGCACAGCCCAGAATTTGTTGGGTATCGGCATCGACGATGGCCTTCATGAAGCCGCGTGTCTCGCCGGTTTCCAAGGCACGGGCCACGGCATTCATGGGCAATTTCGCCACACGGATGTTGCGTCCCTGTTTCCTCGCCTCATTTTCGGTCATACCAACCCGCCCAAGCTGGGGATCGATGAAGACGGTATGGGGAACAAGACGATCTTGCATGCTGGCGCTGCCATGCTCAAGCAGGTTAGCGCGCAAAATGCGGAAGTCATCGTACGAGACGTGGGTGAAAGCTGGCCCACCTTTGACATCACCCAGCGCGTAGATGCCAGAAACATTTGTTTCCAGTTGCTCATTGACCTGAATGTAGCCCTTCTTGTCCAGATGAATGCCAGATGCTTCGGGAGTGAGAGCCTCCGTGTTGGGAATACGACCGGTTGCCGCCAGCAGATGTGAGCCGATAAGTTGCTGTTCCCCTTGAGGCGTGCGTACGGTCAATTGTATGCGCCCGTCGCCCAGCGGCTCCACCTGTCGCGGCGTCGCTGCGGTCAAGACCGTGATCCCCTCCTCGCGGAAAATCTTCGTGATTTCGTCAGAAACGTCTTCATCCTCGTTCATCAGCAAGCGTGATTGGCGCTGAAAGATGGTGACCTGGCTGCCAAAGCGGCGAAACATCTGTCCAAACTCCAGCCCGATATAGCCGCCACCAATGATTAACAGATGTTCGGGGAGTGTGTCCAGTTCCATGATCGTGGTGGAATTGAGCATGGGAACGCTCTCGACGCCTTTAATCGCGAGTGGCTGTGGTCGGTCGCCAGTATCGATAAAAATCAGTGGCGCGGTGATCTCTCGCATCCCGCCGTCCTGGAGAGAGACCTCAAGGGTCCTGGGAGCGATAAAATGGGCCTCGCCCATCAGCAGGTCCAGATCGAGCCCTTGCAGCGCTGTCAGGCGGCTCTCGTAGCCGAAGCGTGCGCCATCGACTATCGCTTGTTTGCGTTTGAGTACGGCTTGCAGATCAACCGAAATGGGGCCAGTGTGGACGCCATACTCAGCGCTACGCCTTGCCAGATAGGCGAGACGCGCACTGGCAACCATCGTTTTTGTCGGGGTACAGCCGAAGTTCACACAGACACCACCTATGGGTCCGCGCTCAATCAGCGCCACTTTCCGGCCTGCCTTCGCGAAGTCAATTGGGAGGAACCTGCCGCCCTGACTGGTCCCGATCACAATCACATCATAGTTTGTCGAAGCCATTCTTGTTCATCTCCTATTGCTATAAGCCTGAGCCTGATAGGGAAGGTCACAGACCTAGATGGCGATACGTCCTCCATCGACAGGAAGGGTCGCTCCATGCACAAAGTTAGATTCATCACTGGCAAGGAAGACGGCTGCTTCCGTAATCTCAGAAGGGAAGGCCGCTCTCTTGGCTGGAAGGGTCTGGACTAGCTGATCCAGCCCTTCTCCCATGCTCTCTGTGCCAGGGGTCTGCGTCGGACCCGGCGAGATGGCATTGACATTGACCCCGTTTGGCCCAAACTCCGTGGTCCACGACTTGGTCAACAGCGTCAAGGCGGCTTTCGTTGCGCCATAGAGTGCCATTTTCGGCATACCGACGTGGGCAGCCATCGTCGTGATGTTGATGATCTTGCCCCGCTCACGCTCAGCCATGCGGGGAGCTAACGCTGCGGTCAGATAAAAAGGCCCCTTCACATTGGTCGCCATGGCGGCATCAAAGGTCGCTTCATCGACCTGGGCTGTTGGAGCAAGAGGGAAGATCCCGGCATTATTGACCAGAATATCGATGGGACCGAGCACGGCTGTCGCCTCCTGTGCTGAGCGGCGAATGGACTCAACCGAGGTCTGATCTGCAGCTAGAAAAGTGGCCTGGCCACCTCGGGCACGAATGGCATCTACCACCGCCTGCCCACGTTGCGCGTTTCGACCGGTGATCACCACTTGTGCTCCCTCACGAGCAAAAGCTTCGGCAATGGCTTGTCCAATCCCTGCTGTTCCACCAGTAACCAGAGCGGTTTTTCCTTGTAAACGCATAGCTGTGTTTCCTTTCCAATGCGAGAGTCTGCTTCTCGCAACGCGGTCCAGTAAATTGGACCACATAGTCCATCATATAACATTTGGACTGATTAGTCCAATATTTGCTAAACTGGCAAAAAGTAGAAAGGACGTTGTCTATGCTATTGGAAATTTTCGACTCTATAATAAAAGAGCTATACTGGGAGGGATGGTACTATACTATTGTACATCACAAGGAAGCACTGGACGATAACACAGGCTGCCGAACGAGTCGGGGTGCATCTGAGTACCTATTATGGCTGGGAGACGGGCAAACATAAGCCGCATCTGTCTTCGCTGCAGATGCTCTGCCAAGCGTTCGACGCCACTGCCGAAGAACTAGGCTACGCAGACTTAGTGCAAGTCCCCTCCTGCCCACCTCACGAGCCAGACCCCGCGAGCCAGCAGCGTGTGCTACCAAGCACGTCTCTGTTCGCTGAAGAGGATGAGGACCTCTCGTGCAACCAAGCGACGATGTTGTATGATAGTTTTGAGGTGGAAGTGATCGCCGATGGATTGCATTGGCAAGCCGGAACAGATGAGATGTTCCAGCAGAGTGTTCTAGAGAGGCTCAGGAAAGTCGATACCATGACAGAGCAACAAAACAGCGACAACGTACGCATTTCACGCCGTCACGCGCTACGAGCCATCGCCAGAGCGCCCATCAGCCTCTATGGCTTGACAGTGGTGGGAACCACACGTGTTTTATAAGGTGCTCATGGGACTAGCCTACCTTAATGATCTACCACCACTCATTATTCGTCGGGAAGTTCGTTCTCCATACTCATCTGTGGCAGAATACCACTGTCGCGAGAACCGAGATGAATTGCAGGAACTCTTTGGCCCTCGTTCGGTGTTAGTGGTAAATGTCCTCCCAAGTGGTTCTGTCTCACATTTGGTGAGAAAACCTGCTCGCTTTCTTACGGTGGAAGAATACCTCTTCATCTGTGAGCTTGCCCTTTTGACTACAAGGCATGGAGAACGCGCTGGCGAAGGAGGGGAAAACCTGCCCTGCCATACCCCATCCTTTTCAGCAGCTTCAGTTTGTTGACTTTTCCTTCAACCATTCCATTGCTAGTAGGCAAGGTGAGACCCGCTCTCACCGCCTTCTTGTCTCGTTCCACGCCAGCTACAAAGCCCTGTAACTCGCGGATCTGGCTGACCCGCACTTTCTCAAGCCAGGCATTGAGCTGTTCTCCAGTGCGCGTGCGAAGCATCTCTCGGAACTGCTGAACTAACTCATATGCCTGATCTACCTCTGGATGCAGAGATCGAAGCAAAGCCAGCATTTCTCGGTCCTTGGCCTCTAGTTCTTCAGTTCGACGAAGCAAGACAAACACTGCTTCTCGTGCGAGCACAGGAGCGCGTGGAAGTTGGCTAGCCGACCCGGACTTCTTCCTGCCTTGCGGCAGATAACGAACGAGTTGTCTGTAGACGTTGCGATAGGTGAGGGTGTGGCCTGCGGCAACCAGTTCTCGATGCAACTGTGCGATGTTATGACAACCAGCTTCCCACCTCTCTGCAACCACGTTGAGGTGGGGATCAAGTCGGCTCCTTCGCTGAGGCGATTTGTGGTCAGGAAAAGTACCATGTCTCAACCAGCGCGAGACAGTCGCGTGGCCTACTCCCACCTGAGCAGCAATAGCCGTTTGCGAAAAGCCCAGCTTGCGCAAGGCCACGACTTGCTGGTATTGGGCCAGACGCTCTTCTCGCTTCGCCTGACTCTCATATGCTTGTTTTGGATTCTTCTTCGGCGGTCCTTTGCCCTGCGCGATAGAAAGCGGGGTCGCTCTTGACTCCAGATCGACACGCGTTCGATAGGCAGCGAGATGGCGTGAGAGAAACCCTTCAAGAGATTTACTCAGATTGGTCATCAGATGGAACCTGTCGGCGCATTGCGTCGCCTGGGGAGCCGATGTCTGTGCCGCAGCAGCATAATCTCCTCCACGATCCCGGCTCACCACCCGGATTTCTGAGTGGGATTTCATCCAGGCGGCAGCGGTTTCGGCTTTTCTGTCGGGGAGGATATCGAGGACCTGGTGACTTTGCAGATCGATCAGAAGCGTTCCATAGGTGCGTCCACGCTTGAATGCGAAATCATCAATACCCAGCTCGGTAATCTGCCCAACCGGCTCGGTTGGCAGAGCCATAATGCGCCGGAGAATGGTATGGCGCGAGGTCTGTATTCCCAGCCGATCTGTGACACGAACTCCCAGCCTGCCGCCGGTCGCTAGCCCAATGACCTGCACGATGTGAAACAGGCGCTTTGTCACTCGTGCAAAGCTATTCACAAAGGGGGTCAGGCGCTCCACAAAGATTTTTCGGATACAGGTGGGTGTATCACAAAAGCATTTGCGCACGTGCACCAGAAGACGAACGTGCCGCCCGCCACAAGGCAAGTCGGCGAGCTTTCGCCGATAGCGGCTATGGATCCGTGCAGATGGTTTGCCACAGAGCGGACAGCATGGGCAAGCTTGTGTTGAAACGGCAGAAATAGTGAGCACATCATCACTCATTTCGAGATCCATGATGGCAAACTGCTTAGGGAGAGCGGCTACTTGCTTCACTTCCATCTTTCTCAAGACCCTTCTACAACAGTCGTTTATTGATGTAGAACGATCTAGCGATCTATGGGTAGCAAGCAGCCTGAATCACCAAGAGTGAGCCAGACCC
>JAFAXQ010000186.1 GCA_019240835.1 Ktedonobacteraceae bacterium
AGCACTCCGTTCACGACTTCATACCGCCGCCCGTCATCTGGAAGGGCTGTATAGTCTTTATAGCTCCATTGTCCCTGCCTCGGACCGGGGACATCATTAGCCGGTATAACCGTTGATAGTCTATCGATTGTTGTCATCGTAGCCTTATTTCCATGAAAGAGAAAATTGCTGACTGTCTGCTATGATGATACCATATCCCATACTGTCACGCGCTACTAAATAACCGCGAACACATCCCTTGGCTCGCTATCCTTCCTCTCATATCACACAATCGCCCCATCCCTGATGGGAATGATGTGGTTAGCGCGTTGCCCCACCTCTAAGGGCATTTCCGGCAGTGCAAGAAATCAGCATGTATGTCAAGCTATCGGCAAGGAATCGGCATGTATACAGCAAATCAGCAGCAAGAAGTCAGCATATACACAGCAAGGAATCGGGGAGATACTCTCTACAGTCTACTTCTTTCCTGCCACTTGCCCACAGGCAACATACACCTCATAGCTGGTGTGATAGCTATTCCATTCCACCTCCAGACGCCCCATCACCTCATTAAACGCTTCAGGAGCCACGCCCAACAACGCATGGGCTAGCGGTCTCATACTGGGCCAGCCTGCCAGCATAGCTTGCGCTAGCAGCTTGCCGATGCGCCCACCCCACTTACCCACAGGAATCGTCCTAGTTTCGGCTCGAATGTTGGAGAGTCCCGCATGCTTGAGTAGCAAGCCGAGTTGGGACAGGTAAGAGGCATCCATGCCCCTAGATGCACTGATCGCACTCCATCCCTGCAAAAACTGCCTGCTAGCTGGTCCCATGCGGTGAAAGGCCGTGCCCATTTCTACTAGTTCCATCCAGCCGCCAGCAGGAGTGACTCTTCGTAGCTCTCCAACGACCCACGGCCAACTCGCCAAAGGAATTGCCGCCACTACCAACCGTTGATGCACATCGTCAAAGGACTGAGCAGCAAACGGGAAGCCCGTGAGCAGATTGCCTTGCACAAACTGGGTGTTGCGTGGGGCGGGAGTCGGGCTTGGCACCTCTTCGAGATCAAACCCGATGAGGTGGGTCTGTGCATAAGCACGGGCAATCTCACGCCCCCAGATACCTGTGCCACAGCCCACATCCAGCACCTTGCCCCCCTTGCGTAGCACTTCATGCACCGGGGCAAAACAATGCTCTGCCAAGACCTGGCGCAAGAGGAAATGTTGATAGCCGAGCCGATGATCTTCCTGCTCGTCCTTGGGCAGCAAATACGGCACATCGCGGCGTCGACCATCTGCATCCATCTCATCCAGCGGGACAGTGAGCACAGGCATGGTGGGTTCCCAGACGAAGGGAGGAGGCCGTTTCTTGCGCCGCAGCAAACGCTCAAACAGACCCATAGACACACCCTCCTTTTGCGGTGCTAGCCTTGAGCCTCTAACACGAGGCGTTGGACCTCTGCTGCCGCTGCGGTCAGGGCAGAGCTGATCGGCTCCTCAAAAGGCAAAAAGCCAGCACCAGCCAGGAAGAACAGGCAGGCGTGCTCCACGATGAGCAGGCTGGCAGCATCGATCTCAATACTTTCGCCCTCCTGCATCCTCTCCAGCACGGCCAATTGTGCGCGCAGACGGGTGAGCAGGACCAGTTCGTCGGTGCGAGCAGGACAGGGCGGCAAGCCAGTCCACACGCACTGGGCATACAAGCCAAGCAGCGTTTGCATGCCTGCTCGCTCCTCGGCAGAGAAGTCGATGGTGATCGGGTCGGGTGGGTAAGATGATCCTTCTGGGGCGCTACTCATGCTTGTTTTTCTGCCTTTCTACATGTTATACTGGTCAGTATAGAGGAAATGGAAAAGGGATACATTGCCGGAAAGAGGCAAAGTGCAATAGAATTGCACTCACCGTTTGCTTGCCAAATAGGGCAGTAGAAGCAGGTATGGTATATGAGTAGCAAACAAACACAACTAAATGAAGCTTTACCCTGGTGGTACGTGTACGGTCCGTTCCCGCCTGGAGAGGGGAATATGCCGCATACTGGCCGGGTTATTGCTGCCTATCGCGGGCTGGCCGGATGGGATGTAGCGCGTCTTGCTGCTGAACTGGGCATAAGCGAACGTCGCATATACCAAATAGAAGGAAGTCCGGCCTTGCCTGAACCATTTTCCCGCCGGGAACTGTTAGTACACTCGCTTAAGATTCCACCTGCGCTTTTGGGCATGTTGGTCTTGAACTACACACCTGCCCGAGGTCTTGCCTTAACCTCCCTGGGAGAAACGCAGGTGTTGCCGTCTTCAACAGTTGATGCCTATGAAGGGGTCCTCTCCCTGGCTTGGGAAGCGTACTATACTAGTTCTGCACAACGCTCAGCTTCGACCGTTGCGCTTTGGCAGCATCACTTACATGATAGCCTAGGTACAGTCGGAGGCATTGCCCAGGACCAAATACGTGCGCTGCTGTGTTGCTTTAATCAGCTCTCTGGGGTGATCGCACGTGATCGCCTGGATTTTGACGCCGCGCTGGCATATGCCAGGGAGTCGTTATTGCTGGCGGACCATTTGAACAATGTGGAACTGATGGCCTCCTCTCTCTGTCGACGTGGGCGGACCTATACCGAAATGGACCGTTATGATCTGGCGGTAGCGGACTTCGAGCGGGCTATGCCGTATGCACGCCGCTCACGGGACTCGCTGCGAGCGTATGTCTTCATCTGCCTAGCCGAGGCATATTCGATGCTTAATCCTCTCTCTCTTGAGTTGCAGAAGAAGAGTATGGTTCTATTAGATGAGGTAGGTCGTGTTGTACGTGCTTATCGCGGGCGGGTGCTAGAGGGAGATGGGAGCTATACACACGTTGATGTGCCTGGCCTTTACATGGTGAGGGGGGATGTTCTTAGACGCTTTGGCCGCTTGGACGACGCCCAGGATGCACTGTTAATCGTTCGTGATAATCTGCCGCACAATTTTACCCGCTGGCAAGGGAATCTGTTAGTCGCGGACGCGCAACTCTGCCATGCAGAAGGCGATTATAGTGGGACGTGTGAGTTGGCCCAGGATGCGCTTTCGCTTGTGGACGAAACGCATTCCTCTTCCACCCGTGCGAAAATTGAGCGGTTGTATAGAAGCCTGGTACAGCAAGCCCCGTGCAACGCAGGAGTGAGGACACTTGGGAAACGCCTGGGCCTGCTGACGCCTTCAGGCAGGGGATAAGCGATGGCACAAGCGATAGATGTCGTGATCCTGGGGGGTGGGGTCGTCGGGTGCTCGGTGGCCTACCAACTCAGGAGGCGCGGTGTGACCGTTATGGTGTTGGAGCCGGGCGCGATTGGAGCGCAAGCCTCAAGCGCGGCTACAGGCCTGTTAAGTCCCTATAAGCTGCTCGGTAAACCTGATGACCCCTACTTGGCACTGCAACGGGCAAGCCTCGCACTCTTTCCTGGCTTGGCTGTTGAATTAGAAGAGCTGACGGGCCTCTCGGTAGACTATCACCAAACGGGGTGTATCCGCCTGGCACGGATCGGCCAAGCAGGACGATTAGAAGCGTGGGCCGCTACTTGGCGCTCGCACGGCGTAGAGATGGCAGTACTCCAGGGGGAAGAGTTGGCTTGTGTGGAGCCTGCACTTTCCAGGGCCTATCAGATGGGTGTCTCTATTGCCTGTGAACCTCAAGTCCTAGCTCCTGCGTACATGGCCACGGTTGCACGGGCGGCGGTTCTCTGCGGTGCTCGTCTGGTCGCTGACTGTCAGGTGGTGGCTGTCGATCGGGACGGCTCACGCGTAGTCGCGGTGCGGACGGCCGAGGGTGGCGTGATCGCCTGCGGCTCTCTGGTGCTGGCTGCTGGGGCTTGGTCGGGCCTAGTCGGTCATGAACTACTAGGGCTACGGCTCCCGGTGACGCCTGCCAATGGTCAAAGTTTGCAGGTGCGTCAACCTGGCAGAGCACTCTCGCATATTTTGTTTGGAGAGGGCATCTATCTGGCTCCGAAAACTGGCGGGCGTCTCTATGTGGGGGCTACCCACGAGGAGATCGGTTTTACGCCTACGGTGACTGCTGAGGGAACGGCTCGCTTACTCAATGCGGCACGGTTGCTGGTTCCGGGGCTAGATGGCTGTGTGGTAGAGCGGAGCTGGGCGGGCCTGCGTCCAGCTACCCCTGACAGACGTCCAGTTCTGGGCACTGCTCCTGGGTGGGAGAATGTGGCCCTGGCCTGCGGACATAATAGCTTTGGTGTGCTCTTGAGCGCAATAACCGGAACAGCTATAGCGGACTTGGTGACGAGTGGGAGCCTGCCTGATGTGGCCCGGCCCTTTGGCTTGGCTCGTTTCGGTTCCTCTTCTTCTGCATGCTATACTAACAGACGACACGACCTGTCAGCATGAGGGAGTGGCGGGGAAAGATAAGCTTCCCCTTCCCTTCGGTCCGACACAGCGAAAATCTCTTCCGTCTTACGAGAGTGGCTCCGGTTGGAACTCGACCACTCCACTTTTGCCGCCACTTTTTCGCGCAACATAGGCTTGCTCGAGCGTGATCGTATTGTCCACGCCCTTACACATGTCATAGATCGTCACCCCCGCAATCGTCGCAGCCAGCAATGCTTCTACTTCTACGCCAGTTTTGTACGTGGTACGCGTCCGTGCCTCAATAGAGATAATGCCTTGCGTACTGTCAAGCGTAAACCGCACATCAATGTGCGTCATAGGCAAAGGATGGGTGAGGGGAATAAGTTGGGATGTCTGTTTTGCCGCCATGATGCCAGCTATCTTTGCCACTTCTAAGACACTGCCCTTGGCAACTTGGTTCGTTTCTATCAGATGGGCTGTGTGCGGTGCGAGACGCACGCTTGCTCTGGCAACGGCTTCGCGGGTGGTTTCCGCTTTGTCTGTCACATCTACCATCCGAATAGTTCCGCTCTCATCCACATGGGTCAAATGAGTAGCTTGTTCTGATTGGTCAGGCATAGTACGTCTTTCCTTGTAGGTATTGGGCAGCTACAAGATATGTTACTGGTGAATATACTATACCACTGCGGCATATATGTATGTGGGAACAGGGAAGTCCTGCCTGGAGGACAGATCATCCCTTTACCCACCCCTACCAGACGGCTGTCCCCTACCCGACGACACTGGATCATCCAACTCAGCGAAGTAGTCAAGCAGCAGCCGATGCACAAAGATATAGCCGCCGCCCACTTTGCGCAGCAAAATGCGCTCGGCAGCGTAGTCCAGAAAGCGTGGGTAGTTCCAGGGGATGGACTTCGCACGCCATAGCAGAAAGCGCAGAAGAGCATGCTGCACACATACCACCCCACCATTTCGTAGTGCGACAACAAGCGCCACTGCAATCCCGATGCCTATCCCCCAACCTAGACCTATGAGAGGAAGGGAAGAGTCGTTCATTATATCTATGACGAAGAGAGGAAGGGGGGAGACGTTTTTCTCTAATACTGATAAGACGAAGGAAACAATCCACGCCCAGATTGGCCCAAAGATCAAGGCGGTCATCAGCCCGATGAAGAGGCCGGAAGTGAGCCCGAGGCGAATACTGTTATGAGCTGATCTATGTATTCCTTGGTTTGCTGTCATACGCTCGTTCTTATCCAGTGTTTTGTGTGATATGCCGCCTATCAATGCAAACATGATGCTAAAGCCCAACCCAGTAGCAGTCCCTATAAGCAATACATAGACAATTAAATAGATAATCAGGGTCTTATGAGAGTAAAGGAAGTTATACACTAATATGAACTTTGGTCCTAATATGAAAACTCTGAAAATTGGTTCTGCGATACCAAAGAGCAACCCAAGGAGAAGTCCGCCTAAGAGAAACTTGGCAAGATTGTTCTGTATGTTTTTCCATGACCAGGTCACCGCTTCTGTCGGTTTTCTATCTACGTCGAGCCTGCCAACCAATGCATAGGCAATGCCGAAGAACACCCCATGTAAAATGGCGTACAAAGGCTTGATATAGAGGCTGACGAACAATCCATAAGGAAGTCCAACTAACAATCCATAAAAGACGCGCTTCTCTAGGAGAGAGGTAATATACTTCTTTATGTTTAAATATGAATATTTTGTCTTTTCTATCATGCGTCTATGTGTATCCGCTGTGCCAAGCCACATGAAGACAAATCGATAGAGGAGTATTAAGACACCTGCGCTGAATGCTCCCAGAGAGAGTGAGACGGATGCTGTTTCATACCAGCTTCCGTACTCGAAGAGAAAAGTTGCTATGTAGACGAGACTGATGAAGAGTCCAACTATGCTTCCAAACACAAGACCAAGACAGCGCTGATAGGTTCTCGCGTTTGGAAGCCAATTCCTTTGGATATCCTCGATATAAAACTCTGTTTGGTTGTGGTGACTCAACTGCTGTGCTAGCCACACCAAATAATGTCTCGTCTGCTGTGGCGTGTAGTCGGCTGTAGCACCCCGGCGCGAAAGCATCCGCTCGACGTAAGTCTCAAAGAGGTGCCGCTGTTGGGCCTCACGAGAAGTGGCCTCCAGAAGATCATCAATGGATTTTCCTGGGTAGGCCAGCGTCAACACTGTGAGCATGAGCGGTGTAGTTGTCAATTCTTGCAAGGCGACATTCTCGTGTAATGCTGTGCGTATCGCCTCCAACTGCCCCTGTGTACATGTAAGGTATACATCGATCTGCTGTGGGGTAAGCGGTTCGATGGTCACCGCGCAGAGAAAAGCAACCCGTTGCTTTTGGGCAAAGTATTCCGTGGTTCGACTACACACGACAGGCGAAACGCTCTGGAACCGTGTATGAAAGTCGTTGATGGCCACCACACATGCTGAACGTGCCTCTTGCTGCACTTCATCGAGTCCATCTAGCAGCGGCAAGATGCGCTTTTGCTCTACCCATACTCGCCCAACTTTGCGCGGCACCTCGTACCGGATAGCTAATTCCTCCACCAGCCAATCTGCAAAGGGTGCTCGTTTTTGTGCCCACGAGGAGAGATTGAAGACCACTGGGATAGGTAAGGTAATATCCCGCTCAGCACGGGTGAGTAGATCACGAGCGAGTTCGAGCAGCAGCGCCGTCTTGCCAGCACCAGGATCTCCCAGGATGAGCAATTCTCCATGGGCTTGATCGTAGACCTGCGTGATGGATGTGCCAGCAGGTAACGGACGGGGGGGAAGGTTCGCTTCCTGAACCATGAGCCGCCAGGGATTGGCGAGCGCATCGGGTTGCTCCTGCAGTCCAAGCTCAATGCGAGCAGCTTGGTGTAACGACTGCTCCAGCACGCCTTCAATCCAGAAGACCCGCACGCGCTTGAGCATACGTGTTCGGTTCTGGCGGTCTGTCGATGAGAGGGAAGGGAGAGCATGATGGTCAAGTACTCGTCGTATGCCCTGGGCTACATCTGCAAAGGCTTCATCTTGGTTGGGCCAGCTTGTGATCGGTCGTGCATCACGTGGCAGGTATTGCAGGTGAGCAAACGGCAGGTCCTGCCGATCCACTGGACGCAGCAGAATAGGGATGACGTAGGCTTTGCCCTCGCGTTGCCGTTGCAGGGCACGCTGCATTTCAATGCCATAGCAGTAGTCGGAGGCCACAAAGTTAGCACTGATGAGCAAAAGAATCACGGCAGCGCTGTTAATGGCGTCATCAATCTCCCTTGCCCAATCCATGCCAGGGACGATATGGCGATCATGCCACGTGGTGATACGCCCTTCGCGCTGCAGGCTGCTCAAATGCTTCTCTAGTTCCTCGCGCAGGGCTTCATCGGTATGCGCATAGGAAATGAATACGCTAACAGGTAGGTTGTCCTGCTTGTGCTGACTGGTCATCTCTCTGCACTTCTCGCTGCTTGTGCAATAGATCGTCTTCTAGTACAGCCTCTCAGTCTACGAGAAGAACTGCTCTACATGTACTCGTAGCCCGGGTACTATCTGAGATGGCACAGTCGCCTTGCCTCTAAAAACCCCAAGCGGTGTGTATTCATCCTTTTCAAG
>JAFAXQ010000260.1 GCA_019240835.1 Ktedonobacteraceae bacterium
AGATATTGCACCTGGCTATGACCATATCACCTCGGCGATAGGAGCGGCGATGATCGGCTGGTTTGGCACGGCTATGCTGTGCTATGTGACGCCCAAAGAGCACCTGGGACTTCCCAATAAGAAAGATGTCAAGGACGGGGTCATTGCTTACAAGATCGCTGCCCATGCCGCCGACCTAGCGAAAGGACATCCAGGGGCACAAGTCTGGGATGATGCCCTCTCGAAGGCCCGCTTTGAGTTTCGCTGGCAGGATCAGTTCAATCTGTCGCTTGATCCAGAAACGGCACGCTCCTACCACGACGAGACCTTGCCGAATGAAGCGGCCAAGACAGCCCACTTTTGCTCGATGTGCGGCCCGCACTTCTGTAGCATGCGCATCACTCAGGATGTGCGTGAGTACGCCAAAGAGCATGGAGTCACGGAAGAGCAGGCCGTAGAAAAGGGAATGGAAGAGAAGGCCAAAGAGTTCCGCGAAGCAGGCAGCAGGCTCTATCAATGAGGCCAAGAGGAGTACTCCCAGCTCTGGTGCTCATCTTTTCTTGAAGAAGCCCTCATTCATACTGCCCGTGCGATAGCCGAGAAGATCGACCGTGACATAGCGGTATCCTATGTTACGCAAACCATCGGTCACAACGCGGCTCATCTCCTCTTCGACCAGCCGCGCTATGTCTGCTCGCTCGACCTCTATACGTGCAATGGTGTCGTGGTGGCGTACGCGTACCTGGCGAAAGCCCAATTCGCGCAGCAGCTTTTCGGCTTTATAGATCATCTGCAACGAGGTCACATCCACCTTGCTGCCATAAGGAATACGTGAAGAGAAACAAGCCAGGGCGGGCTTATCCCATACAGGCACGCCGAGCATGTGCGCTATCGCACGAATCTCGCGCTTACCCATGCCTGCCTCTTTCAACGGGCCACGCACGCCAAATTCACGTGCGGCTCGCTGACCAGGACGGAAATCGCCATCGTCGTCTTTATTAACACCATACGCAATGTAGCGTAGGTTGTGTTGCTTTGCTAAAGGCTCTAACTGGGAGAACAGTTCAGTTTTACAAAAGTAACACCGATTCAAGTCATTTGCTACATAGCGTTCGTCTTCTAATTCGTGTGTTTGCAGGGTGAGCAAGGGAACACCCATCTGCTCAGCAACCGCTATGGCCTGTGCAGTCTCCTCCTCCGCATAAGCAGGAGAAGAGGCAAGCGCACCGAGAGCGTGTTTGCCCAGCACATCATGAGCAACCTTGAGCAAAAGCGCACTATCAACCCCGCCAGAGTAAGCTACCAGTACAGACTCCATCTCCCGCAGAATAACTTGGAGATGCTCATATTTTGCTCGTGTCTCGCTGTCTACTAGTTCAACATTGTCATTATGTAAGGTATCTATCATTTAGGGGGTCTCCTAATATAAAGAGTACGGTCTATTATAGCATCAATACAGAAATTCTCAATGCTTTATCCCTGTTGGTCATGCCTCTTGCGAAAACTTTGAGGGCATGGTATGCTAGGCTCAGCAGAAGAGACCTGTCGACTCTCCCGGGAGATCGAGGGCTTCTCAGTTTGAACAGGATAGGGCAGAGGCAACGTAGTAAGTGGATAGCCCACAAGGAGCGCATGCAATGGCCAAACAACTGCAACACGACGAACTAGTCTACTACTACGATACGCACCCCACCGAGGAGGACTTGTTGGGGGAAACCGCCGATCATGGTGCGCTCGCACTCTACCTGATGGAGGTGCTAGCTGCCCTCTTTGAGCACCAACACTGTGCGCTCTATCACAACTTCAACTTCTATCACACCGGCTATTGGAAAGAGTATCCTGTGGCTCCTGATATTGCGGTGATCAAAGGCGTGGACTTTCGGCGCGTGCGTAGTTGGCGCGTGGGCAAGACCGGGCCAGCCCCACACGTGGTTTTGGAGATTGCCTCGCAAGAGACCTGGGACAAGGACCTGACGGAGAAACCCAGCAAGTACGCGGTGATGGGAGTGGAAGAATACTTTGCCTACGACCCCAACGAGCGGCCATTGCGGCGAGATGGTCGTCGCTTGTTCGGCTGGCGGCTGGACCGAGCAAACCGCGTTATGCGCCAACTGCCTCTAGAGCGCGATGGTCGTTTGTGGAGCTTTCACCTAGAGAGCTATTTGGCACCGGACCATGCGTATCTGCGCCTCTATGATCGCGCTGGACACCTGCGCTTGACTGGGGCACAACGCGCTCATGTGGAGAAACGCCGCGCTGATGCTCTTGCTGAGAAATTGCGCTCGTTAGGAATAGACCCCGATCAGATTTAAGGTTTTCAGAATTACGGCGATAAACGCTCAATGAGCCAGCCTCCATCGGTGAGACGATAGCGCAAGCGGTCGTGCAAGCGGTTTGGTCGTCCTTGCCAGAACTCAAGAGACGATGGGTTCAGGCGAGATCCTCCCCAATACGCTGGCCGCGCAATCTCTTGGTTCGCATTTTCAAGCATCAGTTCCTCTAGACGAGCCTCAAGCACCTCGCGACTGTCGATCACCTGGCTCTGTTGAGAAACGCAGGCTCCCAGTTGGCTACCTACTGGGCGGCTGTGGAAATAGGCATCCGACTCTACTGCTGAGCATTTTTCGACTAGCCCCTCAACTCGAACCTGACGTTCAAGTTCCGCCCAGCGAAAAACCAACGCAGCCTGGGGGTTTTCAGCTAGCTCGTGTCCCTTCCTGCTCTCATAGTTGGTGTAGAAGACGAAGCCGCGTTCATCAAAGCCCTTAAGCAACACAATGCGCGCCGATGGTTTCCCATCCTTAGTCGCAGTAGCAAGCGTCATAGCATTGGGTTCAAGCAAATTGGCCGCCAATGCAGCATTGAACCAGACCTGAAATTGTCTGAACGGGTCAGCATCGACATCGCTTTCACTAAGCCCATGCAGAGTATAATCTTTGCGCAGATTAGCTATAGACATCTCCACTCTTTTATTTCCTCCTCAAGGCGACCACTGTGTGAGAAAATATTACCAAGAAAAAACTACCAATGGGAGAAGCTCGAGATACATGCACGAAACAACATCGTCCTCCTCTACCGCCGCCATTATTCTAGCAGCAGGCAGTTCTAGTCGTATGGGAGAGGGACGGCATAAATTGCAGTTGCCACTGGGCAATCGTGCTGTGCTGCTCCACGTGCTAGACGCTGCGCTCGCCTCGCAGGCACGCCCGATCATTATCGTACTTGGACATCAGGCTGATCAGGTGCGTATCCTACTT
>JAFAXQ010000272.1 GCA_019240835.1 Ktedonobacteraceae bacterium
TGATAGTACAACGGAAGTGGATTAGAGCGCTCTAACGTTGGCATATACGGTTTCCCTTATGTCCAGACAACGCATATAAAACAATAAAAACGAAAAAGGATATGGGTATGGCAACAATATATCACAAAAGAGCAGACATGTCTAGTACATTAGATTTCGTCACTTCGTGGCACCAAGAGCGGCAGGGGCACAATTCATTGTGCCCCTACCGATGGGGGATGCATGTCTTAAGCAACGGGGTGGGCGGCCAACACCTTTTCAATCTCGCTCTGCAGCCTCGTCGGATGAGGCCCAACCAGACGAGCGATAGCCTGACCACCTTTAAAGATCATCAATGTGGGAATGGCTTGAACGCCATAACGGCTCGGTGTTGCGTTATGCTTATCGATATCCATCTTGGCAAACTTCAATTTGCCCTTGTACTGCTCGCTCAGTCGCTCATAGATAGGAGCGATAGCACGGCAGGGGCCACACCATCCCGCCCAGAAATCGACGATAACGGGTGTATCTGATTTGAGTACTTTCTGTTCGAAATCCTGATCACCGATGTGAAACAGGTTAGTATGTTCCTGCATAATTCTCTTCTCTCTCTTTTCCACGCTGTAAGACATCTTGCAGCGATGCTCTTACTGGTTCTGCTTTAAAGAGTAACTATTCGGACTAGCTACCCTACACATTACCAGAAAACAATAGCCGACAACTTTCTATTCCTATCTACGGCGGCCACCACCTTGTAGAATGCTAAGCAACTCCAGAATATAAAGGAACAGGTTGAGCAGCGTGATGAACAGAGAAACGGCCAGGCCAATAGCATTGGGTAGCGTGTCGGCCATATACTTAGCACGTTGCACGTAAAAGAGGACGTAGCCGGAGAAGATGGCCACACCCACAACTGCAATGATAAGTTGGAACAGGGTTGCTTGGAAGAAGATGTTGATAATACTTGCCACCAGTAAGAGAATCAGGCCAAAGAACAGGTAATCACCTAGGCGCGAAAAGTCTCGCTTGGTGGTCCAGGCGTATGCCGCTAGCCCAAAGGCAGTGGCAGCAGTGATGACAAATGCTTCACCGAGAATAGCTCCCCTAGTGGGATCGCCAAGGTAATACCCAATGAGTGGAGCCAGGGACATGCCCTCAAGAAAGGTAAACAGGTAGAGCAAGACCAGATTGATGCCGGGGCGCTGTATTAAAAAGTTCAGCGCGATCAGCACAACCAGACCTGCAAGAGCAATGAGCAAGGAGACACCAGGGCTAAGATGAATCTGAATGCCTACAAAAGTACCAATGCTGGCAAACAGAAATGAGAAGGCCAGCAAGCCCATAACTTTGCCAATGAGGCCGCTACGTGCCTCCACCGCTTGAGACTCGTAGGGTAAGGTTTGATACTGATAGCGAGAGCCAAAGGCATCACCGCCGAAAGGACTATTCCTTCTTGGATTATACATGATGAACCTCAATGAGAGAAATTTCTAACAACACGTGCATTCCTACCCAGTATTACGATGAATAAGTAGGACAGGTTAGATCAAGACAGCTTCTTTTCAGGGCCTTGCACCGTAGGGGGTTCGTCTGTCGGCATAGCGGCTGTTTGCGTCATCTTGAAAGCATCGATAGCAATATTGGTGATCTCACAGCGCGGATGATTGTTATCAGCGTGCCAGTAGAACGAGCTTCCGGCGGGTCGGTACATCAGACCGCCACAACGTGGGCAGGAAACAGGTTTTGCTTGATCCTTGCTGGTTGTCATAGCAGCTCCTCCTCCTGAACAAGTGCAGTGGTAATATGATACTTACATCACGCTCCACACACCACAAATTTCACAGAAAGCAATGCCGATCTCGCCGAAAGTCTTGTTACGGATATTCCAGCATTCGTAGGCAATAGCAACCGAGCCACAATTCCAGCAACGTGCTCGTCCTCCTGCTTTGGTCTCAGCGGCGAGTTGGCGTAGGAGGGTACTGCGTGCTTCGTCCGAGGCAGTGTAGCCTGGATTATAGGCCAGATGAAGCAGATTGCCTAAAGGCAGATTGATCTCGTGGCTAGGTGGCTCTGGTACCTGGGCTATCGGTGTCACTGATGTAGCAATGCTCTGTGGTGCAGGTGGCAACTGCGGAGCTCGGCGGAATAATTCACCGCGTGCAGTACGTCGTCCGGGCTCTATCGAAGGTATATACTCCTGCCGCTCTACACGATCGCCATTTCCTGTTGGCAAAGGTGGGGACAAAAAGGGTTGGTATGCATCGGCTTCTGGACGTTCAGCGACAAAAGTAGCGCCATGCTCAGGCTCGGCAGGCGTAGCGCTGGTCGGTTGTTCAGGTGAAGATACCTCTGTACTATTTTCAGCAGATTGCTCCGCACGATGATTGTTCTCTTCCGGCTGATCAGGTGAATTTGCGCGTCTTCGTCGCGTTATTGGCATTGGGGTTTGCTCCATGAGAAGTAGTAAGTGTGCATACAGAATAACGTAGCACAGGTATCGAAACTAATTATATCACAGTAGCAAAAGTAAGAATAAGGTGTTTACGATGTGGGGCAAGCGTACAGTCGCTTATGGATGGACTGCTTACCCCATCCCCACTACATAACAGCAATCTAAGACTTGCATCTTCGCTTAGTCTTTTTTAAAGAATTCAGCATTGTGTTTGATGTAGTCTTGCCACTCTTCGGGAACGGCGGATTCCTCAAAAATGGCTGTAACCGGGCAAGCTGGTTCGCATGCCCCGCAGTCAATGCATTCGTCTGGATTTATATAAAGGTGTTCCGCCTCTTCGAATCCATCTTCACCAGAGGAAGGATGAATGCAGTCAACAGGGCAAACATCGACACAGGATGCATCTTTCACGCCGATGCACGGCTGCGTAATTACGTAGGTCATGGTTTGGCTATCCTCTCTTGATCCTATCTTCCCTTTGCTATCTATGTGCATCAGGGACTACTTTGGGAGCAAATTTGCTACGCTACCACCAAGCAAAAGATAGCAGAAAACGCTGGATTTGTCTACACTTAGGAGGGCTGAATGAAGAGATGGGAGAAAACCACCTCGGCCCCTTGCTCCTCGACGTAGAGGCCGAGTTCGCCCGACAACAACGCTGACTGGTCGGTGACTGACGCAATCACTGGTTTGTTATTGATGAAGAAGGCGAACGTGTTACCATGCACCTCGATACGAATGGTGTTGCTTTCTCTCAGTAAAGGAGTTGAGCCATCCGCCAGCGTTTGCCACAGCCTGCCTTTGTGCCCCTCGTCGTCATAGCGTGAGAAGAGGTACTGTCCACCATCAGACGGGGAGACTTCAAAGAGGTAGTAATGGCTCAGATCAACGGTAGAGCGAAAGACAACGCCATAGTAGTCGGGTGTCTGATTGGATTTACGTATCTCTAGCGTCGTTACGGTGAGACGAAAATCGTTGAACTTGTGGTTGGCGTAGAGTGCTACTATAGCTCCTCGCTGGGATTGATTAATAATGTGATACAGTTGATGGTTATGGGTATCGAAAAAGGTCGTGCTACTCATAGGCCAGCTGTCGTGGTCGAGGAGATTTTAACTGTTTTCAAAAATGTATTCAAATATATTCATTTTGAACTGATGTTCTAAACTAGAGTAGGATTGCGAGCATGAAAAAACTACCCAAGTAGGAAAAACTACTTGGGTAGTTTGGCATCGTGCGGCTTCGGAAGCTTGTAGTGCTTTGTTACTCCCCGCTATGTTTCTGCTGCCATGTTGCCAAAACCTTTTTGTACCGCAGGATAGGTGCCAAACCGCTCGTGGCAACGTCGATCACAAAGTTTTTATGGCTCGTGACTGTAGGGAGTTGAGTGAACCCTATCGTCCGCATAATGCGCTCACCCATCCTCGTGTCACTTCTGCCGTAGATCTTATTGACGACAACCCCTCTCTCACCCAGGCGGATGACGACATTGACAAGTCCTAGCATGAGGATTTCACCCCACCTTTTTCTCTGAGCAGAACTTGCATCCTTCTCAGAGAAAATGGCGACAGAACGAACATACAAGCAGACTGGCATATTTGTGTCGTAGAGCAGTATGTCTTCAGGAGATGTTGGCGGCGTTACCTCTTGTTGCAAGACGCTGTCAATCTTCTCTTGGGTATGAGGGAGAATGAAGCCGCATCCCACAATTCTTCCTTCACACCTGACAACGTAACCGACATCAGGGTTTCTCTGTATCCAAGATGACCACCGTTCAATA
Organism: Ktedonobacteraceae bacterium; assembly: GCA_019240835.1. Classification (GTDB taxonomy): domain Bacteria; phylum Chloroflexota; class Ktedonobacteria; order Ktedonobacterales; family Ktedonobacteraceae; genus JAFATZ01. The sequence goes on from JAFAXQ010000272.1 coordinate 4,209, forward strand.
TTAGGGTAGCCACCAAAGGCAGCGTTCAGCACTTGGGCAATCTCAGGCATATCCTCGACAACTGCTTTCACAAATGTCGTCGGTTTCATCAGGTCTCTGTGCTTCTTCCCGCGCCCTCCTGACTTCGCCTTTTCGTCCTGTATAGTTGCATACACTTGTGATGACGGGTACAAAGCACCACGCTGTCTGCCTTCAGGCAACTCCCCTCTGATGAGTCCCCGCCGTACACGTCTGCGAAATGTCGGTTCCGAGAGGCCAGCAGCCATAAATGCTCGAATCGCCTCTTGTGCCGTCAGCATCTCTTCTTGTTGTGGCATAGTTGGTGTCCTTTCTTTGTAACTAACAGTTATTTTAGCACATATCTTTGTTATGTGTCTAGCAATATAAACGTAAATTTACCCTAAAATATATTGACATATGGCGATTTTTAGGGTAATATATAATTACTGACTGTCATGATAACAGTCAGTACAAGAGATGTACAGTGCTTCTTGTTGTGGCTAGACATCTTGCGTTGTGCATCTCTTCTACGCGACTATTTTTCTACAGGAAGGTGCGTATCGAGGAACGGTGAGAGAGCGACAGAGCGGCTTGTGCCTCCGGTGGATGCCGAGAGAGTCGGAACAGCAAGGCGAGCAATCGCGTGGGGGTAATAACCCTATCCGTTACAGCACTTGGCAGGTGCGAGAGACGTGGGTGAAGCAGGACGGTGAGCTTGCATAGGCCCGAAAGACGGTTCAATCCCGATCTCGTCGCACTTTTTTCTTTTTGAGTGCGTCTCCCCACACGTCGGAGAACGCCTACCCATGAAGACGACCTACTCCCCCAAAGCGTTTGGGGCACTTATCGGACGGTCCACCATCACGCTGCAACGATGGGACCGAGAGGGGCGGTTGCCTGCTCACCGCTCACCCGTCAGCAATCGGCGGTTCTACACCCACGACCAATACTTACAGTACATGGGGATGCAAACAGAGTCTCAACAGTTAGTGATTGTCTATACCAGAGTGTCAGGCAAAGCTCAGAAGCCCGATCTGCTGAACCAGGTCAAGGCATTAGAACAGTTCTGCAGTGAGCAGGCACTAGGGGTTGATGAGTGGATGCAGGATATCGGCAGTGGCCTCAACTACAAGCGCAAAGCGTTTCTTCACCTCTTTGACCTGATTGAGCAAGGCCGAGTCAACACCTTGGTCATTGCCCATCGTGATCGACTGGTTCGTTTCGGGTATGAATGGTTTGAAGCCTTCTGTGAGCGGCATGGCACAACCATTGTCGTAATGAACAATGAGAAGCTCTCACCGGAGAGGGAAATGGTAGAAGATTTATTAGCGATAGTGACGGTATTTAGTGCGCGCTTCCACGGGCTACGCTCGTACAAACGCACATTGGAAAAGGCGGTAGAACATGCTGAAAGCCAAGAAGATCAGGCTTGAAATCAGCCAACAGGACGCTGCTACCCTGGAATTTATGCAAGGAAAATGCAGAGCGCTCTATAATTGGTGGGTGATGCGCCTACGCAATGGGGAGAAGTGGCCTGGATGGGAAGAGGCCAAGAAGACCTTGCAAGAGAGCAAAGCGTATGATCCTGAACTACACTTTGTCTATGGCAAGCTTCTGCAAGAGGTCTATTTCCGCCTGGATGGTGCCATGAAAGCCTTTTTTCGGCGGGTGAAAAACGGGGAAAAGCCTGGCTTTCCACGAGTGCGCCCACGGCATAACTTTTTCACGCTCATCTATCCCGCGATGTATCTGAAGGTGGAAGGAAAAAGCATCAGACTGCCAACGGGAGGCAGAGGCAAGAACAAGCGGTACCCTGATGTGGTAGCCACCCTCACGGAAGAAGTCCCGACGGGTTACAAAGAGGTGGCCATCTCCAGAGATGGACAGGGACACTACTACGCGTCTTTTGTGCATGAGGTCAAGGAAGAGACCCACGAGCGTGAGGGCGTACTTGCGCTTGATTTGGGGATAAAGACGTTAGCAACAGGAGTCAATGAACAAGGACGCGTCTATCATATTGGCGGGTTCAAGGGCAACGCGTGGTATAATAAACAACTCGATAAACTGCGCTCGAAACGAGCACGCTGCAAGAAGGGGTCACGCAGGTACAAGCACTTGAGCCAAGTCTACAAGCGGGTGTCACAAAAGAAGCGCAACAAGCAGCAAGACTCACTGCACAAGGCGAGTCATCTGATAGCCCACACACTGGTTGAGAGAACCGTGGTGGTGGGAGATCTTTGCCAACGGCAGATGGTGACGAAAGAGCATCAAGAACGGAACAAGCACTTGAACAGAGCGGTGTATAACGAGTGGGGAGTCTACAGCTTTGTGCAGATGCTCAGCTACAAGTGCGGACTCTATGGGAAAGAGTTCGTCATCCTAGATGAACGCGATACGTCGAAGACCTGTAGTGGGTGTGAACACAAGCAAGCTATGCCGCTGTGGAAACGCACGTATCGCTGCACAAATACAGACTGTCGCTTGGTAATGGACCGTGATGAAAATAGCGCGGTCAATCTCCTCAAGCGGTACCTTGCCCGGCTAGGGCCACACGTACCCGATGGTACGCGGTGTGCGGACGTTTTCACCGCAACTGAAATGGTTTGAATACGTTTGAATACATTTCAGATAGCAGCAGGCTATACGTGGTGATGTGCTCCAGTAGTGTTCCACCCTGCATATAGGGCATAACGATGTAGGGTAGGCCATCTTGCTCTCCATACGAGTAGATAGGGAGGATGTGTGTGCGCTAGTTTCAAGAAGTATAGCGAAATATAGCTTTTCCTAGCGTTCTATTGCCGGATTTCGCGCTTGTCCCCTCTTCATAACTGCTTCTTCAGCTTTGCTGTTATGTAGTCCCGTATCTCGCGAATAGTAGTGAAGTTCACCATGTCGTCAGGAGGTATCTCGATCTTAAACTCATCCTCTATATTCATTATGATCTCAACTAAGTCGAAGGAGTCTGCATTGAAGTTCTCTACTAATGAGGTGTTCAAGTCAAACTCGCTGTCTTCGACAGCAATTACGCTCATGATCGCTTTTTTGAGGCGCTCTTCAATCATCTCCATTGTTTTGTCCTTCTAGAGTCCCGTCTAAGGCGCGTTTATATCGACGGGTGAGTGGTGCGTTAGATTTGTCAACCTCGATGATGAAGTAGGAAAATCTTTTATCTGGTGACTGTATTGGGTAGTTGTCGAACCCCATATCTCGCATCAGTCGTATACCGTCAGGGAGGCGACTTCGCCCTATGAGTGTTCGGATAACGACTCTTCTGTGTGCTAAGTCAAGCAGAATGCTCATAAGGCCGCTAATGAGTTGGGATGAGAGAAGGCGCTTCTCTTCTTTGTTGTAACCTGGTTTGATAGCAACTGACATGAGGTAGATATCTACTGGCTTATCTGGAACAAAGCTCTCAATGTCATCAGCCGTTAGATCTGAGAGCGAAAGCTCCTCGCGCAAGATTGCGTCGATTTTCTCTCGTTTAAGTGGTAGGATATAGCCGTATCCCGCTATATAGTCTGATTTGATGGTGTAGAGCAGTTCTGGATTTTTTGACATCCAGGCAAGGCGTGTTTCGACCGATGTCCCTTCGCTACCATAGACTTCTCTGGCAATTCGGGAGCACTCAGCTATGTCCTCTCGCTCGGTAGTTCGCTGAAAGTGCATTTCTTTCGAAAGCTTGCCATATGCTGCCCTCAATTCTTCTGCTAGCTTGTCTACATCTGTTTTTTTGTAAAAACCCTGCTTCTTCTCAGGTGGCGTGAATTTCTCAACTTTTCCCCGCAGGACGTAGCTACGTAATGTACTGTCATCAACGTGGAGCTTCTTTTTAGCTTCACTGGGTGTGTAGTAGCCAGGCGGGGGACTTCCTCTCTTCATTGGAGTCACAAACCCTCGTTTCATGTCGATGCCTCCTACTCTAACGCATTTTGAGGAATTTGGCAAGTACCGTATATTGGAAGCTTGCAATATTCTATGGTTATTTCCTCTTGACAAACATCCTTGTTGGCATTATACTTTTATTAAGTTTGAAACTTTCAAACTTTGAATATTGATTTTATATGACGAAGCGTAACCTGTCAAGTTGTTTATGTTGCTATGGTACAGAAAGGATACGACCCATGAGTGAGCAACCCAAAGCCTACAGCCCCCGCGACCATTTGGTCAAAATTAAAACGAAGCAGGGTCTCAAAGACTATTACCCTGCCGCCTGGCGGCTCTACGAGTTGAATATGCGCTACCCCAATAGTAACTTTCGTAGTGAGCTTGTCCACTTGGATGTCGAACGCAACTTCGTCATCGTCAAATGTACCCTCTACCTGGGCAGTGGCGATCTGGACATGGCCGAGCGCCAAACCGAGGCCCTGAAACAAGGCGCACTCTCTACCCTGGATCAGGTCGAGACCGCTGCTAAAGCCCGCTGTGCCCGTGATCTGGGCATCTCCACTGAGCTTGCCCTGGATATGGAGGAGGCTGATGAAGGTGAATACACCGTCCCTCCTGCTGACAGCACGAGTACTCATCCCCTTGAGCAGTCAGCCAGCACTGGC
>JAFAXQ010000220.1 GCA_019240835.1 Ktedonobacteraceae bacterium
CATATGCTGAAGCAGAGGACAAAGAAGAATTTGATGATCTGGCCCTACCACACCATGGAAGGGACGCTTGGTCATATGCTTAGTGCGCCTATCAGCGAGGCCCTTGCTTGGTATAGTGCGGCAAGAAATACGCAGCCAACGTATATCGTCAAAGGCCGAACTAGGCGCTCTGAATTCTATGGTATTTTTGGGGCTGAGATTCCAGATGCCAAGGACGCCACAAGTAACTTGAATATCACATTACTCGATGCTGTCATGAAGCATGATAAAGTATACGTTGCTGGTGAAGCGAAGTCTCACTGTGTTCTAGAATCAGAGCGCCAACTCATTGGCTACCTTAAGGACCGGCCAGAGCTAATGAAAAGGCTGCACTTTCTCACAGACTGTACCAGTTCGGTGAAGCATCCTCTCATCGACTTTGAAGCCCTAACGGAAACCGAGCTTGCAGGGATGGCGCAGCTCGGGGTTCAGATGGTTCTAAGCGCCGATCCTATTGACTGACAGAATTATAGCTATCGTCTTACGACATGAGAGTCAGGCTTAACTCTTCTTCTGGCCAGTCTTGATCTTCACATTTGTGAACTCCACCTCAACGGGCTGTGTATAACGCTTGCCGTTGATCTTGTCATGGCGCGAGAAATTCGGTGCCTCGATACGCACACGTAGCCTATATTCTCCATCTCCTGGAACCTTCCAGTTGCGCCCGTAGTGATACAATGTCGGGTGCCAGAGGAACGGCTGCTGATGTGTGCCAATCTCTTTACCTTTACTATCAATGCGCGTCGTATACACACTGAGGCTGGGGATGAAACGGCCATCTGCTCCGTCACATACTACCATCTGTTCTATCCTGATACCAGACTGTTCGTTTTCGGGCAGCCTGTGTGGCAGTTTCCTACAAGCTACCAGAGGTTGGAACTGCTGTATGTTGCACGTGCAATGGAGAGGAGAAGTTGCAAATAGTTCCAAAAAGTGTAGCGGTCTCTAGCGAGCTAGGATTTCCCTTTTTGGGTTCGTGAGGGGGCAACGACGAACCTCACCGGATGGACTACCAGGGATGCCAGCATCCCCTTACCATCCTCTACCCCCTCCACTTCCGAAAAAGCATCAGGGGCTACTTTTCTAACCACATTGCCAGCGCCGTTAATATCGGCATTGATCTCTCGTCCATCGGATGCACGGTATAACCCACGCTTGATACGCTTGCCGCTAAACCTGTGCTGCTCATTGCCCGTGTTCGGGTCACGCACGGGCAACGGGTCCAGGTCCAGCAGTGATGCTTTACTCGTGTAGCTCTCTTCGGTGAGCTTGACCGTGATACCGACCAGTTCCGCCTTGTACGTCAGCATCGCAACAAAACGCGCATGTGGAATGGAACAAAAGTTCTGATTGGTCCTCTTGCCCAGATTGACTTCCTGCTTCCAGCCATCATTCTTGCCAATCACGAGGGTACCTATCCCCTCTTTTACCAGTAGATCAATCATCCGGTGACTCACCGTGTGCATGTAGTGGTCAATGCGCCTGTTCCGCTTGTTCGTCATGCGCTCCATACGCTTCGTGGTGCCTTTGCGTCGAAGCTCGCTCTGTAGTTCTGCCTTCCGCTTGTTATAGAATTGATTGATGCTTTTCACTGGACGCCCGTTAACGAGTACCGACCTGAAGCCGGGTTTGTTTGAGGTTAGCGCAACCAGATTATTCATCCCAATGTCTATGCCAGCATAATAGGCAGAATTGACTGCCGCTTGCTTCTCCTCTTGCTCGTACACTGCCTCCACTACGTAGAACCCCTTGCGTGGGACGATGCGAACTTGATCGACCTGCTTGTGCTTGGTTTGTACTTCGATAGCCAACATGGACGGGTTGATGATGCTACGCTTCAACCTTCTCCTGCTCACCGCTTGCACGGTGTAGACCAAGAGGTTCCGCCCCTCAGTTTTGTGCTTGTACTTGGGGAGTCGTGGCCGTCCGGTGAATTTGGAGGGGTCTTGCTTGTAGGCTTTACACGCCTCAAAGAAGCTGGTCCAGGCGTCGTCAAGTTGCTTGAGCACCTGCTGACTCACCTTGGCTGGTAAGGCTTTGTACGCCTCATGCGACTGCATGCGCTTGTCCATCTCGGCATAGCGCAGCCAGGTTCCGTCACGAAAGAAGGCTTGGCGTAGCTCATAGAGGGCCGCATTGTACAAGTTTTTGGAGGCAAAGGAAGCGGCATCAATCGCTGCAAAACGAGGGTCACCCCTCTTGATGACATGCTGTTCGGTCAGTTGCATGATACCGCTGCCTTTCGTGCTAGAACCCGTAGGAACAGGCCGTCCATCCCCCAATGAAGCCACGTTGCCATTCGCGCTTGTCGGCAGCAGACAACGTGGTAGGCAGGTACCGTCGAGTCAGGTGAGCATACTCATAGCCAGTTAGGAAGAGGGAGGGACCCCATTCATCTTCCTCTTCCATCTGCGCATAAGCTCGGCGTGCGGCGAGATAGCCCTCGTGGAAGGTGGGCGAGACCTCAAAGCGGGACTTGCCCACACGCAGCGGGACATACGTAGCAAACTCGCTGTCCTGCTCCTCAAGGGGTGTGCTAGCAGGGCAGGGAAACGGGATGGGAGGTGATACGTGCATCTGATCGAACATGGATATGTGTCTCCTTTGGGTGCTTGACAGCTAGACCTTCAGACGGGTATCATGCCGCTTGAGAGGCTAGGTGACGTTAACGATGACTAGACTCTTCTCGCTTATGAGGTGCTCTCAACACCTCATAAGCACGCTACTACAACTCTTGTTACTAGTCGATAGTTCCAAAAAACAGAGCGTTTCATAGCGTTTTGTAGCGTTCTATTGATCGCTTGCTTCCGCCATTGCTAGCCTTCTGGGTTCGTGCGGGGACAACGACGAACCGCACTGGATGGACTACCAGCGATGCAAGCACCACCTTACCA
>JAFAXQ010000239.1 GCA_019240835.1 Ktedonobacteraceae bacterium
TGGTAAGGTGGTGCTTGCATCGCTGGTAGTCCATCCAGTGCGGTTCGTCGTTGTCCCCGCACGAACCCAGAAGGCTAGCAATGGCGGAAGCAAGCGATCAATAGAACGCTACAAAACGCTATGAAACGCTCTGTTTTTTGGAACTATAACATCCTGCTCAGTGGGAAGTTTGACATTCCTGTGGTGTCTTTTGTAATCTATCTCAAGAAGGACGGTAGCGTCATCAAGCCGCCTGCGCTGCGCAAGTTGCGCAGGGGACGACCCCTCTCCTGGGTTGATTTTGTCGTGGTCAAACTGTGGGAGGTTGCTACCGCAGAACTGCGGGATCTGGGGCTTGTCGGACTGCTGCCCCTGTTGCCTTTGACCAAAGAAGGGACCACCCAACAGGTGGTTGAAGAGGTGATCACGGGGCTGTGGGCAGCCAAGGGGGAACATTCGCAAGCTCAGTTGTTTCCGATTGCTTTTACTCTTTCGTCGTTAGCGTTTGATGGGTCAGCGGACAAAAAGTGGCTGATCAGGAGGTTTCGTATGCTTGAGGATATGTTGCAGGAGACGGTCATCTATCAGTACATTAAACAGCAAGGAGTTGCAGAAGGGGAACAGCAGGGGCTTGAGAAAGGGTTGCAGCAAGAACTGCAAGATTTGCGTCGACTGCTTCTCAGTTCTGTCAGGTCCAAGTTTCCAGCACTGGTCCCTGTGACCAACAAGCTGATCGCTCAGGTCGGGAGTGCGCAGGTGCTGATGGACCTGACGCTCAAGGTGTTTGCCTCACAAACAATAGGAGAGTTTTATAAGGCTCTTACCCTGCTGAATGAGAGTGGAAGTTGAATTGGTGGGATCTCTGGGTGGGGGGGATAGCGATTGGTCCTGAGCATGATGACCGTTCCCAAGTAGGGAAGGGCAGCACCGTAGATGGGGAGCATGGCGACCGCTGAGGGATCGCCACTACTATACGCGTTATGGCAAAATCTCTCGTGTTGGGCAAACATCCGCTCTGGTTATCATCGTTTAGCAGCGATTGTGTCATGTCACTGCTCTGGTCAGGCAGCAAAGGAAAAATGTCTATACTGAGAATTATAGAAGAAATTTGTTAAAGGCGTCAAGGTTATATAGTGTGATACGGGGAGAAATGTAAAAGCCGCCGGTATGCTGGCATGTTGTTGACAAATTCCGCATTGTAGCCAATAATATAGTTGACTATATATCATCTTTTAGTAGACTTTTCTTCATGTGTAATGTCTTCTTAAGTGGCATGTCGGTGAACAGAGATATTTGGAGGGAGCGATGAATAGCATTCCTCGTCAGCTTGATAAATATGAGCTGTTAGCGCACTTAGGACGTGGTGGCATGGCAGAGGTGTGGAAAGCATGGGATACGCAACTACACCGCTATGTGGCTATCAAGGTGCTTCACGCTAATCTGCAGCACGACCCGAATTTCCTGACGCGTTTCGAGCGGGAAGCACGCACTATTGCATCATTGCATCATCCCCATATTGTGCAAATCTACGATTTTCGCGTCTCGCAAGCATCGCCGGCGGAGGCCCCGTTTGCCTACATGGCGATGAACTATGTAGAAGGGCCAACCCTGGCTCAGTATCTACGCAACACCTCGCATAAAAGGATGTTCCCCTCCGCTGACGATCTGTTGCATATCTTCACGCCCATTTGTATGGCAGTTGACTACGCACACGAGAAGGGCATCATTCATCGCGATATTAAACCGTCCAATATTTTATTGGATGAGCGTAACGTCTCGTCTGGTGGCATCGGAGAACCTATCCTATCCGATTTCGGCATTGTGAAATTGCTGGGTGCTCCGAGCAGTACGCAAAGTTCCTGGTGGTTCGGGACACCATTGTACACTTCGCCGGAGCAAGGGTTAGGCGCTGCTGGCGACGAGCGTAGTGATATCTACTCGCTTGGCGTCATTCTCTATGAGGCTTGTGTAGGCATGCCACCTTTTCGGGCAGATAGTCCGACAGCCATTCTCATGCAGCACATCAATGTCTCGCCTACCGCTCCCAACCTCATTAATCAAAGCATCTCGCCAGCTCTGGCAGCAGTTATCCTACGTGGGCTGGCTAAAGATCCGGCAGAACGCTTTCCAAGCGCTTCCCGGCTAGCTGTTGCTCTCACTGAAGCGTTCAATAAGCCCGTTCCAGAGCACTTGAGAAACGTAGCCTATCAGGTCAACTCAATGGATAACCCGACCTATGTCAAACCTACACCGCCCGTTTCGCCTCCAGTGACAGCTATCTCCCCGACGCCTCGTGTCACGGCCCATCCTGCATCTGTGGAGAGTGAAAAGGCCACTCCCTTGCCTTCCGGAGATGCCTTATCTCCTACTGGTCCATCACTGCCTCCTCCTCTAGTAGCAGTAGGCAGACAGCACAGGCAGCGTCGGGTGAGCAGCATAGCCCTGTTGGCGCTGCTGTTCATTCTGGCCAGCATGGGAGCACTGTTGTTGCTGGCTCCTAAGAGTACGCCATCAACGCCACCTGCTGCGGTGAGCCAAGTGGTGGGTTCTGTCTACTTCGTCAACAGTGGTCAGTTAAATCCAGACAACAGCCAGGGCATCAATGATGAGCTGCTGATCGACCTGCACCACTTGTCGGCACCCCAGCCTGGTAATGCGTACTATGGCTGGCTATTGGGCGACAAGACGCAGAACGAATCTGTAACTCCCCTTGGTCTGCTACCTGTAAACCACGGCGATGTGTCCCTGCTCTATCAGAGCAATCAGCAGCACAGTAATCTGCTCACCGACCGCAGTCGTTTTCTGATCACTGAAGAGGACGCGACAGTGGTACCTAGCTCGTATGACCCTGACGTTCATGCGTGGCGCTACTACGCCGAACTGTCTCAAGCACATAGCTCCCAGGATAAGTTGAGTTTCACGATGCTCGATCATTTACGGCACCTGCTGGTGGAGTCGCCAGAACTGAAGGCGCGGGGCCTCAGTGGGGGGCTAGCTATCTGGTTTCTGAGAAATACCAAGAAGGTATTAGAGTGGGCGAGCGCCGCTAGAGATGATTGGAGAAGAAGCCCAGACCTGCAGCATCGCCAGATAATACGAATTCTGGAGTATCTTGAGGGAGAATCATACGTGCAGAAAGACACACCGCAAGTAGGAACCGAGCGGTATGCAGATAAAGTTGGTGCCCAGGTCGCTTTGCTCGGACCAACCCCGGGAGCACTAGACCCTCCTGGCTATAGCTATGAGGATGAGCCTCCTCCTGGGTACGTGTACCTTGTCCCCAATCATTTGGCTGGCACCGTGCTCTCCCCAGATGCCACCCCAGGCCAACGGGCGCTTGCAGATCAAATCCATCGTGCTATTGATCAGGTGCATAGCGAGTTAGAACAGGTCCACCACGATGCGCAGCAATTGGTCAAGATGGATGCAACACAGTTGGCACAGCCTGGAGCGCTAGCGCTGCTGAATGATATGGTCACGCAGGCAGACTACGCCTCTAACGGTCAGATTGATCCACAGACAGGGCATCTAGCAGGTGGGGTTACCTCGATTTATTATAGTATCCAGCGTATGGCCGCTTTCACTGTCAAGGTATACCAGGCATCGTAAGAGGACATGCTCTCTTATGATGCCAAGCCGAAGCGGGCTTACAAACGCCATTTTTCTATGCTATAATGTATGCTGTATCCACCGCAAGGCAATACAGCCGGAGTGGATGAGTATGTTTAAGCTGTAGCATAGAAAGGAGGAACATCACTAGTTTGAGGTCATTCACAATACAATTGTGGATGATGCGTCCTACCTACTCAGCGGGCATGGGCAGCCTGCGACAAGCAGATGCATAGAGAGCTAAACCTAACGCTCGTGTTTAGCTAGTCTGTACGTGGCTGGTACAGAAGTATTGCTAGTCTTTCAATGAAAGGTGGGAATCTAATGGCTCAATCATCCGTTACCACTGCGAGTGGTACTCCCCTCGGTCTGTTCACGCTGGCAATTACTACGTTTATTCTTGGTGTTGCCTTCACTGGTTTACTTGGTGCTCCTCTAGCAGCCGCCACGGCCGTCATTAGTCTGGCTTTCTTCTATGGTGGCCTTGTCGAACTGCTTGCGGGGACATGGGAGTTTCGAGCAGGTAATACCCTTACCGGTACGATCTTCTGCTCCTATGCAGGGTTCTGGCTTGCTCTTGGCTTCATTCTTTGGCCTCCAACGGGCATTGCCGCTGCACTGGGTAAGAGTCTCTTAGTCGTGCTTGGTTTCTTCCTGCTAGCTTGGACTATCTTCACCCTGTTGATTCTCATTAGCGTACTGAGGACCAACTTAGCTCTTATCATCTTTTTCGTCCTGTTATTCGTGACACTCGCTTTGCTGACTTTGGGACTCCTCTTACCTGGAGCAGCAGTACTGCTTACGATTGGTGGCTACATCGGTATTCTTACCGCGATAGTAGCTGCGTACACGGCACTAGCAATTATCGCTGGCTTGCCGGTAGGCGCAAGAGCGTAGCAGTACAAGAAAACCACTCTCTTTAAAGAGAGTGGTTTTCTTTTTTATGTGAGATGCTTGCGTAGCACAAAGCCTTTGTGTTCAAGGCGCACGAAACCAAAACGCTCGTAGAGGCGATGGGCGTAGACGTTCTCTTCTTGTGTGTTCAACATGATACGCTGTACGTGCTGCTCCGCGAAAAAGCGTATTGCCTCGGCTACCAGACGTGTGCCAATGCCCCGACCTGCAAATGTTGGATGGACGGCGATGCGCACAAAGTAGCCACACTCGTCTTCCACCGCGTTGAACTGATAGCCGACAACTTTGCCATCCAGCTCTGCTACAACAAAGTAGGGGTGGGTAGTAGCTATGTCGCTGAAGCTTATGGCATCGTAACGCCATAGTTGTTCAAAACACACCTCTTCGATAGCCAGAAGTGCGGCCATGTCATTGCCGTATGCTTGCTCTGTTATACTCACGCACACTGGACGAATATGCACTTGTTGATTTCCTGCTGTGGGAATGCTGTAGTCATATTTATCGTAAGCGTAGAGCATACGATAGGGGATGAAGTTGCGTGTGAGCAGGACTCTGTACAGCCAATCAAGTTCGCTATTGTTGCCCGAATAGTGAAGGTATTGCACTCCACACGAGGTCAGATGCGGCTTGAGTTGGTCAAGTAGAGTGAACAAGATATCAAGATAGTTACGGCTCTCCGTCCAACTCACACCGAAGCCGCCTATCCATGCCGTAGGAGGAACAATGTTCTGCGAGAGCAGGAAGCCATGCAGTACTCTGCCATGCAGCAGGCCCACTGCCGGGTAGTGCTTCAGCAGTAGAGGTAATTCTAGCGTCATAAAGCGCTGGTAGACGTATTCAGAGGTACGCAGGAGCTGCTCAATGGCGGTTCTATCCTTGCCTGTTAGTAGTCGTACTTGGTCAGGTGTAGATGGCATAGATCCTCTAGGGTGTTTGCGGTCCTTTCATTTCCCTACGCAACTGTTCAATGTCTGGCTTTGCTGCGTTGCGCAGGCGATAGCCGGTTAGCTGGTGAATGCGACGTAGTTCCGCGATGAGTGCATCGGTGTTGATGCGAAAAGGCGCTTTTGGCGGAGGGCCGAGGTTATCGACCGCTGCATCGTCTCCCAGCAGGAAATTGACACACGTGCAGACACACATAGCCAGCGCATCTAGGTTATACCCTCCCTCCTGTACCATGACTAAGCGTCCCTCACACAATAGGTTGGCCAAGTCGATAATGATTTTCGTGAGCTGTGCAAAGCCTGCCGTGGAGAGGGACATGCCACCTACGGGGTCTTTCCAGTGTGCGTCGAAGCCCGCGGAAACCAGGATGAGCTGGGGATCGAAGCGATCTGCCGCGGGAGCCATGACTTGGCGGAAGACAGGCTCGTAGGTCTCAAAGCCTGTGCGTTCGGGCAGTGGAACATTGATAGTAGTGCCCAAGCCTGCTCCCTCGCCGCGTTCGTCGGATGCCCCTGTGCCGGGATAGAATGGGGCTTGGTGTGTCGAGAAGTAGAGCACACGAGCGTCGTTGTAGAAGGTATCCTGAGTGCCGTTGCCATGATGAACGTCGTAGTCAATGATCATAACGCGTTCGAGTCCATACTTGTCGATGGCGTAACGTGCAGCAATGGCGACGTTGTTGAAGAGGCAGAAGCCCATGGCTTCGTTAGACAAGGCGTGATGACCGGGTGGGCGCACCAGGCAGTAGGCGTTGTTGGCCTCCCCCTTCATGATAGCGTCGATAGCAGTGAGTGGAGCGCCGGCGGCCCTGATGGCTGCCTCATATGATTTTGCTGAGACATAGACGTCCGTAGCAAAAAAGCGCGTCTGGCGACCTTTCGGGGCCTCGGCAGCTCTGCGACTCGCCGCTTCTATGCCGTGGATGTAGGCTGGCTTATGGACAGTTGCCAGCTCTTCCACTGTTGCAGCACGAGGTGTGAGCTGCAACAGCCCGTCGCGTTCCAGCCAATTGAGAGCGCGCAGCATCTCAATTGGCTTCGCGACGCGCTGTGGGCTTTCAGGATGGCGTGGGGGAGTCAGATGTTCAAGGAAGATTGGATCATAGAGCAAAGCGGTAGTCATAATCACAAAACCTTTTTCAGCAAAGCGGGAATGTCAAAAATGGTCTCGGCAATGGGTACTTTTACGGCCTGTAGAGCCGCGACTTTACCCTGTGCAGTGCCGGTGTTACCGGAAATGATAGCGCCCGCGTGACCCATACGCTTGCCAGCAGGTGCAGTACGCCCCGAAATGAACGCTACTACGGGCTTGTGCATGGTCTTGATGTATTCTGCCGCGTCCTCCTCATCGCTGCCGCCAATCTCTCCGCACAGCACCACGGCTTTTGTGTCGGCATCTGCCTCGAAGAGCTGCAGGTAGTCGACGAATGTGGAGCCGATAATGGGGTCGCCGCCGATACCAATGCAGGTGGATTGACCGATGCCTGCTTGAGTGAGAAGGGCAATAAGCTCGTAGGTGAGGGTGCCAGAGCGAGAAATGAAGCCAACCGGACCTGGCGTGAATATGTGGTAGGGAATAATGCCGATCTTGCCGTACCCCGGTGTACACAAGCCGGGGCAGTTCGGGCCGATGAGTCGTGCATGATGCTCGCGTATGACAAGCATAGCACGTGTCATATCTATGACCGGGATACCCTCGGTAATGCACACAATCAAGGAGATGCCTGCACTTGCGGCCTCCATGATTGCGTCGGCAGCGCCAGCAGGAGGCACGAAAATACAACTGGCATTAGCGTCTGTAGCAGCTTTTGCCAGGGCTACGCTCTCAAAGACAGGAACGCCTGCGCATGTCTGGCCGCCCTTGCCTGGCGTCACGCCAGCAACGATCTGCGTTCCTGAGGCCAGCATAGTGCGGGTGTGGAATTGGCCCTCGCGCCCGGTGATACCCTGTACGATGACCTGTGTTGTGTTATCCATCAAAATACTCATAATGACGATCTACCTCTTTGTGCCAACGGCAGCGACAATCTTCTCTGCAGCCTCACGCATATCCTTGCCCCAAGCAAGTCTAGCATCTTTGAGCAGCGCTTTGCCCTGCTCTGCATCTGTGCCGGAGAGGCGAACGACGATGGGCATATCGTTTAGCAGCTCAGCCTGAGCCATAAGGATGCCCTGTGCAACCTCTTCGCCACGCGTGATACCACCGAAGATATTGACTAGGATGCCACGCACTTGTACATCTCTTGCCACGAATGTCAATGCTTTATACATTATCTCTGCCTTCGCGCCGCCACCAATGTCAAGGAAGTTAGCGGGCTTGCCGCCGACACGTGCCACCATGTCAAGCGTAGCCATAACGAGTCCAGCGCCGTTGCCGATGATGCCAACGTCACCATCCAGTTTCACGTAGGTCAATCCTGCCTGTCTGGCTTCGTACTCTAATAGGTTGGATTCTGCGGGCGCAGCCCACGCAGCATACTCCTTATGACGGAAGAGAGCGTTGTCGTCGAGCACAAGCTTGGCATCGGCGGCTTGCAACTGCCCATCAGTTGTCAACGCGAGTGGGTTGATTTCGGCCAGGCTTGCGTCGCTTTCGATAAAAGCTTGAGCAAGTGCTGTAAGAATTGTTGCGGCTTTGTTGATAACCTGATGGGGGAGTCCGGCACGTGCTACAATGTCGCGTGCCTCAAATGGACGTAGCCCCCAGTGCATATCAATGGGGTATGTGATGATTTTTTCAGGGGTAGTGGCGGCGACTTCTTCGATGTCGATGCCGCCCTCGTGCGAGACCATCACCACGGGAGTCTGGGTTTTACGATCAAGCACGATGCCAAAGTAGTATTCTTCTTGAATATCAAGTTTAGAGACAACGAGAACTTTTTCGACTTTTAATCCCTTGATATGCATAGCTAAAATGTGTGCGGCAGCGGCGTATGCCTGTTGTGGCGTGTCGCCGAACTGAATACCACCTGCCTTACCACGTCCTCCCACATACACCTGTGCCTTTATAACGACAGGCCCAGTCAACTGGCGGGCAATGGCCTCTGCTTGCTCTGCTGTATGTGCCACGTGTCCAGCTTGAATTGGTACCCCGTAGCGGGCCAAGACCTCTTTGGCTTGGTACTCATGAATTTTCACAGAAAAGGTGCTCCTTTCTGTCGTCATGCTAGCACTAGAGGGCCAGCGTGTCAAGAAAGAGTGTGGACGAGGGAGTGGTTGCGTCAATAGTTGTAGTGGGGATCTGTCGGTGTCCCCGAAGCCCAGTCTTTGCGGGATGTGGGCAAGCTCTTCTGTCTTGAGGTGACGGGTGACTGACCTGTTGCATGACAGCTAAAACGACCTTGAGCGCGGATGGTGTTGAAACTAGTTTCAAGAACTATAGCGAAATATAGCTTTTCCTAGCGTTCTATGACGGAAATCCAGGGCTAGACAGACATTGTACAATCTAGCCCTGGATAATTGGAGAAATGAGAGTTTGGAGAAGCCTGTACGAAGAAGTTACTTTTTCCAGTGCCCTGTGGGATAGTCGTAGCTCAGAACGAACAGGTTCGCCACAAAGATGATCTTGTTTATCATAATAACTGTGTCGTCTTCTGCATAACTTACTCTGTTCACTTCTAGTACAGGAGTTTGGGCAGTGATGTTGAGCAGTTGCCGTTCTTGGCTGGTGGGAAGCCTTCCAATCACGTCTTCGTGAAGACGTGCAGGTGCTTTGCCATGTTTTTCCCTAATTGCTAGAATGACGTCAAAGCGGTCATCCCTTTGCATCTGTGCTAAGATCGCTTCATCAGCTAGTACAGTAGGATAAAAGTTCTCTGCTAGTCGGTAGGGAATAGCTGTACCTGCTTGTTCTGCTCCCTGCTTACGAAAACGTCTTACCACTGGCGTCCCTGTACCCACACCGAGCGCTTGAGCGACTTGAGGGGGAGCAGGAACAATGGCAGGTTCATCTATGTTTGTTTCAATAGGTACTAGTCCTAGCTTCAGAAGCTCTAGGTCAAAACGGGCAGTGATCCCTTGGATGCGTACCCTTGATCGGCTAATAGTCATTCCTCTCTTGCCCTCACCCCTAGACTCAAGGTACCCCTCAGCTTGGAGGAGTCTAATTGCTCTGTTGATGGTATCGCGTGAAACATGGTACTCAGTAGCCAAATCAATAGCAGGCGGAAGACGGCCAAACTGTCCAAAATCTCCCGCGAGCACGCGTGTACGAAGGGCTTCTGCGACTTCTGTGACGGTTGTTTGCTTCTTTGACATATACAAATTCCCTCTTTCCTTATGTCCAGTCATGTAGGACTAGCCCAAACCATACTACCTCTTTTTTCGATAAAATGGAATACCGAAGGCTGCTCAAGCCTCAGTAATCAGCGGCACAGTGGGGACAAGTTCCACCATCTTTTTGTCAAGCCTAGTAATATGCAGTAGAAAGACTTGACATTATGTCTTGTCATAATATATACTTCTTACAGGGTAAAGACAATAGCGTTTTCTTACACCGAACTGTACCTTTCCAACTGAACAGCATGCACTGGTTCGTCAAGGACACACGCGACGCACGCATCATTCACTGGTCGGAGCCTGCTAGGGCTAGGGTTATACCGCTAGCAGATAGGGCGAACACGAAGCATGTCTCACTTTCACAGCAATTGTTCACTGAGAGGAAGGACGCATGAGGCTACGTACCTACGCTCAGTGGGCGGGCATTCGGTACGAGACGGCATGGCGCTGGTTCAAGGCGGGCAAGATTAAAGGGCAACAACTCCCCTCTGGAACGATTGTGATTACTGAGGAACTCAGTCAGCGTCCTGAACGAGAGTCGATCATCGTGGTCTATGCACGCGTCTCTGCCAATGAACACCGTCCCAACCTGGAACGGCAAGCGGAACGGTTATCCACATACTGTGCAGCAAAAGGCTGGAGAGTTCACAAAGTCGTCAAGGAAGTCGGGTCAGGCGTGAACGATAGTCGTAAGAAGTTGCTTGCTCTGCTTGCTGACCCAACCGTGACTACTATTGTGGTTGAGCACAAAGACCGCTTAACCCGTTTCGGCTTTCGCTACATTGAAGCACTGTTAGCCGTCCAGGGGCGCTCGATTGAAGTGGTCAACATCACGGAGAACCCCACTGAAGACATCATCACCGATTTGACGAGCATCATTTACTCGATCTGCGCCCGACTTTATGGGCAACGCAGAACGAAACGGAAAACAGAGAAGTTCATCAAAGACTTAACCTCAGAGGAAGGGGGTGAACAGAGTGCAGCTAGTGGAGCAAACCATCATCAACCAGAGTGACCCACGCTATGCGGCAATCGATGCGGCGGCGTTCGCATCAAAAAATCTCTGGAACGCAGCCAACTATCTAGTACGGCAATCATTCATTCACGAGCATGTGTACCTGGATAACGTCAAGGTCTATCACCTCATCAAAAGCCATGAAGCCTACAAGGCACTCCCAGCCAAAGTGAGCAATCAGGTTATAATCCAGCTTCACAAGGCATGGGTGGCGTTCTTTGAGGCAATGGAGGCATGGCGGGAAGACCCGTCTAAGTTCCTGGGACGCCCGAAGCTCCCTGGATACAAGGACAAGGTAAAAGGGCGAAACCTGCTGGTGTATGAAAAAGGTGCTATCTCCAAACGGGCGCTCAAACGAGGCAAGCTCGCTCCTTCAGGGCTTGGCATCGAAGTACCGACTGCGCAGCAGGCAGTGAAACAGGCGCGGGTTGTTCCTCGTATTGGGTTTTACGTTGTAGAAATCAGCTACGAAAAAGCGGTTGAACAAACGGAGGTGAACCCTGAGTACTACGCTGGTATCGACATTGGCATGCATATTTTAGCGGCGCTAACATCAAACAAACCTGGCTTTCAGTCAGTCATTGTTAACGGGCGTCCGGTGAAAAGCATTAACCAGTACTACAACAAGCGTCGTGCTCAGTTACAGAAGAAGCTTGGCAAGACGGGTACCACCAAGCGCATGCAGCGTATGACCAACAAGCGGAACAGGCGTATCGACCATTATATGCACCAAGCTTCCCGATATATCATTGACGTGCTGGTAAAAGAGGGGATAGGGACGCTGGTTATCGGCAAGAATGATGCCTGGAAGCAAGGATGCGAGATGGGCAAGCGCACCAATCAAAACTTTGTGCAGATACCGCACGCCCGTTTCATTGCCATGCTCACCTACAAGGCTGAACTGGTAGGTATCGCTGTGAAGATCACGGAAGAGTCTTACACGTCAAAGGCTTCATTCCTAGACTTGGACCCGTTGCCAGTGAAGAAGAACGGCGATGAGACCACATACACGTTTAGCGGGAGGCGCGTGAAACGTGGCTTGTATCGTGCATCGAATGGACGCTCCATTCATGCCGATTGTAACGGGTCAGGCAACATTATACGCAAAGTAGCACCTGATGCCTTCGGGTCAAAGGGTGTAGAGGATTTTGCAGTGTATCCGGTGAGGATGACCCTCACGAAATAAACAGGAAATGGCGCGAAATGTGGCTATGCCATAGTTCGCTATAGTTTCTGGCACTGTACCTATGCGAGAGGCCAGGGCATCTTTCAAGTCTAGCCAACATTCCATTTTCGTATTGCTGGTATAATATGGGGGGGTCTCATAAGCTACTCTATGGATATCGTTTCGCGAAGCGTTATATTCATGAGTAATATGTTGTATAAGTTGCGCTACTTCACTGTTGTGTTCTGGTTCTGCCATGAATGCACCTCTTTTACTAATTGATTGTCAGACGTACTCTAGCCTGATAGAATAAGCCCGACTAATGCATGCTATTCTTATAGAAGTTGATGCGAACATGAAGGACAGGCACTAGCCGCTCAGTTTAACGAAAGAGGTAAGGAAATAGGACATGGCATTGGCAAGCGTACTAAAGGAATACAGACATAGGTATAATCTCACCCAGCAACAGTTAGCAGAAAACCTGAGTATTGACGAACGTACACTGAGAAGATGGGAGAACCAGGAAACGGTTCTCAATGATATGTGTGAACTGAGGAGAATATCTGCCGCTTTAGGAGTTGACGCGGAGAAGCTCGGAGTCGCTGACAAAGTGGTAGTGATGACAGATGAACTGGCAGGGGAGACGTTACAACTGGCGTGGAAACTGATAAAGGGAGGTAGGGTATATGAGGCGAGGGCGATTGCAGAGAGACTAGTCAAAGACTTGCAGACCAATGCTCTACATCCCGGTAGCTATCAGCATCTCTGCCGCTTGACACACGCTCACCATGCGGCAGCGTATGTCAAGGCTATGAACACCCGCAACAGTGAAATACAGTATCCTCTTGCTAGTTACGCCGAGATGGAGAAGACGGCTCGCATGATCAACGACGCTACGTTATTGACCATTGCCTTAAGCTATGAAGGTGATATGCATACCCGCAAAGGAGCCGGCGACTGTTTTCAAAAATGTATTCAAATGTGTGCATTTTGAACTTGTGTTCTAAAGCGAGGCAGAATTTGAGCATGAAAAATCTCGTTTCGGACTTCTGCATTCAATAGCTCTCTATTTTGTTGTCATTCCCCTCGGTTGGTTTTTTGCTCTTTCTTGTGTCTCTTTTTTCGTCTTTCTATATTTCTCTTGTGTGTCAGGTATTCGCTCACAAGTCTGGATTTGCTTTCTTTTGTTTCTAGGTCGAGGACGTATGGATGTCGAAAATCTTCGTATTGGCTCTCCCACTCGTTTGTAGTTGCTAATGGTGTGAAGTGTAGGCTTTTAGCAATTCTATCGGCTTCCTTGGTTGTTGCTATTGTGTAGATGCGCCTGATAGTAATCCCACGCTCTAACAGACCTATAAAATAGTCTTTGCATGTATAGATTAGTTTGCCTGCATAGTAGTGTTGCATGATGCCTGGTCGGGCTGCCATGCTGATGATGTAGCAGTCGAGAGGGTGGTCTGGTGTGTACGCAGTGAAGTCCTGTGGTTTGGTGCATGTTTCGTCTATTTCTAGTTTGACGAGTTTTTCTAGGGTATCCTGCTTCATAGGACTCATTGATATGTAGCCTAGGACGGTGCTTGTCCCTAGGTCTTTTAGCACGTGTGTGACTTCGGGGTTGTAGGGCAATCTTTCTTGTAACTCTTCCGGTGACATCCATGTCTCTTCTTGGAACAGCATACGGTCAATCTCTGCGATTTGTCTGAAATCTTCTTTGCTAGCTATCATAAACCGTAACCTTTCTGGATTTTGTTTCAGCTTGTGTAGTACTTCGGCTCGTTCTGCCGCTAATCTGTCTATTTCTTCTTTGGGGTAGAGCGCCCGTTTTCTGAGCGGTAGCTCCACTTTAGGTATTTCTCCTGCTCGTACGAGCGCAAAAAAGGTGCTTCGGGGAATGCGTAGTTTTTTGATTGCTTCTGATGCTTCGTAGTGTTTGTCCATGTCCTTTTCTCTTAGCAAGCTTCTTCTCACTCATTGTATCACAATTCTAGATTACCTAGACTTCTGGTATTGACAACAAAGTTTTCTCGTGGTATAATTCTTACCAGAAGTCTAGACTATCTAGACTTCTGGTAAGATAAGCTTTATGCATTGGCTGGTTCCCTGTAGTCTGTCACCGCGTAGCGCTACCAGAGAAGGTTCTAGCTTCCCTGGTAGCAGACCACCAACGACGGAATTAGCGTCATTGCTGGCACCAGGATTATTGCACGGTCCTGCTGCCCCTGGCAATGGCACACCCATGAAAGGATGATGACCCATGAGTGACCAACCGACCAAAGCGTACAATCCCCGTGACCATCTGGTCAAACTGAAAACCCGTAACGGTGAGGTCGACTATTACCCTGCCGCCTGGCGGCTCTACGAACTGAACCTGCGGCACCCCGACGCCAACTTTCGTAGTGAGATACTCCATTTCGACCTGGAACGTAACTTTGTGATCGTCAAATGTACCCT
>JAFAXQ010000017.1 GCA_019240835.1 Ktedonobacteraceae bacterium
TGGCCTGTATGGTCATCGCTCACTGATGCAATGAGCCTATTATCGCTCGACCAATCGACAGCGTTTACCGCCGCAGTGTGCCCCCTGTATGTATTAACAACATGCCCAGTTGCTGCATCCCATACCTGCACGGTTTTATCAGCGCTAGCGGAGGCCACAAACAAGCCATTGGGAGACCACTGAACAGCATTTACTATATCGCTATGGCCACGATACGTGAAGAGAGGTTTGCCTGTAGCGCTATCAAAAACTTGTACAGTTTTATCGTCACTTGCCGAGGCAATACGTTTACCGTCTGGTGACCATGAGACGGCGTTGACCCGAACCGCATGACCATGATAGCTGAAAATTAGACCATCGGGTGGCGGCGGCTGGCCAGTGCCATCGTGAGTCGGCTTGACCACGACCTGAGGGGTTGCAGGTAGCAATTTTTGCGAAAGCAGCCAAGCTCCACCTCCACCCAGGGCGGCAAGACCTAACAGCGTTACCACAAATGCGCGCCGTGAAGAGACGCCCGGCTTTTGCGACTTACGTGGAGGAGCAGGAGGATTTCCCTCTGGTTTCGATTGAGGTTGTGCAGCAGGGATAGGAGCCTGAGCAGAGACGGCACGCGGCGGAACCGGACGTGGCAGTACTGCCACTGGTGGCACCACAGGATCAGTATTTGGCAACACAGGGCGAGACGCGGCGGCTGGAGAGGCCACATGTGTTGAGCGTACTGGCACATTTGATTGCTGAGTCTGCTCCAAAGCATTGACGAATGCCATCACATTGGCGAAGCGCTGTCCTGGTTGCTTGGCAAGGGCCTTTAATACGATTTCATCAACATCCACTGAGATGCCTGCAACTTTCTGACGCAAAGGCTGCGGAGGAGTATTCACATGCTGATTGGCTATTTCAAAGTAGGATCCCTGAAAGGGAGGACTTCCACTCAACCATTCGTAGACAATGACAGCTAATGCATATTGATCACTCGTTGGATATACTTTCCCCCGTATTTGCTCAGGAGCCGTGTAGATAATCGTCTCGACTTCTTTACGCTTTTGTCTGCTTTGCATCAAGGCATCGATGGCGAAATCGCGCAGCAAGATCTCATTGCTTGCGTTCAGCAGCATATTCTCCGGTCGCATATTTTTATGCAGCACTCCCTGCCCGTGTGCATAGTCTAACGCAGCAGCAGTTTGCTTAAGGTGAGGCAGCACAGACCCTAAGGGCTGATTGATGCCATTACGATAGTATTGGCGCAATGGGATAGAAGGGATATTATCTACTATTAAGCAGGCAATGTAGTTCTCCACATCGGCATCGATTATACGCAGAATATGCGGATGAAACAGTCGTTTGAGGGAGCTTGTTTGCGTAAGAAAGCTATCCACAAGCTCATTTGCCAAAGGCATGCGCTGCATCTGTATAACAATCTGAGTAGAGCGAGGCTGGCGCTCTGCCAGGTAAGTATCAAAGAAAATGCCTTGCTCCAACTTACGAACAAGGCGATATTTTCCTAGATTTTGAACCGCTACTATAGGTGGCCTTCCTTGCATACCTTCCATAACCTTCCTCCAAATATGGGCTACGAAAATTTATAAGAGATTTCTTTCATGTAAACACAGTATAGACAGCTTCTTGGAGTATTACCATTACGCACATCACAAAATGGCAGTGATTTATACCACTCTAAGAGAGCTTATAACCTTTCTTATTGAAGAGATTGTGCTGAAGTAGCCAGAAGTATTTTACTTGCTTCAAGGTAGATTGTATAATCTAAGTTGTCACTACCCTGTGTATGTTACAAGAGTACTCTTAACAAAATCTATGCACTATCATGCACATTTCGCACAAAGAGTAAGGAGACGATAGTAGTATGACCATAGACACACAACTGTCTCATGATGGGAGCACCTAACGATGAGTGCAGCTTGGCAGCCATACGACTGTGAAAGCAGAGAGGAGGTCAATCGCCTCCTAGAGCGCGAGCGGGTACTGAATGAGTTGTTGCGAGGTCCACTGCCGCCAGGAATAGGCTTGCCCGCTGAGGCGCAGGTGTTACACATTGCCTGTGGCCCCGGCACGTGGATCTACCTGCTGGTGCTGAACCATCCTTCGTTACTGGTTACGGGTATTGATAAGAGTGCGTATTTCCTACAATGCGCACGACACTATCTGGCTGGGCTGGACAATATCACCCTGCAGGAGTACGACATTCGCACTGAACGCGGCTTCCTGCCCGAACGAACCTTCGACCTCGTGCATATGCGTTTCCTGGCCGCTGAGCTACCGCTCACAGTGCTACCGGAGGTGATCGCAGAGCTGGTTAAGTCCTGCAAGCACGGTTCTTACCTGTATTGGACGGAGTGCGAGTTTCCAATGACCAACAGCCAACCTTGCGAGCAGCTCCTGTCTTACATACTGCACGCGCTGGAGGTCTGCGGTCGCGGCTATGCTCCTACCTGCAACACACTGGGCATCACAGCCTATATGAGTCACTGGCTGCGTGGTGCTGGATGCAGGCTAACACAGAATCTGGCATATGCCCTCGACATTTCGGCAGGGATGCCCGCACACCACGCCTTTGTACGGCAGACGCGGGTATTTAGCCAGCAGTTCAGGCCACTCGCCATTGAGGCTGGCATCGTGCCTTACGAGGTATACGATACTGCGACGGCTCAAGCCCTTGAGGAGATGCGCGGAGCGGATTTTTGCGGAGTGCTGTTTATGCGTAGTATGGTGGCTGTTGCGCCATAGAGATAGCTAGTTCGTTCTCGTCACAGTAGCGAGAACAAATCATTGCGCTTTTGAAGCGAAAACAGACAAAAGAGGAGTGCCCGCTGGCAGCGGGTACTCCTCTTTTGTCTGTTTCAGTGAACACATCACGCTGATAACTTCAGCTACCTCTAAAGCTCTTCATTTGCTATGAAGACGATAAAACTTGATAAATACATGATAGCCTTTGATATTCTTTTATACCCCTTTAGTCTGTAAACTTAGGATAGAAGATGAACATACAGTTCATCAGTATCAGCGACATAGCTGAACATGTATTAACAGTATCACAAAGAAAGGCAAGGGGTTCAGATCATGAAAAACACTTGGACAACTGTACGACCGCAAGACATTATGTTTGTAGAAGTCGGCCCAGACGACGACGATGGAGTAATGCAGATTAGTACGCTGGTAGAAGTTGGCCCAGACGATGACGATGGGCTGCACCCAGCAAGGTAGTTTACAAAAAGACGCGTTCGGTGTAGCCTCCTTGCTAAGGAAGCTACACCGAACGCGTCTTTCTGTAGCGGTACATACTCTTCCCTAAAGAAAGTTGGAAATTAGCCTGAGACAATCGCAAACGGAGGAAGATTCGTCTCCTTCCCTTGCCGACAATCTTCCAGAGCACTTTGAAGCATGCCTAGTTGCTCGTGTAAGTTATCGAGCTTGCGAGTCAGAGCATCCCGTTTATTTTGAACATCTGGATCATTTGGATCAAGCTTATTGACTTGATCTTGGGTTGTGCTGATATAGAGATTCTGCTCACGAATACGCTCTTCTATCGTACTACAATCGAAAGCTTTGCTGCCCATCATGTTTTCTCCTTGAGGCTCTTTCCTCTTTTGCTCACTAACAGTGCTTCTTACGTACGTCATCATCGGTTCTTCTTCGAGTAACATGCATCCCGATAGGGAGATGCATATCCCGTGTAGTCCTATACTACACGCGAGGCTAGCATGCAACGTTTCAAACAAGTTGCATCTCACATACATAAAGAGAAAGTATGAAGGGTGTGGTGCTGTTCTCCCGTCCGCCACACCCTTCATACTTTCTCTATTATGCTATAATAGGCGGCGAGAAACTTATCTCACGCACACATTTATAGTATAATCGTGCCCAAGGGGTGGGGTATGCAACAACAACGACAAAAGCAGCAGCAATCGCAGCAGATCTTTACAGCGAGTGAAGTCGCAGAATACGAATACTGTCCTCTTGCCTGGTGGTACGAGCGCTTCGAGCCGTTGGCCCAAGCTGATACAGAGGAACTGTTCGCATGCCTCGTGGAGTTAGAGCACGAACACGACACACAAGCCCCCACTCTACCCGAATATCAGATGGTGGAACAACTACTGGTGAGGCGTGGAGCCTTCGAGCAGGGGCAGCAATTGCACCAAGAACACGCCGACGAAGTTGCAGAGCTTGAAGAGGAACGCGCCGTTGTTCCCACTACGAGCGCTACTACACCTCGCTTACGGCTGCTCACGGCGGCACTTGTAGTAGTAGCGTTGATCTTGATAGTCGTATCACTGGTGTTGCGATGATTGCCCACTTTCTCTTTCCCGCTGGGCTTGCCTTGCTGCTGATTGCCGTAGCGTTCCTGCTGTTGTTGCTGAATGAGCGGCGTTACCAGCGTAGCCGCTTGATAGCGGAGCGGCATCGTGCGCTGGGCCTACCGACGGGTGAGCTTGTCTACGAAGATGCCGACGGTCGGGGCGAAACGCTCTACTCCAGCGAGTACTCCCTGGTAGGCAAGCCCGACTACATCGTGCAGCTCAGCGATGGTCGCCCTGTACCCATTGAGATCAAACCCAATGTCCAGAATGCCACAGCCCCCTATCCTAATCATGCCGTGCAAATCGCAGCCTATTGCCTCATTCTAGAGGACTACTTTGAGCAGCCACCGACACACGGCATCCTGCGCTACGCCGACTGTGAGTTCACCGTCGACTACACTCCTGCACTTAGAAAAAAGGTCATCCGCCTGCTCAACGAAATGGCGAGCTACACTGAGCAACGACCACCACCTCTGACGAAGCAGCGCGCCGCCAAGTGTCGCGCCTGTGCGTTCCAACCCATCTGCCCTGTAGGGCGCGGCAAGTAGGAGGAACAGAGCACTCATTGACGTGTACGGTACACTAGTGGTAGGCACACTGTTTTCCAGTGCCACGTAAAAAGCGTAGAAGAGGACAAAATTGTAATGGGCACATTTAACGAAGTAGTAGAATTCAGCGGACACATCATTGACTCATGGACACTTCCTCGTGCATGGGACATGATCATGGACCAGGGCGGCAATTTCGTCGTGGAGGAAATACGCATTGGTGTGAGCAAGACAGAGACGAGCTATGCGCGTATTAGGGTTGAAGCGGCTAGCGCAGAGCTACTCGACCGCATCATCTCAGAACTGCAGCAGTTGGGTGCGGTCCTCTTCAACGCAGAGGATGCACATACAGAGGTTGTCGAGCAAGACGGTGTGGTTCCCTTCAAATTCTACTCAACCACTAATTTGCCCACTCAGGTACGCTTGAACGGGCAATGGGTCGAGGTGCAAGGCATCGAGATGGACGTGGTTATCGTTATTGACCGTGTGAAAAAGTGTGCCCACGGTAAACCGATGTCTGAGGTGTGCGTTGGCGAGCACGTGGTTGTCGATCACCAGGGTATTCGCGTGCAGCCCTTCGCACGTGGGCGTGAGCGTGAGGCTTTCGCCTTTATGCAGAGCGATGTCTCCTCTGAGAAGGTCAAGGTGCTGGCGATCCACCAGATCGCACAGTGCATGAAGGAGACACGCGCACATAACGGGAAGATTCTCTTCGTACTTGGGCCAGCCGTCATCCACACGGGTGCAGGGCGCTATGTCGCCGAACTGATGCGCCGTGGCTATGTCCAGGCCATTTTCGGAGGCAACGCTATCGCTGCTCACGACATCGAATCGGCGCTTTTTGGCACCTCGCTCGGCATTGACCTCTGCACAGGAGAGCAGGTCGAAGGCGGACACCGTAATCATCTACGCGCCATTAACAGCATACGTGCAGTAGGATCAGTGGAAAAAGCCGTAGAACTGGGCATACTGCGCGAGGGCGTCACCTACGAGGCCATCAAGCGCAACATCCCCATGGTGTTAGCAGGCTCCATCCGCGATGATGGTCCCTTGCCGAACGTGATTACTGACATGCAAGTGGCCCAGCGTCGCATGCGCCAGGAGGTACAGGGTGTGGAAATGGCCATCATGGTCGCCTCCATGCTGCACGCTATCGCCACGGGCAACTTGCTGCCCGCCAAAGTCCACACCGTCGTCGTCGATATCAACCCAGCAGTGGTCACCAAGCTTGCCGACCGTGGCAGTTTCCAAGCAGCAGGGTTGGTGACCGATGCGGAGTTGTTTTTGCGCGAGTTAGTTGAGGCACTGTCCTAGACGATGGAAGACTAAGACATCTTGAAATAGTCAGGCTCATTGCCAGGTTTCCATTTAATGTTGCATCCTATGCTTGCTTTCTGATTTGTATCGACGGCTTTGTCTGCCAGCACAGCATCTATAGCAGCACGTAGATCTTTTCCCGTAACAGGAATAGTGTTACCTGGTCTACTATCGTCTAATTGTCCTCGGTAGACAAGGCTTCTCTCTCCGTCGAAAAGAAAGAAATCGGGGGTGCAGGCAGCGGTGTATGCTCGTGCAGTTTCCTGGCTTTCATCATAGCAATAAGGAAACGTAAAACCATGCTCCTCTGCCATGGCTTTCAAACGGGCAGGTGCATCTTCTGAATACTTGGTAGCATTATTGGCGCTTATAGCAACGATACCTACACTTTTATCTTGATAGTCCTTGCCTATACGCGCAAGTTCTCTTTGCACATGTTGGACGTAAGGACAATGTCTACAGATAAACATGACAAGCAGAGCTTTTTTGTCAGCAAATGTTGCAAGGGATATTGTTTTGCCGGAAACGACATCTGGCAAATGGAAGTCTGGTGCTTTTGTGCCAAGTGGCAACATGGTTGAACCTACTTCTACCATAGTAAGAGTATTCTCCTTTCTATCGGGTAATGTAGCACATGATGGTTTCTTGTGCAAAGTGTAGTTGTGCCTCCATGCACTTTTTCTCGCATCTTTGCTTGCTTGAGGCGGCCAGCACCGCATGATCAGCGTAACTCTACCTATCGGAGAGGGCGCGGCAAGAGCTGAAGCCCTTTTCCACCAGCAGGGGAAAGCCCCGATCCAGGTGCTCGCCGTTATTTCTTGCTCGAAGGCAGCGAAGCGACGAAACGATCATGCAACATCCTGACCAAGTCAAGCACCTCCTGCTGTTCTGGCATGACAGACGGCTGACGTTCTAGCAGCAGCTTGTAGCTGTGAATAGCCACCCCCAGGGCAACCACTTCTTGGAGGGTGGCTTGGATAGTCATCAATAGCTCGTGCTCGTTCACCGTTCTGTACCCAAAGCTTATTGCTTGGCGCTCTTGCTGGTAGAGCTCCCTGGCGACCTGGAGCAGTGACCGAGCAGGCTCTCGACTGCGGTCCAACCTCCAAGACAGCTCCAAGCCATCGGGCAGCAGGATGGTATACTTCTCTATCCATCCCCAGCGGGGCAAGATCTTCTGTGCTACGGTTCCCGCAGGGAAAAGAATACTGCTCCCGCGTATGATACAGCCATGACGCTGTAATAACGATACCATCACCGCATCGCCGACCACCACCTCATCTACCTGTTCCATCACGGTGATAGCATAGCCTCCCTGCCAAAACGTCTTTTCTAGCATCGTGCTACTGTGCCTTTCCGCAAAGGAAGGGATATTTCTGCTAGCCTACCTTCTCACTATAGGTAACTGCCATAATTTCTACAGCTTGCTCTTGCCCGACGTGCTTAGCTAACTCTTCGGCATAGTCGCCAAGAGCTTGATAGCGGTGACGAATAATCTCGTGAGCGGCTACACTGGCTAAACCGTAGAGGCCACGCTGCATGGCTTCGCATTCCTGTTCCAGTTGCTGGCACAAGCGGGCTACTTCGCTTTTGTTAGTGCTGTCCATACTTCTCCTTCTTGTCCCACCTTTTGCATTAGTGTGAGCTTGAATGAAGCGACGAGCCGGAGCATCATCGCCTCATGATTGCCGAGGTACTGGTGGACAGCGAATACGCTCAGCAACCATCGTGAGTATAGCTCCTGCAGGACCTGGTGTTCCACAACCTCATACATAGCCTGCTCGACGCGTTTGCGGTCTCAGACATGACTAACGTCACACAACGTTTTTCTCCTTCTTTCAACGGGAATCTCGACAAACAGAACGCCTCATGCTATGCTGTATGCGGACAGCGAATATCATGGAAACGACGCAAGCGCCAACCAAGAGGAAGGACACATATGATGAAGCGGGTGAAGTTAGTAGCCGCACGGGCCGAGAAATGTTGGACCTTGGAGCAGGCAGCCGAGCACATTGGCTGTGCCGCCAATACCCTGAGTCGGTGGGAACTGGGGGTCATGACCCCCTCGGCCTACTACCGAGCACGCTTGTGTGCTGTCTATGACAAGCCAGCCGAAGCATTGGGGCTGGTCGAAGCAGACGAGGTCATCCCGCTGACCGACCTCTCAGCACTTCCCAAGGAGCTCCAAACCTTCCTCCACGCTGATCTGACGACGCGTCTGATGACCCTGGTGTGTAGCCCTCAGGCCAGTCGACGGCACTTGCAGCACCTTCTTTCCCAGACTATTGAGGAGTTCACTATGAACACAGGCCACGACGTGACGCTGACGCGGCGGGAAGCGCTGCGACGGCTGGCTATGTTTCCTGTGCTACTGAGCGCTAGCGGGAGTATACAACGGCCTACTGAGGACACGCTCAACCAGTATGCTGCCGGGATTACGGCCTGCGAGCACTTGAGCAGAGGAAATTATGAAGACATGGCTCTGGCTTTTTCTGTGCTCTCTACTTATGTGCCAGTGCTCAAGGCCATTGTCAGAGAGTCCCATCAGTATCGCAAAGAGGCGGCAGGGCTTGTGGCGCAAGGTTACCTGCTGCTACATGTGCTCGGGTTGCATGTAGAAAGTCCGACGGTGGCGATAGCCAAGGGCTACGCACAGCTTGCGGTGACCTACAGCCAAGAAAGTGGCGATCTCTTCTTGCATTTGAAAGCACTGAGAAACTTAGCATGGGATTACCACCATAGCAAGCAATTCCTGCATGCATTGCAGACGATAGAGCAAGCACGGTATCTGGTCGAGCACCGTCGGACACCTGTCTCACCCCAGGTGCGCAGTAGCATCTACAGCACCCTTGCTCTCATACAAGTCAAGAATGGCGTATCGGCTACGCCCACCTTACATCTAGCTAAAGAAGCCTTCTTTGCACCGACTAATGATGGTGAGGATCTCGTGCATGTGGATTTTGGCGGCTACGGCCGCCTTATGAAGCATACTGGGCTGACCCATTATTATCAAGCAGAGCACAAAGAAGCGCTGGATTCTTTCGCGCAGGTTATTGACCCCAATGATCTTTCTACCAAGGTGACTATGCCTATACGGATACACGTTGGACTGCTGAATGATCAAACGTTGACGGCGTTGAAAAGTCCAACCAGAGATATGGAGCAGGTGATTGCCTTCTGGAAAGCTGGCATGCAAGGCGCTATCGGCTTACAGAGTCAGCAACGCTTTGAGGAAGCATGTACGACCTATGAAGTGATGGAAGGAGTATGGCCAGGCGAGCAACGGATCAAGGAGTTGCGTGACTTAGTTGTCCACTGGTAGAGACCACATAGTATGGAAGTGGTTCATAAGCACACTGAGCTAGGCGAAAGCCACATATGGTTGTAGCCACCTGAGCAATCTCACCCCCTCAGCAGCCTTGACCAACCTGAGATTGGATCTCCCATAAGGAGCACATAAAAAAGACTATTGACATTTCCTCTCAATAGTCTTTTTCTTCGTGCTGGTAGCGGCGATTGGAATCGAACCAATGACACAGGGCTTATGAGTCCCTCGCTCTACCGACTGAGCTACGCCGCCTCAATCCTTGACTCTACCGACTAAATAGTATCACATCTGTCAAGAAGTTGAACACCATGAGCTGTCGAATGCTCCATGAGCCACGTTACAAAGGCTGGACTTGCAAGGAGAAGCTTATAAGTTTATACTTAGTAAATGAAAGGAGAAACACATGGAGACACTACCACTTGAAGTGACACGTGCCGCTGGCGAATTGCGTGCCCTGGTCGGTCGTTTAGCTCGTCGCCTGCGACAGACTAGCGTTGTCGGCGAAATGACGCTCTCGCAAGCATCATTGTTGAGCTTACTCGAACGAGAAGGTCCTGCCACCCCAGGTGTGCTGGCGACCAAAGAGCATATCAGCCCACAGTCTATGGGAGCAATAGTCATTTCGCTCGAAGCTCTTGGTCTAGTCTCACGCACACCAGACCCAATTGATGGGCGCTGCCTCGTCATCTCACTCACAGAGGCAGGACTCCAGGCAGTCCATGGCCCACGACGCCAGCGGGAAGAGCGACTTGCTCGTGCCCTTGCTGACAACTTCACTGTCCAAGAGCAACAAATGCTTATCGCTGCACTTCCTCTCTTGGAACGCCTGACTCAGTTACTCTAAAGCGAGCTGCCTGCCCGCGCACATGTTGGGAAGGGCGACACCATACGTGCAACACCCTCCACCGCTAGATGGGACAAACATGACAGAAACACTCACACGTGAACACGTGCAACGCGCCCATGATCGTCGACGATGGCCAGTCGGGCCTCATTACAAATGGGTTGCGCTTACTAACACGACGATAGGCTCGTTAATGGCAACTATTGACGCTAGCATTGTACTCATCGCGTTTCCTGCTATCTTCAGGGGCATTGGGATTGACCCCTTGGCCCCGGGCGAAGCCAGCTATTTCCTCTGGCTGCTGCTTGGCTATATGGTCGTGACCGCCACCCTGCTGGTAACCTTTGGCCGCATCTCCGATATGTTCGGTCGGGTGCGCTTGTATAACCTCGGGTTTCTCATTTTCACTATTGGCAGTACCCTGCTGGCCCTGACACCGAACACAGGCAATACCGGGGCACTCGAACTCATCATCTTCCGCCTGATTCAAGGCATCGGCTCAGGGTTTCTCCTCTCCAATAGCGCGGCGATCCTGACCGACGCTTTTCCAGCGAACCAGCGCGGGCGAGCGCTGGGCATTAATCAGATTGCAGGAATAGCTGGGTCTTTCATTGGCTTGATTGCTGGCGGCATCCTAGCTGCTTTTCACTGGCGTCTCGTCTTCCTCGTCAGTGTCCCAGTTGGAATAGTCGGAACCATTTGGGCCTACGCGATGTTGCGCGAAACAGCGACCATCCGTGAACACCAAAAGATTGACTGGCTGGGAAACGTGACTTTCGCCATTGGCCTCACCGTCTTCCTGTTAGGTATTACCTACGGGATTGAGCCATACGGGGGAGCGCCAATGGGCTGGGGCAACCCTCTGGTCATCGGAGCAATTGTTCTGGGCGTTGTGCTTCTGGCAGCCTTCGTCTGGGTCGAACGGCACGTGGACGATCCCCTGTTTCGGCTCGATCTCTTCAAAATTCGCATGTTCGCCACTGGCAATATCGCAGGTTTTCTCTCCGCCCTGGGACGTGGCGGTCTACAATTTATGCTGATTATCTGGTTGCAAGGCATCTGGCTGCCATTACACGGCTATAGTTTTGAAGAGACCCCCTTGTGGGCAGGCATCTATATGACCCCCCTACTGCTCGGCTTCGTTTTGATCGGTCCTATCAGTGGCTACCTCTCAGACCGCTTCGGAGCACGTCTTTTCTCGACGGTTGGCATGCTTATCCAAGTGCTCGGCTTCCTCGGGCTGACCTTGCTGCCAGCCAACTTCAACTATGCGGGCTTTGCCGTGCTGCTCTTCATGCTGGGCTGTGGTTCAGGCTTGTTCGCTTCGCCTAACACGAGTTCGGTCATGAGTAGTGTTCCGCCGGAGACACGTGGGGTCTCCTCCGGCATGCGCGCTACCTTTCAAAATAGTGCCACCCTGGTCAGCATCGGCTTCTTTTTCAGTATCGTCACCGTGGGCTTGGCCTCAGCGCTGCCTTCGACCCTCTCAACCGGGCTGATCACGAATGGCGTTCCCCACAAGACGGCTCTAGCCATCGCACATCTGCCTCCAACGGCGGCGCTCTTTGGTGCGTTTCTGGGGTATAACCCGATTGGCGAGCTTATACCGCCATCAGTGCTGCAAGCCATCTCACCTGCGCATCAGGCGATACTGCTCGGCAAGACGTTTTTCCCGAACTTGATCGCTACACCATTCATGGAGAGCTTGCACGCGGTGTTCTATATCTCAGCGGCACTGTGCCTCATCGGGGCGATAGCATCGCTGCTGCGTGGCAAGCATGTTGTCTATGGGCAAGAGCAACTCTGGGCGGACAAAATGAGCGATACAAGTACGCCCGTTCACTAGCGAGCGCTCACACACTCGTTGCATACGAAGCGTTTCTGATAGAAACAGGAAGGAGAAATCGTTGTCTGATACTCGCACCCATTCGCAGATAGCCCTTTTAGTGATGGATGTTCAGGCAGGAATTGTCACGCGGTTCGCCCAAACGGGCGACTTGCTCAACACCATAAACACAGCCATCACTGCCTCTCGGGCCGCATCGATCCCAGTAATCTATGTAGTAGTAGGCTTTCGTCCTGGCTACCCCGAAATTAGCCCGAACAATAAGTCCTTCTCTGCCATCAAACAGCAGCCATCTGCATTACAAGGGGCGATGACCGCAATGGAGATTCATCCTGCCATTGCCCCGCAGCCAACGGATATTGTCGTCACGAAGCGTCGTGTCAGTGCGTTTAGTGGCAGTGATTTGGAAGTGGTGCTCAGAGCACAGGGCATTTCGCACCTGGCGCTCTGCGGGATAGCAACGAGCGGGGTGGTCTTATCAACGCTGCGGGAAGCAGCGGATAAGGATTATCAGTTGACGGTCTTATCCGATTGCTGTGCTGACAGTGATGAAGAAGTCCAGCGCGTGCTGCTGTCCAAAGTCTTTCCACGTCAGGCTGAAGTAGTCCAGGCTTCAGTATGGAGTGCGAGACTCCAGCAGTAAGCAGGCATGCGATGCGCATTCGGTAGGCTCTTCTGGCTCAAGAAAATTGATAGGAGACTCTCTTGCTCTCAATTGACCAATCGAGCGTCATCTACTACAATGTGAATATGAGAGCCGTAGAGTACGAACTCAAAGCGCTCTGTACGGAAGGAGAACGAATGCGTATTCGCAAAGCCGTGCTACCCGTCGCTGGGGTGGGCACGCGTGTATTACCAGCAAGTAAAGTTATACCGAAAGAGATGCTTCCTCTCGTTGATAAACCGACGTTACAATATATTGTGGAAGAGGCAGTCGCAGCAGGTATTGAAGAAATCATTTTTGTAACCAGTCGCAGTAAGCGCAGTATTGAGGATCATTTTGATGTATTTCCAGAACTGGAGCAGGTTCTGGAACGTAAGGGGAAAAAGAAAGAACTCGAAGAACTGCGCCATGTGCAGACAATGGCGACCTATACCGCTGTGCGACAGGCCGAGCCGAAGGGGTTGGGGCATGCTATATGGTGCGCTAGACAACAGGTAGGTGATGAGCCATTCGTGGTTATGCTCGGCGATGACTTGGTTGCACCAGAAACGCCGTCTCTGCCACGTATGATGGAGATACATGAGCAGTACGGCGGTTCTGTGCTCTCTCTCTTGCCTGTGCCACCTGAGGAGATTCCGAGCTATGGCATCGCCGCAGTGCAGGAACTAGACCCGGATGTGCTGCGAGTGACACACGTGGTCGAGAAGCCCCCCATAGAAGAGGCTCCCTCCAACCTGTGCATCACTGGCCGCTATATTCTGACGCCTGATGTTTTTGAGAAGTTGGGGCGCACTCCATTGGGCAGAGGCGGCGAGATTCAGGTGACTGACGCCATTGAGATGCAGGCACAAGAGGGCCGCTGTTATGGGCTGCGCTTCACTGGTGAGCGCTACGATACAGGCAGTCCCCTGGGTCTCATGACCACTTCTATTGCCTATGCGTTGAAGCGCCCCGATATCGCTCCTGCTTTACGCGACTATATGCGACAGGTACTGCGCGAAAATCGCGAAGGATGATTGAGAGGGATTGCGGGTAGGGGCATGGCGATATGGGGGATATGGAGGCGCGGGAGGCATGGCGATATGAGAGGGGCATGGCGACCGCAAGGGATCGCCACTACTATACGCGGGAGGTTGTGGCATAACGAGTATGGTAGGGGCGACCCTCGCGGTCGTCCTGGGCTGGGCTAGGCGGTCTTGAAACACCATGAGGGAGCATACAAATGGTAGATACTATCATTAGCCTTCACTACTACAATGTCTTTCTAGTGCTGACGGCTGCCGTTGTGACAGGCGCGTGGGGTCTGTTCCTCTATTTTAGGAAGCTGACGGTGAATAGGCCGTGGCGCGTTGCTCTGGGCGCGACTGCTCTGCTGGGTGCGCTACAAGGTCTGCTTGGCATTATTTTATATCTATCCGGCTTGAAACCTGGAACTGGTAGCGGCCTCTACTATTTGCACTACGTCTATGGTGCGATTGTGGTGTTGGCGATACCTGTGGGACTGACGTATACGACAAGCGGCAAAAATCTGCGCCGCGATCTGCTGATCTACAGCATTGCGGCACTTGTACTGGCGGCGGCGGGTGCACGTGCGTGGATGACAGGACCCCGTTAAAGAAACTAGGAGCGTGTGAGGGCAGAAACGCAATGCGAGCTTCTTTTATCCATATTGCAGATACGCATCTCGGCTATGAACAATACGGAGTGCGTGAGCGCTTCAATGACTTTAGCCGCGCTTTTTGGGATGCTATTGACACTGCCGAGCAGCGCGATGTCGATTTTATGGTGATCGCGGGCGACCTGTTTAACAAGCGCGCTATTGATGCGCTGACGCTGCTCCACGCTATTGAGGGTTTGCGGCGGCTCAAAGACCGTGGTATTCCGGTGATCGCAATTGAGGGAAACCATGACCGTAGCTACTACCGCGATGGTACGTCGTGGTTGCAGTTCCTGTGTTACCAAGGCTATCTGATACTACTGTCACCCATAATGCAAGATGGTACTCCGGTGCTGGCTCCCTGGCAGCCAGAGACGATGCAGGGTGCATATGTCGATGTGATGGGCGGGCGCTTGCGTGTCTATGGACTGCCCTGGCAGGGCGCGTCCACTGCACGCTGTATGGAGGGATTGGCCGAAGCGCTGAAGATGGCCCGGCAAGAGGAGGCGGTAAGTGGCATCGAGTATCGCCTGCTGACCATGCACACGGGCGTTGAGGGTATCGTCCCGCGCATTCAAGGTCTGCCGTCGATGGCTCATTTTCAGCCGCTACGCGAGTGCGTCGACTACTTGGCGCTAGGGCACGTACACAAACCGTACGAGTTTGACGGCTGGATGTACAATCCTGGTTCGACTGAGACGTGTGGGTCGGAGGAGTCGCTATGGGACGACCGCGGCTATTATTATGTCGAGATCGACACCGATACCCCTGAGCGCATCGTTGATCTGAGCAAAAAAGAACGTTTCCATCATGCCACACGCCTTTTAAGCAAACGACGTCCCTATCTGCGCTACGATTTACACGTGGATGGTTTGGGAGAGCCTGATGCGCTCTATGCACGCCTAGAGGAGTACTGTCGTCGTGAAAGTGTCTCATATCGAGATGGCGATGCACGTCCTCTTGTTCAGGTACATCTGGTTGGTATACTGGGTTTTGATGGAGGTGTGCTCGATATCGCACGTATGGAGGAAATGGTGCGCACCTACTTCCAACCGCTCTATGTGCGCGTCGATAACAATACCAATGACCAAGACTATGTCCCCGACGATGGCGATATTGATGGACGCGACCGCTCGGTCTGGCACGAGTTGGAGCGTCAGATCTTTGAAGAGTTGCTTGCTCGCGATAATCGCTATTTGCCTGCTAAGGAGCAGTGGGGCGCGGTACTGGCTCAACTCAAATCTGACGCCTTGCAGAAAATGCTGCCCGAAGCGATTGCGCAGTATTTGCGCGATAAGCGAAGAGAGCTGCTCGGGATTTGATATCACTTTGGAGGAAACGCTGATCATGAAGAACACTACTGCTACTGTTCTACGTGTAGACTCACATCTCGCAAAATTTTCGCAAGGATGCGTAGTCACTCTTACAGGTCTGGCATTTCTGTTCAATCTGCCTATTGTCGTTCTTATCACGGCCTTAGCTTTAATGCTCAGCCTGCTTTTGCCAACGGCAAATCCCTTCAAACTCCTCTATCAAAGAGTTGTCTTGCCCTTGAACCTATTACACCAGCGTATTGTCGAGGATGACCCTGCACCTCACCGTTTTGCCCAGGGAATCGGTGCAGCTTTTCTACTCGCCTCAAGCGTCATATTCTCCCTAACACATGCGGCTGTCGTTGGCTGGGCACTCGACCTGATTGTTTTCGTGCTGGCAGGCATCAATCTGAGCATTGGTTTCTGTGCAGGGTGCCTGGTCTACTATCATCTAGGACGCCTGGGTGTACTCCCTCGTGTGCGCTATGAAGGTGGCTTTCACTGGCGCGGGGTCTAGGCCATGCCCGAGATCCTTGTGCGACTCTTCGTGCTGACGTTGGTCGGTGCGTTAACCTTGTTGGTCGTCGTGCTCGGACGGCGTTTCGTAGAGAAGCGCCGTCAGCAAGCTTTATCTGCAGGTCGTCTTGGCAAAACAGTTCTTGAGAGAACACTCGCTGTTGGGCCTGACGAAGCTTGTATACGCATACTATCGTTCAGCAGCCTCGACTGTCGCCAGTGTCACCAACTGCAAGCGCCTGCTCTGCAGCGTGTGCTAGACACGCATAGAGATGCCGTTATTGTTGTAGACATCGACGCAACGAGTTCACCTGAACTGACAGAGCGCTACCAGGTGCTCACAGTCCCTTCCACTGTTGTGCTGGATGCAACGGGTCATGTCCACGCTGTCAATTATGGCTTTGCCACCACACAACGTCTGCTCGAACAAGTAGATGCGGCGTGTGGGTGAGCATAACTTTTTGCACCGAGACTTGTACGACTTCGCCGCAAAAAGTCATGCTCACTCACGGCATTGTTTTAAGGAAAAAAGACTTGACAAATTAGAACATATATACTATACTCCAAAAGGAAACTCAACTATCGTCTTAAGCCATGTGATTCGCCTCTAAATCCCAACATCAAAACAAAAAAGGAGAAACTTTCATGTCAAGTCACTCAATCGTTCACGTGGAAATCCCAGCACAAGACGCAAGTGCGGCAAGCAAGTTCTATGCAGACCTCTTTGACTGGAAAATTGTGGTCGACCCAACATTCAACTACCATATGTTCCAGCCCGACCCCGGCCCTGGCGGCGGTTTTGTTGAGCTGAATGACGAAATGGGCTATCAAGCCGATAGGGTATTGATTTACGTTTCAACCGACGATATCGATGCCAGCCTTGCTAAAGTAGAGGAGCTTGGTGGCAAGACGGTGAAGTCTAAGACCGAAATTCCCGGTACTGGTTGGTTCGCCATTTTCACTGACCCAACGGGAAATACTATTGCTCTGTTTACGAATATGGAGCGGTAATCAGCCTACTAGTTCAGTACTATGAACGCCTCGCGGCATTTTCTTTCATTTTCTGCAAGAGAATGCCCAGAGGTCTTCGACGCAGAACACTATCCACAAACCTAAGAAATGCTAAACAAACTGCGAGATAGTTGGTAAATAGCGTGAAAGGAACAACATCATGCAAAAAATCACACCGCATTTATGGTTCGACAAAGAAGCGAAAGAGGCTGCCGAATTTTATACTTCTTTACTGCCGGATTCACACGTGACACATATCACAACGCTCCATGATACCCCTTCGGGAGATTGCGATATTGTTTCGTTCGAACTTTCTGGACAGCCGTTCATGGCCATCAGCGCTGGACCGCTTTTCACCTTCAATCCTTCGGTTTCATTTCTCCTCAACTTTGACCCATCAAAAGACAAAAACGCACGCGTGAATTTAGATCGGCTATGGGAGGAGCTGTCGGAAGGCGGTACAGTTCTTATGCCTCTTGATACATACCCGTTCAGCGAACGATATGGCTGGATACAAGACAGATATGGACTTTCCTGGCAGCTCATTCTCACTGATCCCGCCGGCGAAGAGCGGCCCTTCATCATTCCGTCGCTTATGTTTACAGGGAAAATCGTTGGTCATGCCGAGGAAGCGATTGATTTTTATTGTGCGGTATTCAAGGGTTCCAAGCGAGGAATGACGGCTCGTTACCCTAAGGGGATGCAGCCGGATAAGGAAGGAACGATTATGTTCGCCGACTTCTCTCTCCTAGGAACTTGGCTTGCCGCTATGGACAGCGCAGGAGAACATACTTTTACTTTCAATGAAGCTATCTCTCTCATTGTCCCCTGCGAAACGCAAGAAGAAATAGATGACTACTGGGAAAAACTTTCTGCGGTTCCTGAGGCCGAACAGTGCGGTTGGTTAAAAGACAAGTTTGGTCTCTCCTGGCAGGTCTGGCCAACGGTGATTGGCGAAATGATGAAAAATGGCACGCACGAGCAGATTGATCGGATAACGCAGGCCTTCTTGCCGATGAAGAAATTTGATATTGCCACATTACAGAAAGCATATATAGGAAGTAGAAGGGAAAAAGGAAGTATGAGAAGCTAAGCTGGAGGAAGCAATCAGATCACCTGCTATGTGATTGCCTATGATATTCCTGATGACAAGAGGCGCACAAAAGTCCACAAAATCCTGCTGGGGTATGGCAAGTGGACGCACCTTTTTCGTTGCCTTTCTGCTATACTCCCCATGAAAGGTAGAGTCCATATATACATGAGAGCGTTATTACAGCGTGTAAGCCATGCCAGCGTGACTGTAGACGGAAAAGTTGTGGGCCAGATAGGTCAGGGCCTTCTGATACTGCTGGGAGTAGGACAGGGCGATAGCGAGGTTCAGGTCAAAACGCTGGTTGATAAAATTGTCCATCTGCGTATCTTTGGAGACGATGAAGGCAAGATGAACCGCTCTCTGCTTGATATCGCTGGCCAAGCTTTGGTTGTCTCACAGTTCACGCTCTATGCCGATGTGCGCAAAGGGCGTCGTCCCAGCTTCGGTGAAGCTGCCCCACCTGCCATTGCCGAAGCCCTCGTACAGCACTTCATCAACGCCATCGCTGCCCACAACATTCATGTCGAAAGCGGTATCTTCGCAGCGCATATGCAAGTTGAACTATGTAACGATGGTCCGGTGACGATTTGGGTGGATAGTGAGCAGTTGTGAATCTTCCGTTGCTCGACGGTGGCAACTTGTATCGTAACATATGCTTTGACAAGCGCTAAGGAGAAAACATCATAGTGAGCAACAGTCACAGACGCCAAAGCGACTTGTCACTTTTTCCTCTCCTCAAACGTGTAACAAATGGTAGCACCATATTGCATAGCTGGCGAGCAAGGGCAGCCAAAGAGGGAATTTCGCCAGCACTTCCGAGAAAAAGGAGAAAATACTATGGACGAACAACAATCACAGCCACCAGCGCACCAAAATCTACAGCCAACGACACCTCCACCGAGTCCTACACATGTTGAAGGAACGGACAGGGGCGAGCAATTCGCAAAGGATCCAATGTGGGGCAAGGAAAGGGGCCGCTCTGATACAGAGCCTAGCAACACTCCTGCTCAGCGACCTACTGGTACATCCACCGCGGCTGATTCGACAAAACTCGACCCTCAGAAGCCAAAGGACCCCGATAGCCCGACTATTATCACACCTTAAGGCAACAATTGTAGGTAGAGTGTCTAGGCTATGGCCTAGGCCATCTTTTCAAGTGACCCATTCCTTGCGCCCGTAGCGCACATAATTTGACAGTGCAGTGTTTTTTTGCATCGCTGTTCAACCCGCAAAAAAACACTGCACTGTCATTTTCTGGATGATTTCTTAAATAACATGATTTGACAAGCGCTCAAATACCTGACTATACTACATTAGACTTATAGCTGGTCCCTTAGCCGTGTCATCTCCTGGGCATGCCACTCCTCGGAAAGGAAACTTAGCTCTTGCTCGTCGATAGCCACGCACATATCGACACTCCCCGTTTTGATGTAGACCGTGAAGCGGTGATTCGTGCTGCCATTGAAGGGGGAGTGACCCGTATCGTTAATCCAGGGATTGATCTTGCGTCGAGCTGCTTGGCTGTGGAGTTGGCAAAGGCGCATGCGGGCGTTATCTTCGCAGGCGTTGGGGTACATCCACATGAGGCGACGACGTATAGCGACGAGGTGAATGCACAGTTGCGGGCACTGGCACGCGAGCCGGAGGTGGTGGCAATCGGTGAGTTTGGACTGGACTACTTCCGTATGCTGTCACCTCGTGAGGTGCAGCTTGCTGTTTGCCATGCGCATCTTCAGCTTGCACGCGAGTGCAACTTGCCGTGTATTATTCATGTGCGCGACTCACATGACGATGTGATGGAGTTACTACGCGCTCATGGGAAAGATTTGCGCGGCGTCTTCCACTGCTTTTCTGGCAATGTAGCCCAGGCGGAGGAATGTCTGGCCTGCGAAGGTTTCATGATCTCTTTTGCGGGTCCACTGACACGTCAAGACAATCAATTGCCAGAGGTGGCGCGTATAGTGCCGTTGGAGCGCGTGCTGGTCGAGACCGATAGCCCTTACCTTGTGCCTCAACCTCTGAAGGCTCGACGCAACGAGCCACTCCTTGTGAAGTATACAGCGCAGAAATTGGCGGAACTTCGTGGTATGACCCTGGAAGAGATTGCCCAGGTTACTACGGCAAACGCTGTTCGTTTGTTCGGTCTAGGAGAACACTATGAAACTGTTTAATACATTGACACAGTCTCTTGAAGAGTTTGTACCGCTTGACGACACGGTGCGTATGTATGTGTGCGGCATCACTCCTTACGACACAACACATCTGGGCCACGCCTTTACCTATGTCTCGTTCGACACGCTTATTCGCTACCTGGAATACAGCGGGTATAAAGTGCGTTATGTACAGAATGTGACCGATATAGATGATGATGTGTTGCGTAAGGCCAGGGAGATAGGCATGGCGTGGGATGAACTGGGTCGTCGCGAGACCGCACGGTTTCTGCGCGATATGGATGCACTCAATGTGCGCCGCCCCGATGTTTACGCCAAAGCCACCGATGAAATTCCCAATATCATCACTATTGTGCAAGCTCTCGTTGCCCGCGGCTACGCCTACGAGAGCGAAGGCTGTGTCTTCTATAGCGTGAAGCAGGACCCGGACTTCGGTGCCCTGGCACGTGCTATTGGACTATGTGACTACACGTCGATGCTCAAGATGGCAAATGAGCATGGCAACTATCCCGACGATAAGCGCAAGCGAGATCCGCTCGACTTTGTACTCTGGCAGGCTCAGGCTCCCGGAGAACCTGGCTGGGATAGTCCCTGGGGAGCGGGTCGGCCAGGTTGGCACATCGAATGTAGTGCTATGTCAATGCATTATCTCGGAGAGCAGCTCGATATTCATGGAGGCGGCGCTGATCTCGCTTTTCCTCATCACACCTGTGAGAGCGCACAATCCGAGCACTACACAGGTAAGTCTCCCTTCTCACGCTTCTGGGCACACACCGCTATGGTGTACAAAGACAGTGAAAAGATGAGCAAATCGCTCGGTAATCTGGTCCTCATCGGCAACCTGCTCAAAGAGTACAGTGCCGACGCAATCCGCATTGTGTTGCAGAGTCATCACTACCGTAAACCCTGGGAATGTTTTACTGAAGACCTCAAAGTGGCCCAGGAGACGGAGGAGATATTGCGGCACGTACGCTTCCTAGTAGGCCGCAACGCTAGCGGTGAAGACACTACGCTGCGTAACCGCTTCAAAGCAGCAATGGATAATGACATGGATACTCCTAGCGCCCTCCACCTGCTCAGGGAGGCAGCAGAGGAAGTACTCGCTCAACACGACACTCGTGTAGGTACCGAGGTGTTGCGTTTGACTACAGTGCTGGGACTGTGTGTATA
The DNA here is from genome assembly GCA_019240835.1 of Ktedonobacteraceae bacterium. Taxonomy (GTDB): domain Bacteria; phylum Chloroflexota; class Ktedonobacteria; order Ktedonobacterales; family Ktedonobacteraceae; genus JAFATZ01. The sequence continues at coordinate 21,792 of JAFAXQ010000017.1, forward strand.
AAAGACTGAGCAAAGATTTCTGTTGGCGAAGGCAACAGAAATCTTTGCTCAGATGTATTACCTCTTGCATTTCTGCTTCAATCCATGTATCCTTCTCTTATGGTAGGGGCAGGGTTTACCGCGCCTGCGAGGAGGTGGTGAATAAGCAGGAAGAGAGAGGTACTCATATGACATCCGCGAGCACAAGCATTACCACAAGATCACGAGAACAATTCTCGCTTGAGAAACCAGAGTATCACGCCACGGTTCACGATATGCCCGTTAATGATCGTCCACGTGAGCGTCTGCAGCGCTACGGGGCCGATTCGCTTTCGAACGCGGAGTTGCTGGCTATTGTCTTGCGCACGGGCACGACACGTGAGAACGTGATGGAATTAGCCGCTAAGCTGCTGAGCAAGTACAGCGGCCTTGGTGGGCTGACAAGTGCAGGCTTCCACGAGTTATGCACAGAGTACGGGCTTGGCATAGCCAAGACGGCCCAGTTGAAGGCGGCCTTGGAGTTGGGAAAGCGCCTGAGCATGGAGCAGCCCGATAAGAAGTTCCAGGTGCGCTCAGCAGATGATGCGGCAAGGTTGGTACGTATGGAGCTAATGTATCTCGATCATGAAGAGATGTACGTGCTGATTCTGGATACGAAGCACCAAGTCGTAGAGAAGATCAAGAGTTACAAGGGGACAGTGAACAGTTCGGTGCTGCGTGGAGCTGAGGTGTTTCGTCCCGCCGTCATTCGCAATTGCCCCAGCGTCATCGTGTGCCACAACCACCCAAGCGGCGATCCAACCCCGTCGCCGGAAGACATGGAGGTGACGAACCAGCTTATACAAGCAGGAAAGGTGCTTGATATTGAGCTACTCGACCACCTCATCATCGGCAACCCAAAGTATGTAAGCCTAAAAGAGCGCATGAACTGGTAATAGGACCGAACCAATAAGAAGGAAGCTCCGGCCTGGCCGGAGCTTCCTTCTTATTGGTTCGGTTTGGCTACTGCCTTCTCCCCTTTGCGCCTACGCGGTCGTGGCAGGTCTCCGTTAAGCGCCTTGGCCTTCTCTGCCTTGTCCGTGGAGGGTTCAAGGGCAATATCGAGTACTTCGCGTATATCGGTGGCATAGAAGAAGTGCATTTGATCGCATAGTTCTTTGGGCAGATCTTCTATAAGATCCTGTTCATTCTTCTTGGGCATGATTACCGTGCGGATACCTGAGCGATACGCCGCAAGGACTTTGTCTTTCACTCCACCGATGGGCATGACTTTGCCACGCAGCGTGATTTCTCCCGTCATGGCAACGTCTGAGCGTACTTTGCGCCCACTGGCCAGCGATACGAGCACAGTTACCATCGTCACGCCCGCCGAAGGTCCATCCTTGGGGATAGAGCCTGCTGGAATATGGATGTGTACATTCTGCCCTTCAAAGACGTTGTGTGGGAGGTCAAGCTCGTCGGCGTGAGAGCGTACATAGCTCAAAGCCGCCGTCGCCGATTCCTTCATCACATCGCCGAGCTGCCCCGTGAGGGTCAACTGGCCCTTACCAGGCATGGAAGCTGCTTCGATGAAGAGGATCTCTCCGCCAACAGGCGTCCAGGCCAGACCGGTAGCGATACCAGGACGATCAATACGCTCAGCGGCCTCCTCGAAGAAGCGTTGGCGTCCTAAGTATTCAGAGACCCGCTCGCTGGTAATGTGAACAGGTGTCTCTTTACCCTCCGCAATCTGTTTGGCAGTCTTGCGACAGAGCGAGCCAAGCTCACGCTCAAGGTTGCGCACTCCAGCCTCGCGCGTGTAATCGCGAATGACGCGACGAATGGTGTTGTCATCGACGACGAGTTCGTCCTTTTTAAGACCATTCGCCTCGATTTGTTTGGGCAGTAGGTAGCTGCGGGCAATGTGCAACTTCTGCTCCTCGGTGTAGCCCGATAGCTCTAGGATCTCCATGCGGTCACGCAGTGCTGCCGGGATTGGCTCTAATGCGTTGGCCGTAGCGATAAACATGACCCCGGACAGATCAAAGGCGAGGTCCAAGTAGTTATCGCGGAAATTGTAGTTCTGTTCGGGGTCCAACACCTCAAGCAAGGCAGAAGAAGGGTCGCCACGCCAGTCAGCCCCGACCTTGTCGACCTCATCTAGCATAATCACGGGGTCGTTGGACTCAACACGACGCAACGTCTGGATGATGCGCCCCGGCATAGCCCCAATGTAGGTACGTCGATGGCCGCGAATCTCGGCCTCATCGCGAATGCCACCCAGCGACATGCGTGCGAACTTACGTCCCAGTGCGCGGGCGATAGATTGCCCTAGTGACGTCTTCCCTACACCCGGAGGCCCGACAAAGCACAGAATAGGCTCACGGTTGATCTTGCGTATCGCTTCCTGTGATGACAATGGCTGCGTTGGGCGAATATCTTCCGTCTCGATACCACCCTCAGTCGATCCCATTTCGCGGCTACGCTCTACCTCCTCAGCCTTACGTTCTTCTTTCAGGCGGCGCACTGCCAGGTATTCTAGAAGGCGGTCCTTAATCTTCTCCAGGTCATAGTGATCCTGGTCGAGTATTCGACGTGCGTAGGGTACATCAATCTTCTCGCCAGTACTCTTGTTCCAAGGTAGACTGACCAACAACTCCAAGTAGGTGCGGATAATGCTATACTCTGGCGAGACGGTCGGAAGCTTCTCCAGGCGTGAGAGCTCGCGGTTGGCCTCTTTGAGCGCCTCTTCAGGCATCTGCGCCTCGTCGATCTTACTACGCAGCTCATCGATTGTAGCCTGCTCCTCGCTCTCCTCACCCAACTCGCGCTGGATGGCCTTGAGCTGTTCACGCAGCAGGTACTCGCGCTGCACCTTGCCCATCTCTTCCTGGGCCTGCGTCTGGATTTTCTTGCCCAGTTCGAGAATCTCCAACTCGTGTGACAGATAGCCACTCAGTTGTTCCAGCTTCTCACGCACGGAATCGAGTTCAAGTAATTTCTGGCGCAGTTCCAACTCCATCTGCATGAAGGTTGCGATAACATAGACAACCTGCCGCGCCTCTTCCAGATTGAGCGTGGCGGCGGCCACGCCCTCGGGCACATTCTGCACTAGAGCAACCAGACGCTGGAAGTAGTTCACTACATTGCGCTTGAGAGCCTCCGTCTCGTTGTCATCTCCTTGTACATCCGGCTTGAGTGTGACACGAGCCTTGAGATACGGCTTTTCCTGTGTAAACTCGTCGATGGTAACACGTTCTAGGCCCTGCACAGCAATCTGCAGTGTGTTATCGGGCATACGCAGCATACGGCCCACACGTGCCACTGTACCGATTCTAAAGATGTCATCCGGTCCTGCCGCTTCGATATCGGCGGATTTCTGCGCTACTAGCACGACAAGTCGATTCCCGCGCATGACCTCGTCGATGAGCCGGATTGAACGCTCCTGGCCGACACCAAGGGGCTGCACTGCAAACGGATAGACGACGACGTTCCTCAAGGGCAAGACCGGCAGAATTTCGGGAATGTTCAGACGTTCATCGTCGTCATACTTGCGATGTTCAGCTTCATGCTTAGAAAGTACGGCACCCCCGCTCGCTGTATGCTCTTGCTGCTCATCAGCATGCGTGGAAGTTACGACACTATGCTCTGGCATTGCTCTTTCCTGAGCAGTCTCGTCAACAGTGGACTGTGTCAGCTCTTCCTCTTGTTGATTAGTATTATTTTTCTCCATACACTATCCTGATATATCACCAACTATTGTGTGTCCTTCTGTATTGTTGCGCTGATAGGCACGGGCTGCGGATTACTCTCAGGTAACTTTGGCAGGTCAACCCACAGAAAACCATTATCGTAGCGGGCGGTCACGGCCTCGCGGTCGATGGGAGACGGAATGAAAACCTCAATGCGGAAGGGACCGTAGCGAATTTGTGCCTCGTGATAGCAGAGATTTTCCTGATATTCATGTGTATCACGTCTCTCACCACTAACGACCAGGGCATCCTCATAGAGAGTAACCTCGATTTCTTCCTCCTTCATGCCAGCAAGCTCAATCCTAACGGCCATCATCTCTGATGACTCTAGAATGTCAGCCAGAGGACGCCAAACTGCCGACCCTCGCAGCATTGCTTGTTGACTCTGGCGCAACACATCATTTAACAACTGACGGTAGTGGTGCTCCACTTGCTTTTGTGAGCCGTCTATGTAGCGATAGGTCACATGTCGATAGCGCATTCGCATACTTAATTACCTACTTCTTGGTAAGGGCGCACTGTGCAGAGCCCTACATAAAAAGGCCAGAGGAAAAGAGCCTATCCAGTGGCACTTTTGCCTTCTGCCATGACGACACTTTTCAAAAGATACTACGCAAGTGGAAGATCTTTCTCGCCACTAGCCAATGCTTTTTGGCACTCTGAACAAAGATACTCAAACTCAGAATTGCTCTCTGAGAGCACATCGCTTTGAATAACACGAGCGTAGCGTAAGGGCGTTGCCTTACCACAGCGAGCGCAATTGACGTAAGTTTCTGAGACGGCAGTACGTCGAGTCCCAAGAAAATCTTCCTGCATGACCGACACTTATCTTTCTATATTGCTTCAAAAATGCCCACGTTGCTAGTCACACAATCTGGGCATGGAACGTGCAATACTTAGGGAGTATGCAGACAACGATGTCGCAGTAGGAGCATGATTTATCACGCCCTCACGCGCAAGTTAGATGCTTTGATTATGGCACGAGAAGTGAGAAATTGCAAGAGCGTTTGACGCGCCCTGGTTATTATGCTACTATATTTCCATACTCCTAGTCCGTAATGTGTTTTGTAGTGATTCGTGAATTGCCGGATGTTCACCCGACCCGATTTAGCGAGCCATGGTAACATCCCTACAAGAACGAGGGCAAGGGATAACATGATCATACAAAAGGTCAAGCGTTGGCTGCAAGAGATGTTGGCCTGGTGGCCCTGGAGGCAGGCTCCAAAGGCAGATTACACATCTGTAGTGACTCCTATGAATAAAGGAGCGACTCAAGAGTGGATTGTACGCTCCACTACTACAGAGACTTCAATGCCCCCGCCGGGTAGCGCCTCTGTTGCTGTTGAGCATGCAGAAAACGAAGCGTCCCCAGAGCCGAATCGAGCCACAGCAAATGAAGAAAAGCCTGAACGCAGTGTACCATTTCGTTCACCAGTAATAGAGGAACGTCCATCTCTGCCTGCTACAAAGAAAGTACCCTCCAATGCGCAAGAAATGCCTCCACCGACATATGAACAGCGTCTTGAGTTTATGCGCTATCTTGTGAAACGTGGGCTTGTGAACGAGGGATTTGAAGAAGCACAAAAGCCCGAGTAATACGAGGGCCGATAATTACGAGACAGGGAAAGCAAAGAAACGTCCGATACTATGCGGATGACCTTGCTCGCTGCACGTGACTAATCTTCGGGGGCGACCTCGCTCAGTTGGAGAACGAGACGACAGAAATGCAACATTGCTGAGACTGACTCCAAGTACGCATGGTCACCGCTTACGGTTTGCTGCATCGTGTTAGCGAGACGGCGCAGAGCACGCAACACGATCATTACATCCTCTTTAAGAGAGCTATCGAGATCACCGCGTTGCATCAGGAGAACGACTTGGGTGACAATGGAGTCTACCTCGCGCCGCATCATGTTAAGATCGCTTACCCAGGGGTCGTTGTGAGAGTTGCTGTCCTCGAATCTTACTCCTAGCTCATGCAGTATGATAGCCAGCTCTTCTTCCCAACCAGCCATAGAACACCTCCTTAAAATGAAACAACCACATAGTGATCTGAATTCAACTTTTGCTATTTGAACCATATTGGGAGAAACTCTATTCCCGCTTTGAGCTCTCTCTGGTATGCCCGAAAGCCCGTTCAAAGTGTAACATAGCACGTTATGCTTGTAAATGGCCTAAATGTCCCTCTATCCCATCCTTTGAAAATGTTATACAGGAATAAGGTTTGTTGGAATGTGAGGAAGCATAGGCACAACTGCCGACACGATAAGAGCAATGACGAGCAGGAAAGTAAATAGCCTTTCCAGTGAGAGTAACTGGTGCATAGCAAGGTGTAAGCTCGCTGGCGTCTGAGAGCGTAGCACACCGCTTACCGCTACAAGCAGTAGTGGCAAGGTCCACAATGTAAGCAGAATA
>JAFAXQ010000095.1 GCA_019240835.1 Ktedonobacteraceae bacterium
TTCCCACTGGTTTGCGCTAGTCGCACCGCTTCCCTCTTAAACTCCGGCGTATAGGTCTTCTGAGTTTTCTGCATGCTCTCTTTCCTCCCTATAAGAATAGTAGATCCGAAGATTTCACTACTCTACAAAAGTGGTGAAAGCTCAGAAACGGATGACTAGGGTGTATGTGTCAGTAGAGGGCGGCGTTATGGGTCAAACGCACATCCCACAGGTGTTACTTACAGCATGTACTCTTTCACGGGCATAGTATTCAGGTAGAATATCTTAGTGAGAGTTCTAGAAGAATAACACATTTTTTAGCATTTTTCAAGAAATTTCGTGTGCTTCTTCATATAGCTTGACATTACGTACCAAAGAGCTTACTATCAAGGGAACCTGGAGGAAGCAAGAAGAAACCAAGGGGAACTCATGAGCGAGAATGAGAAACTGGAGCAGGCCAGACGAGCAAGGCAGTTGACGTTGCAACAGGCAGCCGATCTGGTCGGAGTGCATCTGAGTACGTTTTATGGCTGGAGGATGGGCACACATAAGCCGCACCTGTCTTCGCTGCAAATGCTGTGCAAAGCCTTCGATGCCACTGCCGAAGAACTAGGCTTTGCAGAGCTTGTTCAACTCCCCTCTTCTCAGCAAGAGGAGCCTGTCAGGCAAGGTCTTGTCTCACCAAGGGCGTCTCTGTTTGCTGAAGAGGAGGGGGAAACGCCGCTTAACGAACCTACAATAGTGTTGTATGATAGCTTTGAGATAGAGGTGCTAGCAGATGGACTGCATTGGTCTTCGCAAGCCAGCACAGATGAGCTGTTCCAGTGCAGTGTTCTAGAGAGGCTCAGGAAAGTCGATACCATGACGGAGCAGCAAAACAGCGACAACGCACGCATTTCACGCCGTCACGCGCTACGAGCCATCGCCAAAGCACCGATCAGCCTGTATGGCTTGACAGTGCTGGGAGCCACACGTACCGTGGCAGTCGAGGACGTGCTTCCCCTGTGTGCTGCTGGCTTGGTTGCGTGTCGAGAGCTGATCAACGAGGGAGACATCACTAGTGTGAAGTCCATTCTATCGTTGTACCTGCCTGCATTGATCAGTTTTGTGCAGCACCCTTCCTACACGCAGCGAGCAGCTCGTTTAGCCGCTCAAGGCTATCTGCTTGCCACGAGTGTAGCTAGTCATTTAGGTAGACTTGACAAGATGCAACAGTTCTCAAAAGAAGCATGCATGTACGCTCGGCAAGCACAAGATGTGAACCTAGAGGTAGTCGCACTAATCCGCTTGGCAGTCACCTACGATTATGCTCATCGTCCACGCAAGGCACTAGAGACCTACCAAGTGGCTATGCAGTATATTGATCAGCTTACTCCCCTGTTAGGCAGTCTTCTGTATGCAAGGTTGGCTGGCAAGTCAGCCAATTGTGCAGAGAGGCAGGAGGCCCTGCGTTACCTGGCCTTGGCACATGAGACGTTTCCTGAGCATCCCGAAGAGGACCCCTACGCTTTCTTGCCTGGTATGGGTCGCTATCAGCTTCTCTCGTGGGATGGGATCACCCACAAGCATCTTGGACAGTACGAAGATGCATGGCAGACCTTTGCCCAGGTAGGAACGCTGCAACCCAGAACAGAGTTATCAGAACGGACGCGTCTTGAGTTCCTGACGTACTCTGCTGTGGCGGCGGTGGGACTGAGAGATATGGAGCGCTGCGTGCTCTCCTTAGAGACGGCGGGCAAAGGTAGCCTCCAACTGGGACACGAGCAGCGCTATGCGGAGGCGTGCGAGGTGTATACGCTGGCTCGGACGGTGTGGCCTCAGGAAGCAAAGGTGGTGAGCCTGCAAGACTTGTTTATCAGGCGCTGAGTCAGAGGATGCTCATCATTTGACTGCAACCTCTACCAGATTTTGCTATTACTGAATACGTGGGAGAACAGCAAAATGAAAGAATCCGAACCAACGCGCTATGAGCGTGGGCTTGCGCGTCTGAAAGAAGTGGATGGCGAAGCCGGAGAGCAGCTAGTCGCTCGCCTTGGCGACCTCGGGCGCTATATTGTGGAATTCGCTTTTGGCGATATCTATAGCCGTGAAGGGCTAAGCCTGCGTGACCGAGAAATCGCAACAGTGGCCATCTTGACGGCGCTGGGAGGACGCGAGCCACAACTAAAAGTGCATCTAGGGGCAGCATTGAACGTGGGACTCACCCCACAAGAAATCGAAGAAGTTATTCTGCAGACGGTTCCTTATGCGGGCTTCCCTACAGCTATCAATGCTATGAATCTTTTTCGCCGCGTGCAGAAAAAATCACAATCACCTCAATAAAATCCTCTCGTTAGTTACGAGAGGGTCAACCGCGCTAGAATTATCCTAGCGTGGTTGATGTGCAAGAATCCCACATGACGTGAGTTATGACGACGCGACTATAATAGTCCCCTTCATATACGGATGAATGTTACAGTGATACATGTATGTTCCAGCCGTGTTGAACGTCGCCATGAAAGTCTGATTTTGTGTCAGGTTAGAAGTAGTACCGAAGGCATTGGTATCGCTGCTCACGGTATGAGGAGCATCTGAGACATTTGTCCACACCACTTGCGCTCCTTTGGGGATGGTTACCGTGGCAGGCTCAAAGGCATATTGGTTGTTCTGTTCAACGATCTTCACCTGGAACGTGTTTATAGATGATGTTGGACCTGGGGTAGCAGTCGATGTGGATGCCGACGTAGCTACGGGAGTTGAGTTTGACGGTGTATTGCTTGCTTGTGTGCCACAAGCTGCAAGTACGAACATTGTCGTCGCTGCAGTGAGCAGAAAAGTCAGCCAGCAAGCTAATCCGTGACGTTTGTTTTGCAGTCCATGCATTGAAGCCTTCTCCTCTTTGATACTATATACTCTTCCTTAAAAATATACGAGGGGGGGTTACATGTGCTTTGCCGGAAGCTCTGTCTACTACAAAAAATGCTATTATACAAGTAGGGAGGCAATATTGAGAAAGGACCGACAAGTCGTCCATAGTGGCAAGGTACCTGACCACCTCGCGAACGAGCGCACCTTCCTCGCGTGGATCCGGACTGCTCTAGCAACGATTACCTTTGGCTTCGTCATTGAGCGCTTTGGACTGTTACTGCGTGAACTCGGCTCCAAGCAGCAGGAGGTCTTGCTCTTCTCATTCCCTTTTTCCGCTGTCGTTGGGGTAAGTCTTACATTGCTCGGCATTGCGCCTATTGTCGTAGCGTTGCTCAACTTTCTGCATATCCGTGTTGCCATCGACACAGAAACCTTTCATCCGCCCACTCACTTCGCCATTCTTCTTACCGTTCTGACGAGCCTGATCGGTCTCCTGCTCGCAGTGTATTTAATAGTTATAGCATAACATGAGCCACCTCTAGTTCTCTCAGGGGTGGCATTCACCTATTCACCAGAGGAAAGGGACCAACGCGTTCACCTCGCGCTGATAGGTGGTATATTCCGCGCCAAATTGGCGGACGAGCCAATTTTCCTCCATCCAGATTTTGCGAGAGTACGCGACAATGATCAACATCAGGCCGAGCAAGCCGATGAACTCGTTCGCAGCCAGGGCAGTGCCAAGGAAAGCCAGCACAAAGCCCGTATAGATGGGATGACGAACCAGCGCGTATGGTCCGCTGCGGATCAGTTGATGCTCAGACTTGATGTCGATGGTGCCACTCCAATACTGACCGAGGTGCCTACGTGCCCACACGGCAAATCCCAGACCCAACGCCTCCACTGCAACGCCGATGAGGAATGCGATGAAGGGATCAGGCAGAAGCCTCCATCCTAGAAAGCCGATCCCCAAGCCAGGCAAAGCCACCAGAGCGAACGCAGCGACGACCAGGCCGAGATGGATGAGACGAGATGATCCAGATTCAGACTGCTCGGACTGTTTCGTGCTCTGTGCGGACAGCATCCAGTATGCTGCCCACAGCAGCCAGAGACCTGCGATTACCCAATATTCATAGATCATATGTCAGTCCTTTTAACTTTGCAGAAAAGATTGGTGTTTAGGCTATAGCGATCGAAGAGAAAGATCGTATCCACCTATAAAAACGAGAAGAAGAAGAACTTTTCGCATATAGATTTCGAAATCAAGTTCCCACGTTCTTGACATCCTAGGAGAGACAAAAGGTATTGCGAAATGGTAAAGAAATCATCACCTGGATATGCTAACTGTCCACTGAAGAAATAAAATGATCTCCTTTGAAACTCAAAGATACATTCCACAGAGATGCGATTAAGCACCTGCTTGGTAAAGATTTCTTTACTTTGACCTGGTACCTTTCTCCCAAACAGCCGAATTTCCGTGGAAAAAGCAAAACGCCCATAGTATTATCACAACAGTGTGATACCAAATTCTTAAGAAGAGAGATCAAAAGGGGGTCCAGAGGCCCCCTGGCAGGGTTTGGAGTGTCCCCAAATCATCACTTCTTAAACGGATTTGGTATGAGAGACTGTCTGAAAACATGCTTAACTGTCGTTCCTCATGCCCCTTCTGGAGCCACTTGAGATGACTTTCAGACAGTTTCCAATTAATTGGTAGAAAACGTAAGGAGATTCTTTCGCATGAGCACAGTGTTTGTTGCATCGTTTCGTCGTAGTGAAGATCATGGAAATCGTGGCCAGCAACGGAGGAAAAGACCAGTACACGTTCGAGCCAGCGAGCATAACCGTTAATAATGACACGCTCGTCTTTATGAACCAGACAGATGAGCCCCATACTCTGATGGGCAACGTGGATGGCGGCCTTGCTGATGGGACAATCGTTTCTAAGAATGAAGTTCAGATCATCCATTTCAGCAAGGATGGGACTTACACCATCAGTAGTAAGGAGCATCCCGATGCCAAGCTGACTGTCGTCGTCAAGTGACACGTCTTCAGCGTCTGTGACATAAAATTGGTGTGTGTGTTTATAGACTTTCAGCTTACAAACAAACACACCAATTTTATTTAGAGTTCAATTCGAGTGCCTAATACATGGAGGAATGCGGCAAGCCATGCAGGATGAGCAGGCCACGCAGGGGCTGTGACTAAGTTTCCATCCACCACGACCTGATCTACTTCCACAGCTTTGTATGTGCCTCCTGCCAGTGTCACCTCGGGGCCAACTGCAGGATACGCCGTACAGGTTCTCCCTGCTAGAACTCCTGCGGTGGCAAGCACTTGGAGTCCATGACAAATGGCTGCAA
>JAFAXQ010000143.1 GCA_019240835.1 Ktedonobacteraceae bacterium
GAGACAGTATAACCTTGCACTTGCACAGCAAAGTCTTCGTCGCCATCGTCTTTTGGACCTAAGACTGTCAACTGTGTACCGGGTGTCAAGCCTTTTTCGTGAAGATAGCGAATGAGTGCCTCTTCATCCTCGACGACCTCTGAGATACATAGGATTGTTACGACCTCACCTTGCCCTACATTGGAGAGGCGAATGGCATTATTGTTCTTGAGGTAGTTGCGTGCATCTACTTCTCCGGGAATAGGGTTACCATGTGGACACGTGGTCGGGAAGTTGAGGGCAGCGATTACCCGCGCCTCTACAGCCCCAGAGATGAAATGCTCCAGGCGACCAGCCTCTTCGTGTACCTGATGCCACTGCATACCGAGCATATCGGTTAGGAAACGCTCCGTGAGTCTGTGGCGACGCAAGACCGACTCTGCTGCACGGATACCTGCCTCGGTGAGTGTCACCTGACGTTTATTGTCCATCTGTACATATCCGTCCCTCACCAGGCGTTTGAGCATTTCCGTGACGGTGGGGGGAGAGACAGCAAACTTTTGCGCTAGACGAGCACCGATGACGACCTCGTGCTCCATATTCATATTGTAGATCGTCTCCAGGTATTCCTCGACGGTTGCGCTTAGGGGATCACCTAGTTTCATCCTTCGTAATTTCCATGTCTTGAGTTGAGCAAGGGATATCCAAAAAAAGCGCACCTGGCAGGACTTGAACCCGCAACCCCTTGATCCGAAGTCAAGTGCTCTATCCATTGAGCTACAGGTGCAAAACGTCCCACTCTCCTGAGCCACGGATGCTCATTGCTATACTAACACCTGTGTCAAGCACAATGACTAGCAACTCACGGAGAATATCTCTCAGAGGAATTGGCCACTTTCTTGGGCTTCTTCTTGGGCGAAATATCTTCCGGAACCCCTTTCACCTTCTCGAACAGATCACACACATCCACCTCTAGGGCATCTGCAAGCTTCTCCAGCGTGGAGAGATTCACATCCTTATACGGAGTATGATAAATCTGTTGGATAGTGTCATAAGAGACATCCGATAATCTCGACAGCTTAGACATGCTGATGGGCTTTGTGCTAGCTATTTCTTTTAACTTGAGTTTCAGCATAACTACCTCTTTTCAGCGCAATGTCACTATTGTAGCAGAGACACAACGACTTGCTAAGTGAGATCAAAGCGTATATAATATAATATATACATTCTAGTAAGATTACGAATCAGCCGCTCACGATGGAAGTTAAGCCATTCTGTCTCACAATATTTGACGAAGTGTATAGATCATGATATCGTAGGGATAGTAACGGATTTCAATTATGCGATGACGAGGGTATCTCATGGCGAACAAAGAACAGAAAAAGGAGCAGAAGGCTGCTCCTAAATCTAACAAGCAGAAGAAAGAGGCTAGCAAAGAGAAGAAAGCTGCCAAGCTTAGTGGGGGTGTTACTCTGAACAAGGAGTAGCTGTAGTAGAATGTGGTCGAGGAAAAGCGGATTTCGTACAGGACCAACGTCGTCATTCTGGCATGACCGTCTAGTTGAGACTGGTTTAATTCTCTCGCTAGCCTTGTACTATATGGTCGGTAATCAGCATACCGTGATTGGCTACCTCGGTCGACTTAATCCACTGCTCTCGCTCCCCTTTCTGCTTATCTTTACAGCCTTGTGCTGGTATCGCTTGCCTTTTGCTGTAGCTCTATTACCACTGTGGCTTCCGTACTACTTGCTGCAAAAAGCGGTGATCAGCCATTACGCGTTCAGCATGGCAGAAATAACGCTGTGGACGTGCATCGCAGTAACCGCGTTACAGTTGTTTTGGGGACAGCCGTCCTGTAGGTTCTTCTGGTCGCAGGTGAGGGAGCGTCTTGGCCCGTTTACTTTGCCTATCATCATCTTTTTTTTGATGGCGGCTGTTTCTGTTGTCATTGCCTATGCACATAACACTGCTCTTCGCGCTTTTCGTGAAGAGGTGCTTGATCCATTGCTCTATGGGGGCTTAGTGTTGCTCTGTCTGCGCAGGCGTGAGGATGTGCTACGCCTGTTAAGTGCTCTGCTTGGCTCTGCCCTACTGGTAGCTCTGCTAGGTATGGCGCAATACATCTTTTTTAAGAACACGCTCGTGCTGGAGGATGGCATTCGCCGCGTCCACGCTGTGTATGGAAGCGCGAACAGTATCGGACTTTTCTTCGACTATACTCTACCTATTGGTTTTGCTCTGCTGATAGCCGGTATCTCCTGGCGCAACCGTGTGCTTGCCGTCGTTGTGTGCCTGCCCTTGCTCTTCGTACTCTATTTGACGCAGTCTCGTGGCGCGTGGCTCGCCAATGCAATTGGGCTGCTCTTCATAGTGGCCTTCTCACTGCGCAATCCCAAACACCTGCTCGTCAGTGGCGTAGCAGTACTCATTGTGCTGGCTGTTGCGTTGCTTTTCTTCCATAGCCGCGTCGTCGATTTTGTATCAGAGGGCCACGTGAGCAAGTATGGTATAAGCACAGTAACAAAGCGCCTCTATCTCTGGCAGAGTGCGCTAACAATGATTCACGATAGCCCGTGGCTGGGTTATGGCATGGACAACTGGCTCTGCCACTACAGCAAGAATATGATTTGTGCTGCACATACCTTTCACTACTGGATAGTGACTGATCCAGTGACGGGAAAGCCTACGGGGCTACTTGATGAGCCGACGCTCTCACATCCTCACAACATATTCTTGCACGTCTGGGTGAGCATAGGCATGTTCGGTCTGCTCGCCTTTATCGCTATCATCATACTTTTCTACACACTATTCGCTCAGATTATGAGACACCTGACGCGAGTTGAAGACGGCGAACAGTTGCGCTGGATGATTATTGGTGTCGGAGCAGCAATGTCGACTGCTCTCGTGCAGGGGCAGTTTGATAGCGCCTTTCTAGAGCAAGACCTGGCATTCTGTTTCTGGACACTGGTCGCCGCCCTGCTTATCCTACGTCCCCTCTCAGGTATGGCATGGCAAGCAATGCTACCGTGGAAGCGCCCGAAGCAGGCTGACTTCACTAGTGAGCAGCAGAGGACTACGGTACCTGCAGAAGTGTAAGCATGAAATAGTTCATCGTGTCGCAGTGAGATACCTCATAGTAGCATCCTCCCTCTCTGCTTATACTTGATTCAGAAGAGTATAATTTAGGAGGAAATCATGCTCACTACCACCTATATTGCTACACTACTCGCTTGGCTGGCCTGCCATTTTGTCGGGGATTTTGCTTTTCAGAGTGCCTGGATGAGTGTCGAGAAAGGCAAGAGTTGGGAAGTGAATTTTTACCACTGCGCTACATACGCTGCTGTCTTTGTGCTCTTCGTCCACCCATCAGTGGCTGCTATTGCTATCCTCATTGGTACACACTTTGTCATCGATACTCTGAAAGCACGCTACAAATTGATTGGCCCCATCTGGGTCGATCAGTTGCTGCATATCCTCACAATCATACTGATTCTCCTGCTTAGGTTCTAGGAACTATTTCTCAGCCACGTTCTGTTTATAGCAAGCACACAGAAACCTCTCATAAAAGGCGCAATCATATGCCCCCTCTACAAAACTTCTTCAAGTTAGTCGAGTCAATGACTATAGGAAGTTTTGTGCCATAGGACAAGACAACGAAGAACCCTCCTTCACCAAAGATGAGAGAGGGGTTCTTCGTTCATCGAGCTAGTTTGCGGCGTCGAACCTCACTGCTACGCTCTTCTAATAGCTCGCAGAAGCAAGATGAGAATAACCGCTCCAATAATCGCAACAATAATGCTACCAATCAGACCAGTCGAGCCACCGATGAACAAGCTAACGATAATTCCCCCGATAAACGCGCCAACAATCCCTAGAATAATGTCACCGATGAGTCCATAGCCAGATCCTCCTACTAGCCTACTGGCAACAAAGCCTGCAATCAGGCCAACGATTAACCATGCAAGAAGGCCACCCGGTTGGAGTACAATAGCCAGAACGAGAGTTGCTTGTGTCACGCTGTCTACCTCCTGTTAACTAATTTTAAGAAGGATGGTTGGTACTGCTAAGAAACAGTTTACGGTACGATTGGTATACAGTTCAAGCACAACCTTAGGATACAGAGCCTAGCTTGTGATAAGCCTTCCACTTTCGCTCTATTTTGTGCTATGCTGTTTCTGTGCGCTGGCTCTAGACTCCAGCACAAGCCACAGTCGGCAAAAGGCTAGTCGCAGCAAAGAGCGACGTATTGTTCGTACGTCCATGATAGGCAGCTTTACTGCCTTGTGCAGTGAAAGAGAGAACAACAATGTCTCGCAAAAGGATGGCTCGGATAAGGATGGCGCGCAGGCGTCTGAGGAATGCAGTTTTCACGCTATTGCTCGGGGCATACGTGGCACTTGCTATTAAGGAGCAACTGAATCTGGCTCCACAGGAGCGCACTTGGCATGGCAGGCTCGCTGGCATTCCCTATGATTTTCGCTTGCCAACCCTCCAAAAACTACGCGACACTTTTTGGAACAAGGATACATCACAGGTTGTGATGCCTCCAGCCTTTGGTATAGGCTGGGCTCTCAATCTCTATCCTCTGCTGCGTTCCAGGCTGCTACAAGCCCTGAACCCTGGTGCGTAATCAATGGCAGATTGTATTTGTCACTTCTAGCTCCGTTGACACGCAGGAAGCGAAAAATGACGACAGAAGGGATGCTGCTTCGTCATTATCGCTTCCTGCATCGTTTGGGCACTGTGAGATATTCCGACTAGCACGAAGGACGACGCTTTGCCTACCACACGCCTCTTTCTCGTTCGCCACGGTGAAACGATGCTCAATCGCCAAAAACGCTATATTGGGCTTCGCGACGATGCACTTACCGATGTAGGCACTATGCAGGCCCAGCAACTTGCCGACGCCTTAGCTGCCTTTCCTATCACTGCTATTTACAGTAGTCCCTTGCAGCGCGCCTATCATACAGCTTTGCCAATTGCAGTCCGTCATGGCCTGGATATACAGCTCGTAGATGCTCTGCGCGAAGGCGACTTTGGCTCGTGGGAGGGATTGACGAGTGAAGAGGTGCAAGCACGGAGCCAGCACGATGCCGAGTTACAGCGGGCTTGGGGATACGATCCGATGCTTGCACCACCACAAGGTGAGAGCTTAGATGCCATG
Organism: Ktedonobacteraceae bacterium; assembly: GCA_019240835.1. Lineage (GTDB taxonomy): Bacteria > Chloroflexota > Ktedonobacteria > Ktedonobacterales > Ktedonobacteraceae > JAFATZ01. Next base: position 5,144 of record JAFAXQ010000143.1, read on the forward strand.
CAAAAGCGCGTAGTTGCCACCGTAACAGCGCTTATACAGGTACACCCCGATCAAGCCATTATTCTCGTTACCCACACAGGCCCAGCAAAAGCGCTACTGTGTACTGCCCTGGGCGCACCAATCACCTCTTTCACCCATCTCTTCCTCGATCCTGCAACCATCAGCGTGGTGGATTGGCAAGAGCCATCTGCTATAGTGCGTCTGGTGAACAGCCATGCTCATCTTGGCTGGCAGCAGCCACGCTGGATGCGATGAGCTCCTCCTAAACAGGTTCTTCGACCACGATCTCCAATTTTATCGGCCCAGTAATCGTCAGATTAATCGTCGCCTGCTCAACAACATCTGAGGTGCTCTTGATCCCCGCTACTCCACCGTTCGCTACAGAGCTACCGCTACCGTTGCCAGTGCCACTGAAATCGACTGAGTCAGATGTACCTAAAGATGTACAACTTGCGCTTAAAACGCCAGTGAATGTCGAAGAGCCATCCGCACTTGTTCCGTTTGCTGTGATCTTTGCTGATCCATTACCTGTACAGGTACCATACACAATAAAAGATGTACTGGAAGGAAACTGATTGAACTTGAAGACTTGACTCTGACCAGCATGCAAATTGGTGGCATCTTTTACTGTCTGGAAAACAATTTTCCAGCCCGCATCGGCAGGAATGATGTGAGGCGGTGGCACCGTAGGCGTTGCCGTGGCCGAGGGATGTGCGCTGGAGGCTCCAGGGCTTCCGCACGCTGCAAGAAACAGGCTCAACACGAGCAGTGCTGTCAGGAAGAAGAGGCTGGCCTGTTGTGTACCTTGTGGTGGAGACATGTCTACCTCGCAAAAATGATGTTGGGGCATGCTGTGCTACCTTCTACCTAAACAAACGAGTGTTGTAACAGAACATAACTTTGGGGAACATTTCTGTAGCAACCACAGTCTAGTTGCTTGGGAGAGATGCGGTACTTCTCCAATTTTTTCTTGTGTTAAGCGTCAAGTTTTTGCACAAAGGGCACAGACAGTCGGTAGGGGTCCAATTCATTGTGCCCTCCTGGATTGGCCCCCAGCATCGTGGCAGCCAAGCAGGAGGCCGCTACGTTCTGGCTTGCGATCAAGGGCGTGAGTGCCAACGGGGGCACGGTGAACCGTGCCCCTACCGAGGTTGATGCTCTCTGCACGATATCTTCTGTATCCTGTTCATTGCACGTCAACCAACGTGCCAAGTTGCATGCGGCATCCAGATGCGCTAACACAGTTTGTTCAAAACGTCTGAGTTTGTTTGGCTCGCGCACCCGCTTTCCTCTCTCTATCACACCAACACTCGCAGCGTCTCGAACAGCACATCATCCAAGCGCCAGACCTGGTAGTCCGGCGTATCCAGCGGGCGACGTGATCGTGTCTCATCCAGCAACAACTGCTTGATCTGCTGTGCCGCTGCTTCTTTGACCTGGGATGGTAGCCGCTTAGAGCCTTGCAGCAGTCGTGCCGCTGCTGCACAGACGATAGCTTCGTTATCATCCAAGTACCGTAGCAGCAACGATGATGCACCATCTTCCGGCAGGAATTGTTGCTTGGATAGACCCCATGCGACCGCTTGTACCGTGTAGACATCCCCCACCGCTGCTCTCTTATCTTCGGAGATTTGCCTACTATCCGTACATGCACTCAGGAGCTCTTCAACGTCTGAAGCTGCAAGCTGGCGTTGCTCCTTGAGTGCATACAGGGCGATTGCCCGTTCGTCGGGGGTGCTATGTACCCGTTGTACGTTGGCAGATGAAGCTGGAGGGTTTAGCAAGCGCTTTGTGGCAGCGATAAGTTGACGGTGTTCTGCGGTAAACGTGCCTGTCTGCTGTGTTTGCCGCTCAAAGCTGCGTAGGGAACGCTGTACTTGCTGCTCAATCTCCGCAGGAACATCATCATAGCTTGCAATGACACTACAAGCAGTAAGCAGAACTGTTGAAGATAATTCATCAGTTTGATGGGTCAATATATTACACACTATATCTATGATCTGTTCTCGATTCAGCAGGTCTCGCAGGTCTCGCAGGTCTCGCAGGTCTCGCAGTTCTAGCAGGTCTCGCAGGTATCGCAGGTATCGCAGGTATCGCAGGTCTCGCAGTTCTAGCAGGTCTCGCAGTTCTAGCAGTTCTAGCAGTTCTAGCAGTTCTAGCAGGTCTCGCAGTTCTAGCAGGTCTCGCAGGTCTCGCAGGTCTCGCAGGTCTCGCAGGTAGAGATTGGCTATAGTAATCAGGGCATGCCTCTGTGTGCTGTTCTGCGAGGAAAGTGCCATTACTAGTTCATCAGCCATCTGTTTGCGTAACTGCTCATCGCCTCTGGCCAAGAAGAGTCTTAGATAGAGGCAGGTTTGATAGGTTGCATTGCGTCCACGTGACATCTCTGCCTCAAGGAAGTTGTGCCATATTGCTTGCCATGAAAGATTGCTGTCTACATGTTGCTCTTCTCTCGTGAGCATTTGCCAGAGGAGAAATGCCAGAGGATAGTTTGCTGCATTGCTGGCCTGTAACAATTGCATTTGCAGATCGCCTCGGTTAGGCTGAGCCAGCTTTCGCCAGTTTCGCCTTATCGTGAGTTGTCTATCCCAGTGAGGATCATCACGCTTGCCTGGAAAAGCTGCAGGTGTGAGCAGGTAGTTTATTTGCAGCGAATGCCGTGTGAGAAGCTTTAAGAGTGCTGTCTTTTCCTTGTTCCATGCGAGCCAAGCTGTGTGTAGCCAGCCCGCTGGTCCGTCTGCGTCGAGAAGGCGTAATGCGATAAAAGCATATTCCGCCACGCGCTGTGTCGCTGCTTGTGCAGTTGGTTGCGGAAGATGTTCAGCAATGTCGTCTGGTGGGCATGATATATCTACCACACCAGCGAGTTGCAGCAGTGGTGGCAGCAGTGTAGAGAAGATAGACTTGGAGCAGCTTGCAAGGTCAGGAGCAAGCGATGCTAGCAAATGCGTTGCACCCTCCTGGCACAGAGGGTGGGCTGCATCACATAAGGCTGTACGCCATGCCTCGAGTAGGGGTGTCCAGGAGTTGTGCTGACTCGTTTCCTGTGGCTGTCCGCGCAGCCAGAGCAGGGCTACTTGCTCAATGTCTCGTTGCAATGCCATGTAGCGTCCTGCCTCGAACGAGTCACCATAGAGCGCGAAGAGGTCATTGGCTACACGCTGCTGCAGAGGAGTCGTAATAGACCACATGTTGCAGTCGACGATGCTATTGGCCGCGAAGAGCAGACTGCGCTGTAGAATGCCGTCATAACTATCCTTTGTACCCAGAATGGTCTCAATCAAATCACTTGCTTGCTTCATCTCATCGCGGTCCCTCTGCCCGCTCTTATAGGCGATGGTGAGCAGAAGCGGTTCGCGCCAGATGGCGCTACTGTAGTGCTCACATATGAATTGTTTGAGCTGGTCAGGCGGGTAGAGCTGCTTGTCGAGCAGGTACAACGCGACGTAGTATTCCTGGAAGGTGCGGTGCATGAAGCTGAACAGCCCCTGTCCGCTTTCGACGAAGAGTCCACTACTGCTGCGCAAGGTAGCGATGAACTGTTGCGTATCCTGATCGCTGATGGGGCGATGATAGAAATCGCCCATCACCTGGCAAGTGATCTGCCTCACCTCGCGTTCTGTAATGAGGGGATCGCGACGATGCATCTGATATGCCAAGCTGCCAAGTAGACGCTCCGCCAATTGTATCTCCCCGCTGGGCAGCATCCTGCGTCCTGTCTCCTGGTTCCAATTATCCAGCAGTGTGCGAGTCACCACTTCGTAGAGATCAATGCGTCGATGGGGCAGCGTCTTCCCACTTTTTTGAATCAAGGCTAAGATCGTGAGCATGAGTGGATTGACGGCAAGACGTTTGATGCTGGGGTTGTGGTGCAAGGCGCGTAGTAGGCGCTCTTTTTGCTCCATGCCTGCCGCTCTGATCTGTAGGTTCTGTTGTGCTGTTGGCTCTTTCATCGCCTGCACCGACTTGGTCTGGTAACGTTCGACAGCAGGACACCAATTTGTCAAGAAGTGCTCAATCTGCTCATCATCAAACTCGAGCAGGGTGTAATGGGCGTGCTTACTAAACGTGCCTGCCTCGTAGCCCACAATGCGCGAGGTAATCACAAAGCGATTCGCCTGCTGCTTGCTGCGCTCTGTGACATAGTGAGCGATAAAGGTAGAGATGTTGTCTGCGACGCGCCTACGCAGGCTATCACTGGCCACTTCGTCTAGTCCATCGAAGAGCAACAGACAGTGTCCCTTCTCTACCTCTTGCAGTAGTCTCTGTGCAAGCTCCCCTCCCAACTTATCCTTGAAGAAGTGCTCAAACGGGAACTGTGGCTCTGAACTCAATCTACTTGCATACTCACTGATACGCAGCAGGATAGGGATTTGGACGGGAGCCAGCCCCTCGGGAAGTATCTCTGCCCACTTGGACGGTATGTAGATGAAAGGGATATGCCAATGATCATCATCGTCCGTGGAACTGCGAATGAATGGAAGAGAGGCAAGTAGATGCAATGCGTGCTTCATCCAGCGACGGTACCACGGTAAGAGACACGCCTGGGCCATGCGCAAGGCAAACCAGCGGAGGGTGGTACTTTTGCCTGAGCCTGGTGCCCCCAGGATAACTGCTACGGGATTGGCCACCGTGAGTCGTTGTAATACCTCTTCGATGTTGGCGTTGCTTCTTGGTCGCAGCTCGGCTAGTTCATGTGAAGCCCAGATGCGCCGCAGGTCTTGAATGCGTCTTTCTCGCTCTGCTGGCTCCATATCGGCCTCTTGGCGTAATGTCTCCAGCAGCTTCAGTTGCTCATGTGGCATGTCGTAAAGCGGTCGATCAGGAACAGCGCTTAGATGAATATACACGTCGTCAAGCGGAACGTTAACAGAGAGCAATACCTGCGATTGCTGTGCAAAGCCCGTTGGATGAAGCCCTTGATGAGTGTTGACGACGGAATTGAGGTACTTGCGCAGTGTGCGACCGCTGCTGCTATAGGCTTCTCTGAGCGAGAGTAGTGCGGCTACGATGGTGAGAAGGGTCAGTACAACAAACACACTCACGGTCGTAATGAGATTGCGCCCAGGCAGGAAGAACCAACCAAGGAAGGTGTCGTAGAGGCTGCTAAGGAACGTCTTTCTTGGTAGCGCTGCAATGACCTGAATTAAGGCAGTAGCCACAGGAAGAAAGACGACAAGCCAGAGACCAATTAGCACTTTAAAAACACGCTGATGGAGTGTATTGTCTTGCATTCAGGCACAACCTCCTCTTGCAGTATTGCCCAAGTATAGGGGAATGTGTAGTGTTTGCTTGTCACGTAGTATATCAGAAACTATTGTACTACAGAAGGGGTTGCGAGAGAAGATGCCTGCCGCTGAGTGCGCTTTTTCATCGTATTAGGTTTCAGGATAATTATTGGCTTCTAGCTTCTGCACCCTTCTCAGGTGATTTCTTGAAGCACGGCTGCTTCTATGGCCTCAAACATCTTGATATCTGTTTTCTGCTGCCATGCGTCCAGAGCATCGAAGTGTTTCACATAGGATGGCTTTGGCTCGCCTAAAAGTTGAAACATGAGCACGTTCCATATGGCACTGACAAGATATCCGCCATGTTGGGGCGGGATTCGTATGCCTTTCTTGAGGCTAGGCAGAAGAAGACTGCGCACCTCGTGATAGAGGGATTTCACCGCTTCCCGCTCCCAGGAAGGCATTTGCTCCCAAGCCACTGTGTAAGATTCCTTTGGGGCTGGATGAAACTCGTTGACGCCATCAATCCATGCCTGACGCGTTGAGCGATAACCTTGCTCAAACTCCATCATCGTTCCTTCCTCTAGGTGAACTGTGCCACACATTTTTCCAGTGCCTTCACTGCTTCAACATCAGCAAACGGTAGAAGTTGGTGCTGTATTTTGAGCACAGTGTTGCGCAAGAAGCCCGACGAAGTGCGAGACGCTAATGTCACCACTTCCTGAGCATAGGTACAAGCCTTTTCAACCTCTGTTTGTTGCAGGGCAGAAAGTGCTAAATCTGAAAGGATCATAGCCCGTCTGCGAGTCGTCTTCGCGCTTTGTTGTAATGCCTTCTGGAGCATTGGTTCGGCCCAATCAGGATGCTGTAGTCGAACGTAACATGCTCCTTGAAGCGCAGGCAGTCGTGTTTCGTCAAAGCGCACCCATGTCGGATTTTCCCCTGTAAGATTTTGTACGCCGTTTGCCCTGTCGAATGCACTTTGGCATGCTTTGAGGTGGCCTACGCCTGACTCTGCTTCAGCACAGGTTGCTGCTGCCCAATACTTTGTGGGCAGTGCCAGATCGCCTCGTTGCGCAATACATTCAGCTTGTTCGAGCAATGGCAACGCGTCCTCATAACGTTCATCAAAGAGGGAGAGATAGGAATGGCGCACTAATGCGCTTGCCCAAAGATCGTATGCCTTAGCTTCACGGGCTGATGTAGCAGCGAATATGTAACAAGACTGAGCGGTACTATGATCGTGTAAGTCGAAGAATATTTCTCCCACTAACTGGCTCATGCTGCTTACCAGACCACACAGGCGCTGATGTGTTTGTGTCGCGTGCGATTCCTTGAGAACCTGAATTTGCATTTTTAGCTGCCCCAGCACTCCATCCAATACAGAAGATTTCGACGAGGCCGCCATATACAGACTCCAACAACAGTTATTAATTGTTTCTAAATCGTTAACCACTGCAGTGCCAATGTACGACGGCTTTGTCAAAGACGCTTCTATGCGCTCCCAATCTATACCTGAAATAAATAAAGCACCGTTTGCAATACTCAGCAATTGTAGCAGTTCGCGACGCTTGGTAATCATTTCGCTCCCGAATACGGGAAAGTTGCTCTCGTATAGCGATTCTGGGGTATCGTAATCACTCTTTGCAAAAAACCCAAGTTCGTCGGCGGATTTTCCATAGAGGAGACACAACTTTTCCTGAAAAAAAGGGCTTGGCTTCCTCTCGCCCCGTTCCCATCGACTCACTACGTCTTCACTAGTCCCGACCAGGTCAGCAACCTTCCGTTGAGACCATCCCCGTAACTGACGCTCATAGCGGAGAATACTGTTCGGTTTCTTCTCAGCATCCATGCTCTCTTTCCTTTTTACACGCTAATGCTTGAAGCGGCTTTTCACGCTGGATGTGGGTAGCAAGGGCAAGACGCCCTTCTTCAGATAATTGACCAGATGCGGCTACATAAGCCGATTGTCTATCGCTCGACGGTGATGGTCTTCTCTCTTCTTCCTCGCTCATTGTATCCCTTTTCTCCCGTGTGATTGCGATAGACCTGAACACAATCTTACCATAGTTTTCTCCACGCTGGTAGAGGAATATTTCATGAACGCAAATTACTTTGCTAATTTGGTGGAGCAAAGTATTGATACAGTGAAAAGTAGTGAGTATAGCTGCGTTAATTGGAGCATATATTTCGGAAGTCGGACAATGATCGGAAGACAGTCGGGTTAACGCCATTCTCGACTTCGAGAAAACTAGGTACAGTTCTCACTAGAATTTTAGGAACTGTTTACGAAGGGTGTAATGACTAATGCGTACAAATTGAAAGGCAGGTAGCGATGCCCTGGTCATCTATCTCCATTGGCGCGGTGGAGTCACACCGTTTCCTTGTCGATCCCAGCATGAAGCGGCTCTCTCGCTCTAACGGGGTCCCCTTAGAGGGACCGCAGTATGCGGTGATATCCCATGATGCACACACAGAGCTGGAGAGCACCGTGCGCCATCTGTTTGTGGACATCACCACCAGTACCACTGTCTCGCAGCAGGTCTATGATGCTCTCTCCAAGCTCTTACAGCAGCAAGAACCCGCTCAGGCTTTTCTGTTTACCTTCCAGCCAACCGTCAGCTACTCAGGTGGAATAGTACATAACCATCGCGTCCTGACCGTCTACCCGCTCACCATCGTCAGTCATGGTGCGGGAACCTATATCGTGGAGCGAACGCCTGATCCTCAAACGGAGCAGGCATACGCGATCTTTGAGGTCTATAGCGCCAATCCCAGCACAGCGCAAGGTCGCTTCTGATGGGGGAGCACGTGGGGCCGAATGTCCCAATGGAGTGCCTTCAGCCCTGCCTGCCCTTCTTACCGTCAAGCCTCTTTGCTGGGAAAGGAGCCTAGCAACCATGTCACTCATCAACATGGCCAAACGCGAGATCACCTGTAAAATCGTCTACTATGGTATGGGTCTGTGCGGCAAAACGACCAACTTACACTACATTCACTGCACTGTCAGGCCCCAAGATGTCGGTGAAATGGTCTGTCTGGACACCCAGATCGAGCGCACGTTGTATTTTGACCTGTTGCCACTCGAACTCGGGAAAGTTCATGGGTTCACCATCCGCTTTCAACTCTACACCGTTCCTGGGCAAATCCTGTATCAACACACCCGTCTGTCTGTGCTGAAAGGGGCTGACTGCGTGATCTTTGTCGCAGATTCTCAGGCAAGCAAATTGCATGAAAATATCGAGAGTTGGAATGAACTGCACGAGCACCTGCGAGGGATGCGCAAAGATATGTCGGTTTTCCCACTCGTGATGCAATGGAATAAGCGCGACCTGCCAGATATCCTCTCGCTCTCAGAGCTGCAAAAGTTTTTGAACCCCTATGGTGCCCCCAGTTTCGAGAGCGTGGCGGTGGCAGGCAAAGGGGTCATCGAAACGTTGCGGATGGGCATCAACTTGACGTTGCACAAACTACCAGCACCTTGCTGAAGCATACAGCATCTTCCAACAAGACATGCCCACAAGCTGGTTACGGCACCAGAAGATCAAGCCGATTGTCGAACGCTACCACTTGCAGCCGGACAGTTGACTTTCGCGGCCAGTTCCAAGGCGGTATGTTATAATAGCGTGGTACATTTCTTGAACCGCTTTTGTTATCTATGTGCTTCGCTATTGTCTACTATAATGAGAGAGCAACTGAGACGAAAAGCTATGAGCGGAATCCCTAATCGTGTGTGTATCATAGGAGCTGGCTCGTCGGGAATTGCTGCCTGTAAAGTTCTGAAGGAGCATGGTATTCCCTTTGACTGTTATGAGGCCAGTGTCGTGTTGGTGGTAATTGGGTCTACAACAATAAAAATATGCTATCCAGCGCCTATAAGTCGCTCTTTATTGACACCTCGAAGCGACTTATGCAGTATTCCGACTATCCCATGCCCGACCATTATCCGGTCCTTCCACATCATACGCAGATTGCTGAATATTTTGACAACTATGCTGAGCACTTCGGCATCAAGCCGTATATTCGCTTTACTACTCTGGTGACTCAAGCTAGGCCGCTGGCTGGTGGGGGATGGGAGGTAACGCTGGATGATGGTTCTACTCACTGTTATCGTGCTCTGTTGGTGGCTAATGGCCATCACTGGGACCCACGCTGGCCAGAGCCTGAGTTTGCCGGACACTTCGCTGGAACGATTATGCATAGCCATTATTACAAGACGCCCGATGCCTATGTCGGTAAGCATGTCCTAGTGGTGGGCTTTGGCAATTCGGCAGTGGATATCGCCGCAGAGATTTCACGTATCTCGGCTATGACCTACCTCTCGGCGCGACGCGGCTTTTATGTCATCCCTAAGTATGCGTTCGGCAAGCCAGCCGACCAAATACATGTTCCTAAATATATTCCATTTGCAGTGCGGCGTAGGCTTTTTGGGTTGATGTTGCGTCTGCAAGTGGGCAATATAACGGACTATGGGGTGCCAAAACCCGATCATGACCTTCTACAGGCCCATCCCACGATCAGTTCAGATATTCTGACGCGTAAGGAAATGAAGCGAGGAGCGAGGCGTGCAGCTTCCCCACTTATTCACGCTTCATCAGCTTTCCTACCGACAGCTCCCACACCTGGGCCTAGAGGCGTCGGATGAAGCAGAGATCGTAGAAGCACGTGCCCTCTTGCACCAGTTGAGTGCAAGAGGGCACGTGTCTATGCTTGAGAAAAATGCTCTATCTCGTCTAAGCCAAGCCTACAGGGCCGCTTGTTGACTAAGCTGATGAGCAAGCATAGAGAGCTTTTTGGCGGCTGCCTCCTCTTGTTGCAGGTTCTGCTGAAACAGGGGAATACACTGCTGCAAGCCTAAACTATTTGCTGCCTCAATCAAGCCATTGTAGGCAGCCATTTCCAGGTATTCGCTCTGACAGCCAGCGCCCAAGTCAAACATCATGAGGGCAGATAGTTGTGGTTGCTGCTGCAGAAAAGTATCGTGATGTTGTTTGAGACCTGCTACCGCATAATTCTCCAACGCCATCGGCTGCTGATTGAGTATTTGGAAGCATTGCTCTAAATTGCGCACATGCTGACGCGTTTCCTGCTCGTGTTGCAGCAAGGCATCTCTGACCTGCGGGTGCTGACTCTCGCGGGCCAATTCCGGTAATACCTGGGTAAGTTTCTGTTCTGCATCGTACATAGAGCAAAGGTTATATATGCAGAAAAAGTGACAGGTCACTAGTCGGCAAAACACAAGAAAAGGGTACTTGACTTTTTCCCACAGATAGTCTATGATTGGTCCACAGGTAGCGCGGGTTTGGTGTAGAGGTAACATGCAACTTTCCCAAAGTTGAGATCACGGGTTCGAATCCCGCAACCCGCTCCAAATCATGGCAGTAGGGAAGCGTTGAAGGTGTTGCAGTGCTCTTCACACTGCAACACCTTCAACGCTTTATTTTCATATCGTGTGCGACCGTTCTTAGGCCGATAAGACAGACAGTGCCCGCTAACAATAACGCTGTAGGCCCTGTAACCAGTAACGCGAAGCCAAGTCGATGATGGTGTAGGTCTGCTAGTAAACCGATAATCGACGAAGCGGATGCATCGCCTAGGATGTGGGCGCAAAGCAACGAGAAACCCACAGCAGTGGCCCGTAGATCTGGTCTGGTGATGTCTTGAAGCACGGCATTCAAGGGGCCTATACAGAAGGAGAGAAAGATTGCTACAATCGTAAACATGGCGAGAACAAGCCCCAGGTGGTGGAGAAAGAACGCAATGAGGGCCAATGGTGTACCGACGAAGAAGCCAAGTGTTGCAACCAGCAGACGCCCCTCTGGCAGTCGTCGCTGTGCATAGTCTGCCAATACTCCTCCAAGAATTGTACCTGTCAGCCCACCGCCAACTAATACTAGACCGGAGATCAAGCCAGCTTTACCCAACGACAAATGAAAGGTGTCTATGAAATAGGACGGTAGCCAGAAAGATGTTCCTCCGATAGCAAAAAAGCTGAATGTGAAGGCAGCCAATAAGACCCGATACGTAGGAATGCGTAACAATTGTGTGAGTGAACTGATCAAATCCTGCCCTGTGCTCATGTACTCATGGAGAGTATCTTGCGTATCTTTGCCATCTTCTTCGCGGTCAAATGCCCCACGTGTTGGTTCTGTGAGACGCCAGATGAGTAGTGCCGCGAGCAGGCCAGGAATGCCCACGACGAAGAACGCCCAGCGCCATCCCAGTGTATCAGCGATAAAGCCACCCAGAGCAAAACCGATGGCTGAACCAATCAGTGATCCTGCACTCCAGTAGGAAAGAACACGCCCACGTCGATCTTTACTAAAACAGTCGGCCAGCAATGAAGGCGCTGCTGGTGCGTAACCCGCCTCTCCGATGCCGAGTATGGAGCGTACAACAAACAGTTGTAGGAAATTGATTGTCAATCCCGCTAGAACAGTCGCTATACTCCATACCCCAACACACAGGGCAACAATATTTTTGCGCACACCTCTATCTGCCCACATGCCAAGGGGTAGTGTGGCAAATGCATAGACGAGAAGAAAGGATGAGCCAATCAGGCCAGCCTGAAAGTCTGTTAATCCCAAACCTCCAAAGTGAGGAGCAGCTTGAATTTTACGCAGTATTGCTGGGAGCACATAACGATCAGCATAATTAAGTATATTGATAAATAGCAGAGCAATAAAGATGAGGCGAGCTTGTGTTCTACTGATTTTGACACTACCTCTGCTCTTGAGTGGTAATGGAGTAGTAGTCTGCATGTAGCACTTCTTCCCTCTTCCAGTCGTTTCGTCACAGGTTCATAGTTGCCCTGTTGTAAAACGACTGTCACCTCCCATATGTCACATCCGCTGTGAAGTCGATCAATGAGAGTGTCGTATATCTTGTTGTCTTGCTCTCAACAAGATATACGATACTTTTGTGTTAGAGTTTCACCACCTTGACGCCGAAGATATCTTCCACATCTCTGATTTCTTCCAGTGCCCAAGCGGGAATGGGGTTATCAACGGAGATAATCATGAGGGCCGTACTAGTAGTAGGGCGGGGATAAGGTCTGGGTGAACGCTCAGTGGGCCCAACGTCCATGTGGCGAATGTTCACACCTGCTTTTCCCAGAATAGAACTCACTCGTCCAATCATGCCAGGTTGATCGACGTTGCGGCAGAAAAGAATGTAGCCTTCTGGTACAAACTCTGTCCAGTAGCGACCGATGCGTACAATACGTGATTCACCACGCATGACCGTTGCACTGAGCACATCAATATACTCATCGCCGGAGCCAGGCTTGCCAGCGAGTGACGAATTGCTGCCATTCGTGCTCGTCACGCGCAGTGTCACAAGGTTGGCAAATTCTGTTGCTGTCGTAGATTTTTGCTCGACAATCTCTAGGCCCCACTGCTTTGCTAGCAGTTGCGCGTTAATCATATTGACGTGCGCGTCTGAGACCGACTCAAGCAAGCCTTTGATAAGCGCTGCTTGCAGTGGACGCAGGTCGTAATTAGCAATTTGGCCGCTACATGACAACTCGATTTTCTGCAATGGTCCTGGCTGCAACTGCGTATACAGGTGGCCCATCTGCTCAAGCAAACGCATGTATGGTTGCAGCGCCTTCAGGGTCTCCGGCAGAATGAGGGGTGCGTTCACTGCGGCTCGTGGAAAACCGCCCTGTAGGACAGAGATGATCTGCTCGGCAACGTCGATGGCAACACCTACCTGTGCCTCTTCGGTAGAGGCTCCCAGGTGGGGAGTCGCAATCATATGTTCACTCATGAGCAGTTGCTTGAGTATTGCGTCGTCGCGTATCGGCTCCTGGCTGAACACATCAAGCGCTGCCCCTGCCAAATGTTTTTCGTTCAAGGCATGAAGTAATGCCTCTTCGTCAATCAGCCCTCCTCGCGCACAGTTAATCAAGCGTGCCCCGCGCTTCATCATGCTCAGTTCGTGTGCGCCAAGCAGTCCACGAGTGCCTTGTGGACCGCTGGTGAGCGAGGTGTGCAATGTTACAAAATCGGCTTGCTTGAGCACTTCTTCCATGCTCAGCATAGTAACACCTATTTTGCGTGCATGCTCAGGTGACACAAAAGGGTCGAAGGCGATGATCTGCATCTCCAGACCCTGAGCGCGTCGTGCTACTTCTGTGCCCACCTTGCCTAGCCCGATGATGCCAAGTATCTTATTGCGCACCTCGACACCCACAAAACGACTCTTTTCCCATTTGCCAGCTTTAATACTAGCGTTGGCGGCGGGAATATGTCGTGCCAATGCCATCAACATAGCAATAGTATGCTCTGCCGCTGCGACAATGTTGCCAGTGGGTGAATTCACCACCATAATGCCCTGACGAGTAGCAGCCTCGGTATCAATGTTGTCGACACCTACGCCAGCACGCCCTACAATCTTCATCTTTGTCGCTGCGGCTAACACATCGCTGCTGACCCGCGTTTCGCTGCGCACAATAAGCGCCGTGTACTCACCAATAATCTCCTTCAACTGCTCCGGTTTTAGCCCGAGTCGCTCGTCAATGTGGACCTCCGGCAATTGCTGGCGCAGGAGATCTATACCCTCCTGCGCGATACGATCTGTGACAAGGACCTTGACAGTCCCTGTCACTGTTGCTGCGTGCGCTTGTGCTTCTATCATCTCATCGTCTCCATTCCTAAATCGACTACCCCCTGAAACCAGTTTCACCCAGACGTAGTTCTAGCTTATCCATCACCTGTTCAAGGTCAGCTTGGCTGAAGAAACCGAGATGCCCTATACGGAATATCTTGCCTTCAAGCTGATCCTGGCCTCCAGCGAGCACAACATGATCCTGTTCACGCAATTTCTTGAGCAGCGCTTTGCCGTCGACGCCTTCGGGATTCATAAGGGCACTGACCGTGTTCGAGGCGTACTGGTGGTCGGCTAGCAGGTGTAGCCCCATAGCCTTCGCACGCTGGCGTATGTAATCGCCCGCGTGGCGATGTCGCTCGAAGATTGCCTCGCGTCCCTCAGCGAGCATCATTTCCAGGCCCATGTCCACCGCATAGAAGATCGAAACAGGCGGGGTGGCTGGCTGTTGCCATACCTCTAGTTTCTTACGGGTCGGGACCCAATCAAAGTAGAAACGTGGTAGTTTGGCTGTCTTGTTAGCCTCCCATGCACGAGGACTCGCCGCAATCATCATCAAGCCAGGGGGAGACATCCAGCCCTTCTGTGAGCCTGTGAAGACAACATCAAGATCCCATGCATCCATCTCCAATGGGATACAACCCAGGGACGACACCGCATCTACCGCGATGAGTGCTTCCGGATTGATACCACGAATGAGTGCAGCTAGCGTCTCTACATCGTTCGTTACACCGGTAGAGGTCTCGTTATGCGTTATGAGCACTCCTCGGAATGGTGTACTCTCTTTCAAGCGTGCCTCCACCTCTTTCGGATTAGCAGCTTGTCCCCAGGGAAACTCAATACGCGTCATATGCAAGCCATAGGCCGTAGCAATCTTGGCAAAGCGATTGCCAAAGCTGCCGATAGTAATAGCGATGACATGATCACCAGGTGAGAAGAGATTGACGATAGCACACTCCTGACCTCCTGTACCGGAAGCAGCGAAGGTGAGCACAGGTGAGGCCGTCTGAAAGAAGTATCCCAGGCGCAGGGTGACGCGCTTTACAATAGCTGCGAACTCGGGTCCCCTGTGATTAAGCATAGGGAAGGACTGTGTACCCAGCACCTCCGGCGGAAGAGGCGTTGGACCTGGCACGCGTAGATTTTGTGTTGGAATAGGGGCACGAGGCTCCACTTGAGGAACAGCGATAACTTTTTTTTCCTGAACTGTCATGAATGATTCCTCCATCTGCAAACAACCTTGAAAACTGCCAACAGCCCTGCTGCAATGATATGCGGCGGATAACTGAGCTGTTACCCGCCGCTTTTACATGATGTTGACTCTGCTATCAGAGTATCGCATAGTGGAGTGGAATGTCAAACGCAGCAACACATCCAAAACAATTGACAAATTCCTCACAACATGGTATCTTAACTGCACCCTAATTGAGGGGTGGCCATGTGAAAATACACCAAGGGATGAGAAACAGGAAGAATGGCTGTTAGAATCCGTTTAAGACGCACGGGAAAGAAAAAAGCTCCCAGTTATCGTATCGTCGTCGCCGAGGCGCATTGCCCTCGCGATGGTCGCTTCATTGAGAATATTGGTTGGTATAATCCGCGCACGGAACCTTCCACAATCAATGTGGATGAAGAGAAAGCCCTCAAGTGGCTCAAAAATGGTGCTCAGCCATCGGAGTCAGTAACCATGCTGTTCCAGCGCAAGGGCATTATGGATCGGTTCGCTCAGACGAAGGCTAAGGCGACTCAAGCTCCTACTCAGGCAGAGTAGCAACTCAAGCAAAGGGAAGATATGCGTAAACTGATTGAGTATATCGCTCAGTCGCTGGTGAACGACCCGTCGGCTGTACAGGTGCGCGAAGTTCGCAATGACCGTAATGCACTTGTTTTGGAACTACACGTAGCAGCGGATGACTATGGTAAAGTTATTGGCCGACAGGGCCGTGTCGCTCGGGCTATGCGCGCCCTCTTGCGTGCAGGTGGCACACGCGAAGGGCGACATACCGCGCTAGAAATTCTATAGTTAGGTAGAGAGCATCTGCCAATGCAAAACAGTACAGAGTGGGCTACTATCGGAAAAATAGTGGCTCCACTTGGTCTTCACGGCGAGTTAAAAGTACTTTCCCTTACTGACATTCCCAACCGTTTTGCGACAGTGGGCAAAGTATATCTTGGCCCTCAACGGCTCCCCTACGCAGTCAACGCGGTACGTCCCTATAAAGGGGAGGTGGTGATCCTAAAGCTGGTTGGTATTGATGATATTACTGGCGCTGAGTTACTGCGCAACTGCGATCTAGCTATTCCTCTCGACAAATTGGCGCAGCTCCCTGCGGACTCATACTACCAGCACGATATTATCGGTTTGCAGGTGCGCACTGTAAGGGGACGTGAGATCGGGGAAGTGGTGGATATCATAGTCACAGGCAGCAATGATGTGTACGTTATGAGAAGTGCTGATGGACGAGAAGTTCTCGTGCCCGCAATCAAAGAGGTGATCAAACAGATTGACCTTGTCGGTCGTATGATGTATATTGAGCCTATGGATGGTATTTTGGATGACGAAGCTGTGCTAGTGCAGCAAGATGATCAAACAAAAGAGGAGATAGAGTAAGCATTAACGTGTATTGTTACAGGGAAGAAATACGGCTTCCGCTGTGTTTCTACTAATGGAACAGAAAGAAACTTGATTGTGTTTCTACTCGTGTAGTTGGTAGACACTGTGCAATAGTCACCAGGTGTGATTGTACGGTAGAGCGTCAGTATTTCGTAGGGAGGTGCCTTATGACTGATCGTATTCCGACTCTTGCTGATATTTGTAGCGCAATTGCTGAGGGACAGGTAGAGGCTACGAACGATGGCTCGGTGTACCACGTGAATGCGTATGAACTCCGTCGTTACCTCAACAAGTTTCGTGTTCTTCCCTCTCTCTTCTACCCTCTATCTGCGGACTCTGCACCGATCTGTGAGCATTTTCATTGGTCGGCTTCGGCCCAGATATCCATTGCTTAGGCCCCAGGGGCCTTTTTTATTTCCTTTGTCCTTAGAGGAAGGGTTTTTTGATGGAACAGCTTGATTCCGATTTTGACTATGTAGTACGTGAGCGCAAGCCACGGGCTGTCAAGCGCGAGGTACGCTTTAACTTGCTATTGATTTTCCCTGCGTTGGGATTGCTCTGGTTACTGTATCTGGTAGGAGCTGCCGTCTTCCAGTGGTCAGTCACCGATGTGGTTAACGCGGTGATGATTATCATGGTGGTGCTTTTCGCTCTAGTCGTGGGCCTTCTCTTTTGGGCATTTGCACCAAGCGCGAACAACCAATAACGAAAAAACGAGCAGTCTGTTTTTACCATTGTTGGAAGCAGACTTGCTCGTCTTCTGAATGAGAATACAGCTATAGCGTTCTGTGCAAAACTGTGCTAAGATTCCTAAAAGTCCTACAGGGGCTGCTGTACCCACTTTAAGGAGAGAGAACACTTGGCTGTGCATGACAAACGCTATGTAATCATAGGCAACGGCGTTGCAGGGACAACTGCAGCCGAAACACTGCGAAAAAACGATCCGAACTGTAGCATCCATCTGATTACCAACGAACCGTATCCTCTCTACAACCGTGTCTCCCTGCCACGCTTCTTACAAGGGGTGCTTGCTGAGCAGAAGGTGATGATACGTGACTTTGCGTGGCATGAGCAGAGGAATATTCATCTTCTCATAGAAACGCTTGTGACACGTGTCGATACACATGAAAGGGAGGTGGTGACCAACAAGGGTGAACACCTTCCCTATGATGCGTTACTCGTAGCCAATGGTGGCTGGGCCAATCCACTGCGGGTACTAGGGGCGAAAGATGTCAAGCATATTTATAATTTCGTCACGCTTGATGATGCGAAAACTATCATTGCCAGGATGCTTGAGTCACGCACAGCGCTTGCTTATGGGGGTAGCTTTATTTCCTACGAAATGTGCGATGGGTTTGCAGTACGTAAGCTGGACACGACATGGCTGATGCGTGGCCCCTACTGGCTGCGCAACGTGCTAGACCCCGAGGGTGGCGAGGTTGTCGACCGTATTGCCAAAAAGTTCGGGGTTGAAGTGGTGCATGGAGATGAAATTGCCGAGGTTGTAGCAAAGAACGGTGTGCCATCTTACGTCAAGACAGCGAAAGGACGACAGATACAGGCAGATGTGATTGGCATTGGTTTGGGCATCACGTTGAACACGCAGTACCTGCAGGGAACTGCTATCGAAGTCCGTACCGGTGTGGTGGTCAACGAGTACATGGAGACGAATGTTGCGGGCGTGTACGCGGCGGGGGATATCGCTGAATTCTTCGATGTTGCTATTGGTCGTCATCATACGATGGGTACCTGGGACAATGCTATGGGCCACGGCCGCATTGCTGGCGCGAATATGAGTGGTGATCACCGACCATACGTTGACGTGCCAACCTACACCAGTCCTCTCTTTGATGTGAACATCGCCGTCATCGGGACTGCTAGATCGGATTCGGCAGAGCTGGAGAGCATCGCACGCCGCGAGCCAGGCGAGAAGGGCAATGAGAATTATAGAAAACTTTTCTTCCGTGAGAACAAGCTAGTTGGTGCCCTCATGATTGGTAGTCCCAAAGGACGCAAGAAGCTTGTTGATATTGTGAAAAACCAACAGGTCTTTGCCTCGGCTACTGAGCGTGAAGCCTTGTTGGAGCTGAAATAGTTATAGAGCAGGAGAGAAGTTATGGCCATACTCTGTACAAGCTGTGGAAAAGAGTTAGAGAAAGATACGGCTCGCTTTTGTAGTAATTGCGGAGTCGCTGTCCTTGCTCATTCCTCTCAGTCACAGCTAGAAGGTGGCAAAGCGGTGCTACGCGAACAGGTCGCAGAACAGCCCTTCTCTCATTCAGTTACTGCACCGTCAACATCATTGCCTCGTACCACTATACGCCTACAGTCTATTTCTCCTGAAGGGGGAGAGGTACTCGACCCTCCACCTACGCCAGCGCAAGAGCCTGCTGCCGTGCCATCCTCTCCACCTTCTCAACCTGCCAGACAGCCTCTTATACCAAGCCGCCCTAAAGCGTCTCGGGTCACTGCGCCCATAGTTATACCCCCTGAGGCTCAGCATCGCGAAGAGGTAGAAGCACTCGACCCTCCGCCTACGCCAGCCCAGCAGCCTGTTGCTGTGTCATCCTCTCCACCCTCTCAAACTGTTGGACAGCCTGTACCAAGCCATGCTAAAACATCTCAGGCTATTGCACGCGTAGTTATGCCTGCTGAGGCTTATAATGGGGGGAAGAGGTTACGCATAATAGCATCGCTCGTTTGCTGTCTGCTCGTTGCAGGGATAGTTGTATGGGATATACTCTCCCAACCATTTAGCGTTCCTGCTGTCACTCTTCCTCAACAAAGATTCAGTGATAGCCACTTGGGCATATCCCTGCTCTACCCTAACGGCTGGAAAGCGTTGCTGGACCAACACACTTCGACCGTGCGACTCTACGATAGCACTAACACAGCGCAAATCACGATCAGCATAACGGATGCCACTGGTAAGGAAATGGGACAGTATCTTGAGCAGCAGGCAAAAGAGCAGGGCATGACCGCTATGAAAAGTGCAACAGTGTCATTTGCCGGAGCATCCTGGCAACAGCTTCAGGGAGGGATGCAGCAATTGGGTGCTAACTACACAGCAACAATGCTGGCAACCATACATGCTAAGCATCTTTTTACCATAATCCAGGCCGCTCCACAGAATACTTACCAAGACGAAGAGCGCGTAGTGTTTGCACCTATGCGCAGGTCGTTCAGTTTTTCCACTTAAAGCAAATAGGAGCATTTTATGGATGATATCCATTTTGACAGACATTTTCGTACACCTTACTCCGAAGGTTACTATATCATGCAGGGCACTAGTCTCCAGACGAACAACCGTCTAGGGACCGTGGACCTACACTTCACTACCACGACAGTGCATGGAACCCTCATTCTGGAGCGCGAACTGGAAGAGGCGGACCTCACCAAGCTCATTGAGCAAATTGATGAGGATCTCGTGCTTTCTGCCGATATGCCCCGCGAGGATTTTCTGGTCAGTGTCTACGTTGGTCGAGATGTCGGCTTCTACAGCGATGAATATTTTGCTGAGGAGAGTGACAGCAGTTCCGATTTCGACGAGGACGGTATCAGATAATAGCCGTATCTGGTTAGTCAGCCTTCTAGCAGGCCGCGCCGCATAGCATATTTTACTAGCTCGGCGCGGCTATGCAAATTGAGTTTATCCATGATATGAGTGCGGTGGGTGTCTACTGTTTTTGGGCTGATGATAAGACGCTCAGCAATCTGATTATTGGTGTATCCCTCGGCTACAAGCTTGAGAATTTCACGTTCCCGCTCGGTGAGACAGCTATAACTATCCTTCTCCTCGCCTGTACGAACGCGTTGTAGATAGTCACCTACCATCACAGATTGTGCTGTAGGTGATAGGAAGAATTGACCACTCTGTATGATATGCAGCGCGGAAATTAACTCGGTATCAGCAGCTTCTTTGAGCATGTATCCTGAAGCTCCGGCGCGTAAAGCCTGAAATACATACTCGTCGTGTTCATGCATTGTCAAAATCAGAACTTTTATGTCAGGCAAAAGCTTCTTAATCTGCCGTGTGGCTTCGATGCCGTTGATGTCAGGCATGGTAATATCCATGAGAATCACATCCGGCTGTAATCTATATGCCTCCTGAATAGCCTGGCGACCATCATGCGCCTCACCAACCACTTCCATATCGGGCTGGGCGTTCAGCATCATCTTCAGCCCTGCGCGTAGTATTGTATGGTCATCAGCAAGTAAGATGTGTATCTTCATTCTATGTCCTGTTCATAAAAACTGTAAGTGTGTTCACACCAGTAGTTCTGAGGTAACCACTCGTTTAGGCTGTGTG